>CAZOOX010000060.1:0-22229 GCA_964581545.1 uncultured Anaerolineaceae bacterium
CGTTCATTTTTTAGCGTCGAATAGAAAGGCGGTCTATGGGCGCAAAAACAAGGTAGCAACTGTTGCTAAAACTGATTTTGAAAATATTACATACACAAAATACGAAGGGAATAAGTCAAAAGTATTGGTGATTTTTACTGAAGAAAAAAACATGGAAATGCAGAATGGTAAATTCTTTTCTACAGGTAATCATCCAGTAGAAGCCTTGCTTCCCATGCTGCATCTTAAAAATGCCGGTTTTGATCTTGAAATTGCAACGCCAACAGGCAAGCCCGTAGTTTTTGAGATGTGGGCTATGCCAAATGAAGATGAACATGTTATGGGCATCTACAATGAATATAAATCACGTTTTGAAGAACCAAAAAGCTTGCAGGAATTTGTGAGCACTTCATTAACCACCCCATCGTCCTATGCAGCCGTTTTTGTACCTGGTGGACATGGCGCTATGTTAGGCATTCCTGATGATCAAAATGTAGGGAAAGTGTTGAATTGGGCTCATGAAAATGATTTGTTCACCATAAGTCTTTGCCATGGACCCGGTTCCTTTTTAGCAACGACTCTAAATGACCAGGAATTCATTTATACAGGGTACAAAATGGCAGTGTTCCCCGACGCTGTTGATAAACAAACACCTATGATCGGATATTTGCCCGGCCATATGCCTTGGGAGTTAAGCACAAAACTTACGGAATTAGGTGCTATTATTGTCAATAATAAGTCTGATAATACGACGCAGGTTGATCGAAAGTTGATAACAGGCGCAAGTCCCCTGGCCGCTAATGAATTAGGGAAGTTAGCAGCCACCACTTTATTGAACGAGTTAAATTAGTAGAGGTGAAGATGAAAGAAATGATTAGTCGAGAAGTTCAGCTGAAAAATCGTCCATTAGGCGTCCCGAGTGTAAGTGACTTTGAAGTAGTACAAGTCTCTGTGCCGGAACCAAAAGATGGTGAAATTCTGGTTCAAAATGAGTATCTTTCTGTTGACCCATATATGCGGGGAAGGATGTATGATGGCGATAGTTACATCCCTGCATTTCAAATCGGGGAGGCAATTTCCGGTGGTTCAATCGGTCAAGTTATTCAGTCCAGATCAGATCAGTTTCAAGAAGGGGATTATGTATTGAATTTTGCAGGTTGGCGAGAATATTTTCTTTCCGATGGCGTTGGTCTGACAAAAGTAGACCCTTCGATTGCTCCAGTTCAATCTTTCCTCGGTGCGCTCGGGATGCCGGGAATGACGGCTTATGTTGGATTGCTAAATATTGGAAAACTAAAAGAGAATGAAACAGTTTATGTATCCGCTGCTTCAGGGGCAGTAGGCTCTATCGTTTGTCAGATCGCAAAAATCAAAGGTTGCAGAGTGATAGGAAGCGCGGGTTCAGACCGAAAAGTGGAATGGCTACTAAATGACATTGGTATAGATGGTGCCTTCAACTACAAAAAAGTTGACAATTTAACAGTTGAGTTACAAAAACAATGTCCGAATGGTATTGACGTCTACTTTGAAAACGTAGGCGGCGAACACTTGGAGGCAGTGCTAACCAATATGAATCCCTTTGGTCGAATACCTGTCTGCGGGATGATCTCTCAATACAATAATACGGAACTACAACCAGGCCCAAGAAACTTGACGTCTATAATCGGTAAGCGTTTATTGCTTCAAGGATTTATCGTATCCGATCACAACGATCAGTTACCGCAATTCCAATCTGATATGGTGAAGTGGATAGGCGAAGGAAAACTAAAGTGGGAAGAAACGATCATTGAAGGAATAGAAAATACGCCGAGTGCGTTTATTGGGTTGTTTACTGGAGAAAATATAGGAAAAATGTTGGTCAAGGTTTAGAAAGGCGACGAAGTTTTTCTCACCCTACTGGAATGGGTAATGAGTATCTTGTAAGCAAAGCAGAAAAATTAGCGCTAAACTTTCAATCTCCAAGATCAAGCCAATCTGAGTAAAAGAAGAGAGACCGAGTGTTTTAAAAACACTCGGTCTCTTTGGTTTAACAATTCTTTCTCTTGACAATTCTCAAAAAGTGCCTAAAATGTAAGTGAATGCTTACATTTTAATTCTTATGTCAAATACACCCACTCCCCTAAAAAAGAAAGCCCGCCAGCGCATCCTTGACGCGGCAGCAGAGTCTTTTCAAAGCCTCGGCTATGCCCGCACCACCACGCAAGGAATTGCTGATAAAGCCGGTGTCGCCGAGGTGACCCTCTTTCGTCATTTTGGTGATAAGCAGACGCTTTTTCAAGCCGTTCTCCCAAAAATTGGCGGCGGCGTGAACTTCGAATTTCTAGAAGCACAGCTAACCGACGATCTCGAAGCGGATCTGCGTCTCATCAGCGAGAATGCGCTGCGTTTCTTCATCGCCCAGCAGGATGCCATCCGCATGTTGATGTTCGAATCGATCCACTTCCCCGAGATGAAAACAGCCCTCGCACAAAATCCGAGCGGCACGATCGAACTGCTGGATCGTTATTTCCAAAAACAGATCAAAGCTGGCAAGCTGCAAGGGGTTGATCCGCAAGCCACAGCGCAGGCCTTTATAAGCACGCTTTTTGGCTACGCTATTGGCGTGCATCCCGTTAGAGACCTGCTGCCCGCCGAAGTTCCCATCGAAAGAATAACCAACGAAATTCTGCGCATCTTTTTGGCGGCGCTTCAACCTTCTGAATAGAAAAAGGAAAATAAAATGACACTCAAAGAATACTTCGCTTGGCTCAAACGAGATTGGGCAAAAGCAGGCTTTATCCTCTCCATCTTCCTCTTTGTCTTTCTTTTCGCCTTCGTCAAAGATACCGACTTCGTCCTCTTCCTATTGCTTCTGCAAACGCCCCTCTACATGCTCCACGAAACCGAAGAATACATCTTCCCCGGCGGCTTCGCCCGATTTTTCAACATCGATATCCTGAAACTCGATACCGAAGACAAACCCGTTGACGAGAATTTCATCTTCTATGTCAACGTCGGGCTGATCTGGGTCACCCTGCCCCTTTTCGGCTTGCTCGCAGCTAAAAACCTTCAATATGGATTGTGGATTCCCTACTTCTCCTTCTTCGCCAGTGTTTCCCACATCGCTTTGGGGATCAAAGCCCGCAAACGCTATAACCCTGGCTTGGTCATTAGCCTACTGCTGAATATCCCTGTGGGAGCTTGGTCGGTGCTTTATCTGGTAAATCAGGATGTGCTCCCAAATATTTTCCTGAACCCCCACCTCGTGATCGGACTTGGCGTCAACTTGGTGCTACCTATCGTAGGCGTAATGCTCTACAAAAAACATCTCCGCACAATTGCCGTCTAATGTATATTTGAAAAAAAGGTGTTCAGAAAAATATCAGCCCGCTGCCCAGCGAGATTGAAATCTCTGCTTAGACAGGAAATCCGTTTAAACGGATTTGATATCTGAGCCGAAAATTCATTTTTGGGATTTTGGGCAATGAACTGAAATCTAATCGTTTTTGTCTGGAAAAATGATATTTATATCGAAATATAAGGTTCTTAATCAGTGGAAATCAGCTTGATCCACAAAATCTGCGTTCTATTATGCCGCCCTTGCCAGCGCGGTCATCCCCAAAACCAAAATCGCCAAAATCAAATTCAAATTCAGCAGTAGCGCTTCGCGCTTTTGCAGTGCTGCCACTTCTGCCATATCTCCACTCTTTTGCTGGCGCAGCATCGCTCGTTGCATGGATGGGAGCAACCACCAAGTCTGTGCCGCACTAACAGCGATCATCGCCACGAAAAAGATGTGTTTAATGAGAATGGATGAAGCCCATTGTCCGCTGATGGCAAGAAAACCTTCGTAATTGGGGTTTGCGCTCATTTGGAACATTCCGGTTACGAGCAAGAGCGCAAGACTAAACCAGCCTAGCGGGTCAAGCCGTTTTTGTATGGCTTCGAACAATATCCCCTGTGATTTTGTGTCCACTTTGCGCAGAGCAGGCAAAACCAGCAGACTTAAAGAAGCAAGGCTACCGAGCCAAAGCACGGTAGCAAGCATGTGTATCCAATAGATTAAAGCTAAAGCCCAGGCAGGCATGAGATCAATATGTTATGGAACGGGTGTATATGTAGGTGTATCTACAATGATAATTGCTGTCGGCTCTGGCGTTGCTGTTGGCGGGTAACAGATATCATAGGCTTGCTTGGAATTTTTTGCAGCCACATCATCCAGTGCGCCATAAGCCAGCGCATTTGAGTATTGAGCATAAGCACCACAAGCATCATTATTTTGATTATAGAGTTGGTCACCATAACGCATCAGCGCATAATAATGGCGTTGTCCCGCAGTCTGATTCGAAGCACCATCCCAGATATTTGGGGCAAAAGAAGCCAGTTGACCAAAGTAGTTCACTGCCTGCTCCCAATTGATCTCCCAAAAAGTAGCTGCCGTAATATAAAGACGTGCATTGGCGCGCATATTATTTGCCGTGCTATCAAGGGGTCCAAAACGCTCTGCCAGCGTTAGATAGTAAATCCCGCCTTCAAGATCGCCTAATTGCGTGATTTTGTGATAGCCATTTTGACGCAAAGAAAAGTAATACATCCCATCTACTTCGGCAGTGCGATAGTTAGGGTCTTCCTTGCGAAGCTGATCAAGCGCAGCAAGAGCATTAGCCCAATCACCGGCATTTATCAGGGATTCGGCGTTCGCGAAGATCGCCTCCACACCACGCATATCGGGTGTTGGAGTCAAGGTTGGGGTCAACGTTGGCACGGGTGTTGCTGTAAAGCTCATCCCCAAAATCGCTTCTGCCATCCCCTCTGCTGCGCCGGGGTATTTTGCGTTGTGCTGCACGATATATTCAAAATGTTGGCGAGCATGGTCATAACGCCCCTCTGCTAAAGCAATCGCACCTCGTTCAAATTCTACGCCAAGAGACGCCGAGATCTGTGTTGCTTCAGCATCAGTGCGTATCTTGATCCCAGAGTTATATCCGCCAAAAACCCCCAAGGCAATGATAATAATAAAGCCCAAAAGGGTAATCCAAAATCGTTTTCTGCGCATCTTTTTCTGCGCTTTCATTGGTTGTGTTGATTCAGTTGTTTCAGACATGGGGGCTATTATACACGTTTACAAATTAAAGAGAAGGCGTACTTCTTTCCAGATAATAGGCAAGGCAACGCCTATGCCAACCAGCATCCCGACAATGGCAGTTATTACTGCCCCACCGGGGAGATAGAGTGCTACAAGATAAGCGGATATACCTCCGAGCAAAGCTGCTGTTAATCCTCGTAAGAGGGATGGAAGCGCCGTAACGCGCGTGGGTAAACGTGCGTTCATTAGATAAAGCATCACTGCCGCTTCAACCGCTACCGCTAATTCAGCCAACGCAAGCCCTGTCGCGCTCAATTGCGGGAAATAGTTCAGGACAACGATCCCAGCAATAATATAGAGCCCAAAGCGCAGGAAAATCGTCGCGAGGGGCACAAGCGCCTCTTTACGCGCATAAAATGCCCGCGATAAAACTTCCTGAATGGCGTATCCCGCCAGTGTCAGGAGGAAGGCGCGCGCTGTCCACGTGAGGAGATGTGTACCTCCCACGTCGAAGCCGAAGACCAAGCGTACCAACGGAAGCAAGCCAGCGGACAAGATCGCAGCGGCGGGGAGCGTGAGCGCGATCATCACGCGGACGGCTTTCTCTACCGTCTCGCGGAACTTCGTCCAATTATCCGTAGCCGCATATTCCGAAAGAGTCGGCAAAATAGCCGTTGCTATCGCCGTTCCTAATAAGGTCTCGGGGACTTGCATGATCATCCATCCATAGGTAAGAGCTGTGACTGCTCCTATCTCATCGAAACGAGATGCAAAGTTATCACGCGCAATAAAAACGAGTTGGATACCAAGCATGGTTATAACGCGCGGCCCCATAATTTTGAGCGCTTTGATAACGCCTTCATCTTTGATCGTGATCGAGGGCGTCCAACGGAATTGATATTTAACCAAGCCCGGAATTTGAATGCCAAGATGCAATGCTGCGCCAAGAATTACGCCATATACCAGCCCATAAACACCCAAACCAAGCGCAGGGAAAGTAACGCCGAGGAAGGTATAAGGCTCGGATGGCGAGAAAACTAAGGCTCCAAAAATTTGCCCGATATTGTAGAGCATGGGCGCCATGGCAGGCAAAAGAAAATGCTGATTTGCCTGCAAACCACCCATTACCAAACCACTGACAGAGAAAATAGTCGTCGCGATCAGGTTCAGGCGCATCAGCGCAATAATGGTTTCTTGCTGCTCAATTCCAAAGCCGGGCGCAATTCCGATCTCTGCTCGCACAATTTGCTCGGCAAAAATGGCAATAAAGACAGAAGCTGTTGCTGTAATCAAAAATGCCAAATTAGCGATACGCGAAAAAAGTTTCCATGCATCTGGTCTACCGCGCGTTGCCAGATACTCACTCAAAACGGGGATGAGTGCCATAGACATCGCCCCGCCAGAAATGAGTGCAAAAAGCATATCGGGCAAATTGTTGGCGACATTGAAAGCATCAAGCTCGAAGCTTAGGTCAAATTGCCGGGCAATAATGATCGAACGCAAAAAAGCAAGAGCCTTATCAAGCGCGAAGAAACCGCCGATCAGGAAGGATGTGCGAGTCAGAAAAGAGAGTTTTTTCATGGCGCAAGTTTAAGTTGAAAGTTAAAAGTTGAGCTCTTTCTAAACGTCGTCAGCTGCTTTGATATTTTCTGCACCGGGGAGTGTGCCAACCAGATTAGCAGGTTTATGGATCAATTGCGGCAAACAACGCGGGCAAATAAAGAGTTTGCTTTCCTTATAATGTAAATCGAGCAAGGGGATTTCGTTTTCGCTTGTATTACAGTTAAAGCAAGTTTTCGTCATGTTTTTCTCCTATAAATAGTTTTGATCGGGGACTGCACCTTATCTTGAAAGATGAAAAATATATTTTCCTGGAATGTATGATGACAAGACAGCACTTTCCCTTATAAGATGCGTACTACCAAAAATGATAGCATCGTGAATTTGGCAATCAGAGTATAATATAAACACTTCTACAAAGTGAGGAATTCGTATGCAAACAATGTGGAAATTCACACAAAAATTTATGATGTCCAAGTTTTTATGGTGGGGAATAATCTTTGTCGGTGTATTCTTGCGCTTATTTATATATATTCAAAACCGCTCTTTGTGGGGAGACGAAGCTTCTTTAGCGCTGAATATAGTCCATAAAAACTTTAGCGAACTAACTCATTTATTAGATTATCACCAAGCAGCGCCTATTGGTTTTTTATTTATTGAGAAATTGCTCACCATTATCTTTGGCAATCATGATTATGTCATGCGAATCTTTCCTCTTATCTCAGGTATTTTAGCCTTATATTTTATTTACCACTTTGCTCGAACACACCTCGGACCAGCAGGAATAATAGCGCTTGCAATGTCTTCTTTTACATGGTTTTTTGTATATTACTCATCGGAACTCAAACAGTATTCCAGTGACATCATGGTCATGTCCATGTTAGTTTTTCTCTCCGGGAACTGCCTTAAGAAAAATGCAAATGTTAAAGATTTCATCATACTTGGTATTGCTGGTTCTATTGCGATATGGGTATCTCACCCGACAGTATTTGTATTAGTAGGTATAGGAATAGCATTATTGCTCAAAAAAAGAGAGCAGACAGAATCTCTGCCCTGGAGCTGGATACTTGGTATCGGTCTCGGATGGTTACTTAGTTTTGGGATAGAGTATTTTGTCTCTTTACGTCATATTGTTGATGATGGGTATATGATTGAATACTGGAAAAAGACCTATGTTCCATCTCCACCTTGGAGTAATAAAGCTTGGTATTATAAAACCCTTTTTTATTTTTTGGAAAGTGCCTATACTAGAACCGATAACAGAATGGCATTAGTTACATTGATATTTTTACCTATTGGAGCCTTATATTTTTTCATAAAAGATAAAAAAAATGCTTTTGTGGTCATTTCTCCTTTTGTTGTTGTTTATTTAGCATCCGCATTGCATCTCTACCCTTTAACGGGTAGATTCCTATTATTTCTTATGCCATTTACATTTATATTATTAGCTAAAGGATTTCAAGGCATCAATTGGATACTTTCAAAATGGAATCGCGTTTTTGCCGCAATACTAAGTGGGGGGCTTGCTTTTTTCGTTATTTTTCAAATAATTCCGGGGACATACGTTAGAGTATTTTCAACAAAGAAAGTAGATATTCGACCTGTTTATCAATATATATCCGAAAATAAAGAGCCAGATGATATTATTTATGTTTTTCCTGGAACAGGAACTGTTTTTAGGTATTACGCACCACTTTATGACCTGGATACTGACAATACTATCATCGGAGATCCTGCTCCACATAAGCACGCTCTTCTTGAAAGTTATAAAAAAGACATAGCTAGCCTCGCAGGAAAAGACAGGGTTTGGTATATATTTACAGGATTTGCCGATTGCCCTAATTGTGAGCCAGAGGATACGCTATCTTATTACCTAAACTTTATTAGCGAACAAGGCCTTCTTATTGATAGCACTGGTGGCTCAACATCAAGCGGAGCGAACGCTTTTCTTTACGATATGTTCCCTTAAAACGCCCTTAGAGTGCTCCTTTGTACATGCCGCCATCCACCATCAACATCACGGCGGTGATATAGGATGCAACGGGCGAAAGCAGGAAGACAGCGGGATCGGCAAATTCTTGCGGCTCTGCCATGCGCCCAAGAGGGCAATCTTTATCTGTTTGGATAATTTGGCAGCGACGCTCGTGTTTTGGGCTTGGGCACGTGCCCTCAACAACTCGGTGACCCGTTCAGCTTTCGTCCACCCGGGCAAAATGGAATTGAAGCGGATCCCCTCCCCGCCCAGCTCGAGGCAAGGGTTTTGGTCAATCCCACCGTTGTAGCGCGGATGCTGTTGGAAAACACCAAGTTGGGGATGGGTTGTTTGACAGAGTAGGAGATAATCATCAACGCACTGGCAGCATCCGATTCGCGGAGGTGGGGCAAAGCCACTTTGATGAGACGAATATAACACATCAGCGAGAGATTAATCCCTTTTGTCCAAACATCTTCGCTAAGAGACTCAAATACTCCGGGGGAGGTCCACCTCATTGGTGACGAGCAAGTCTAGTCCACCAAGAGTTTTGAGAGTAGATTGTACCTTATTCCTGTCTATATTGCCCCCTTCGAGATACCCCCATCCACGAGCAAGCTCACGCCTGTGATATAAGAGGCCGCTGGTGAAAGCAGAAAAACGGCGGGATCAGCAAACTCTTGCGGCTCAGCCATGCGACCTAAAGGACAATCTTTCATTAATTTGGATATTTCTTCCGCTACGCTCGTGTCATTGGCTTGTGCTCGTGCCCCCAACAGTTCACCGACCCGTTCTGTTTTTGTCCAGCCCGGCAAAATGGAATTGAAGCGGATATTCTCTTCTCCCAATTCTATAGAGAGAGATTTTGTCAGAGAAACCGTTGCCGCCCGAATGCTATTGGAAAGAATCAAATTAGGTACAGGCTGCTTCACAGAATAAGAAGTGATCGCTAACACGCTCGGCACATCTGATTCTCGCAAATAAGGCAAGGCTGCTTTGATGAGACGAACGTGACTCATCAAAGAGAGATCAATGGCTTTTGCCCAGTCTTCTTCGGTAAAAGATTCAAATGCGCCGGGGGGAGGTCCACCAGCATTGGTGACGAGCAAATCCAACCCTCCGAGAGCGTCTACAGCCTGCTTGATGATTTTTTCCGGCGCAGAAGCATCACTCATATCCGCGGCAAGGGCAAATACGGGAACATCTTGCGCATTTGCAATTTCTTTTGCGGCTACTGAGAGTTTTTCTGCGTTACGACTATTTATGGCTACGCGACATCCTTCTGAGGCAAGGGTATTGGCGACTGCATAGCCAAGTCCGCGTGATGCGCCAGTGACGAGGGCACGTTTTCCTTTGAGGCCTAAATCCATTTTTTCTCCTGATGGTATATTAATCTACTTCGCTCTCATAGCGAAGCTGCTCTTCTAATTCATCTCCTGTAAGCTCTTTGTATATTTTTGCTAAAAAGATACGACGCTCTTGGTCTTCTTCAACGATGTAATCAGAAACAATTTCACCATAACAGCTATTAGAGCACCAAAAAACCTTTCGCAAATTATTCATGCCATATTCTATTTCGCTAGCTTCTCCACTCAAAACCAATTCTAATGATTCGGACACAAAGCTTGTTGCTTGCTTTTGGACGATTCCCGGAACAAAAACAATAAAAATAATACCTATAACAAAAGCAATCCCTATCTGGATTGAATTCCTATGAAATCTTCGCTTAGCAATATCCAATACCCTAGAAGCATTGCGCGCATAGACAAGCGCGGTGAATATTGGCAACATACCTAAGCTTGCGAACAATGCCCAAAATAAAGCGAAAATATCAGGATAAAAGAAGAAGCCCCCCATCGAAGAAATTATCACCATAAGAGCTATTGGGGCTAATCGCAATCCTAACATGAAAGCAAATAATGCTCCAAAGGAAAACACGCCTGCTACAAATCCATGAGTATTTTTTATTCTTCGAGAAAAGGCTAACCAGAAAGACAAAATTAAAACACTAAGCCCTATCCCAACAAAAGAAAAGACTTTATATTCTTCAAATATTCCGTTTTCTGTAAAAACAATTGGATCAAAAAATAAAAGAGCTATTGGGGATATAACCCCAAAGACAAAATCAAAGAGTGTTTGTTTACGAGTTACTTCTTGTGCAAACTGTCTTTTCCAAAAATTTTCTTTATCTTCTTGAATATCCGCCATTTTATACTCTTCTTTTCAGATCAGTTCTATTTTCTCATCTACAATCGTCATATCATACCAATTTTTCTCTACCCATGCAGAGACAGCTTGCAGGGTCCGTTGGGCTTGGGCTTTGTCGTTGCTGACGACAGCGCATCCTATTATGGTGCTTTGCCAAATGTCGTTCAAGTCCATTTCGGCGACGGAGATGTTGAATTCTTTGTGTAAGCGCGTGAGGAGGGGTTTGAGCCGACTGCGCTTTTCTTTGAGTGATTTACATCCGGGGATGTGTAGATGAAGGGTGAGAAGAGCAAGCATATTTTAGGGGTTTATTAAAGGGTATCTGTCTTTTTGCCGGAAAATGTCTTTTAAGCAGAAGTAAGCCAAAACAGGTGCGTTCCGTTTCATCCCCCATTTTATATTAGCGCACGCGGCGACGCCACTCTTCTTTTAGGCTCAGCTCTTTGATACTGAGGCCAGAATCCAGCGTAAGGAAATCTGTCAGTAACCGATTGAAAGTTGCTGTAGAGTCGAGCATGGGGAAATATCCTGCATTTTCAAAGCGAATATGCTGCCCGAAATCAGAAAGGCCTAATTTTAGAGGGCTGGGCTGCCCAACAAGGTCATCTTGACCGCCGCTAACAAGGAGGCATGGCGTGTGCTGACGATTGACTTTTTCGAAAAGTTCACTTGCATCTATGTTATTGCGTGAGGCTAACACTGCATCTTGATCGGTTTTTTTTGCATCTGTAAGTGCCGTTTGAGCATCTGGGATGTTGGCAGAGAAGCGACTTGCCAATTTTTCTGTTGTGTCAGTGTACAAACGTGGATCTATTTTTTCTGGTTCCAAGGGGCAATTTGTTACCATGACCCGATCTACTTTTGTTGGGTTTTTAATCGAAAAATTAAGTGCAACCATGGCCCCCCAGCCATGCCCGACAAGGGCTATTTTTCCGATTCCCATTTCGTCAAGAAATGAATTGAGCAGCATAGTTTGCCCATCCAATGGGTATTGGCTTTTTTCTTGTGCTGAACCGCCAAAGCCCCAAAAATCAAGAGCGTAGGCGCGAAAAGAGGTCGAGGCGACTTGCATGGAGGATATCCAATATCTCCACGAGCCGACCCAACCGTGCAGGAAGATGACCGGGCGTCCCCGCCCAAGCACTTCGTAATGCACTATCGCGTCATTTAGCAATACTACGCTCATTCTTGTTTATTTTCCTTTTTTACTTGCCAAATTTGGCTAAAATTTCGCTAACTCGCGAGGTTAGCTGGTCTGGCGCAAAGGGCTTGAGAAGATACTCTTCTGCGCCTACATCCATGCCTGTTTCTATTTCTGATTCTTGTCCTTTTGCTGAGAGAAAAACAACTGGTGTATCTACAAGATCGGGTACTTTTTTGATCGCTTTGCAGGCATCGTAGCCTGTCATACGCGGCATACGTACATCTAATAAGATGAGGTCCGGGTTTTCTTTTTTAGCTAACTCAACGGCTTCTTCGCCGTTTGCAGCAGCCGCAACTTCATGACCTGCAAAGCGCAAGGTAAATGCAACCAAATCTCGGATATCGCGTTCGTCTTCTGCGATGACTATTTTTGCCATAAAAGCCTCACTCTATTTCTTTATAGACTGGAAGGGTGAAGGAGAATAAACTTCCTTCTCCTATTTTTCCAGAACTTTCTACCCAAATACGTCCTTTGTGCATTTCTACCAATTGCCTGACGATAGGTAATCCTAATCCTGTGCCTGGTGTTGCGAGTACGAGGGGATCTTCGCCTCTATAGAATCGCTCAAAAACTTGTCCTTGATCTTCTATTGCGATACCTAATCCGTTATCTTGAACATTGACCTGAACCTCATCTTTTCCATTTATTGTGTGAATAGAGATTGTAATTTCTCCATTTTCTGGCGTGTAATGATAGGCATTTTCCACAAGGTTATTAACAATTTGCCGGAGTCTGTCTGCATCGGCAAATACCGGAGGCAGTTTCGCTTCGATATCGAGGGTGATGTTCATCGCTCTTTCTTCAGTCTCCGAGCGGCGCAAAACATTTTCGACAATATCTTTGGTGACGGGTTCCAATGATATTGCTTGCGGTGCGAGAGTGACTTTTCCTGATTCAAGGCGAGAAACATCCAGAAGGTCTGTCACGAGGATATTTAGTCTCTCGGTGTTATTATGGATAATATCGAGGAAGTGTGTTTGATCGTCAGTCAAATTGCCAGCTGCTCCCATGAGCAAGATATCTACATATCCACGAATTGATGTCATCGGAGTGCGCAGTTCATGGCTAACCGTTGCTACAAATTCAGACTTCATTCGATCAACTTCAACTTCATGCGTAATATCTCTAAAAATGGAGACGGTGCCTAAAAAGTCGCTTCCTCTGAGCATTACAGGAGCCAAGTGAACAAGGACAACACGCCCATCTTCCAACTCTAACTGCTCAGCGTAGGTTTCTCCCTCTTTATACGTAGAGGGATTTTCAGACCATTCGCGGATAATTTCATGCCAAATATTGGCAGCTTTTCCGAAGAGGCCACTAAAGTCTTTTAGTGTCTGTGTGGTTACCCGGCTCGCTTTAATGCCAAGAATTTCTTCGGCAGAGGCATTTAAGAAGCTGATTTTATTTTCATAATCCGTTACGAGAACGCCATCTGCGACCGCTTCAAGGATCGCTTGTGAACGTGTGGCTTCTTCTTGCTCATTGCGCAACATATTCCCGAGGCGTTCGGCTTGCTCTCGAATCAGCTTATATAAGTTGGCATTATTAATCGCGACAGCAACCTGTCCTGCGATAACATTGATAAGTTTAAGTTGTTCAGGGCTAAAGAAATTAACCTTTCGATTAAAGACAAGCAAAACACCAATTACATCTTCCGCAACCATCAAGGGTGCAGCAACTGCACTTCGGTGGCGTTGTATATCTCTTTTCCCTTGTACCCAACGTTCGTCCAGATCAAGATCGTCAACCAAAATAGCGTCTCGGTGTTTTACAACCCATCCAGCTAAACCCTCACCAACCTTGAGTGTAAAGCTCTCTCTCTTGCCTTTTACGTCAGAAAGGTATCCATCTCCTGCACGATAGTGAAGCAAATTATCTTCAGGATTAAGAAGCATGACCGTGCCTTGCTCTGCGCCTACCGTTTCGTTCAACAGCGCTAAGGTTTGTTTAAGTGCCAAGTCAAGATCAAGGCTAGAGGAAACCTCTGTAAGAATATCTAATAAAGTCTTTGTATTTCGCTGCTCTCTATCAAGTTCGGCTGTACGCTCGACAACACGCTGCTCCAAAGTTTCAGTAAGTTGATTAAGCTCAATCGCGCGATCCTGGCTGTCTTCAAAAAGACGTGCATTTTCAAGTGCAACGGCAGCCTGCCCCGCAAAGGTCGTTCCAATTTGGATATGTGTTAGTGTATAGAAACCAGCTTCTTTTTTGTCCAGCGTCATGATTCCGATCACATCCCCTTTCAAAAGGAGAGGGATACCAAGCCAAGATAAATGCTCGATATCGCTCGGGATATGGAAATCTTTCTCTTCTCTGATGTCCGAAAAAGATAGTGCCTTTTTTGAACGAAGAATTTCGCTAAAGATGATCATTTCTTCTGCAGAGGTAGAATCTCCTATCCGCTTTTCGGATTCTGAAAAACCTCGTTCTGCAACTACTTCTAAAATATCTCCTTCATAAAACCAAAGCATTGAGCGGTCATAGGGAATAACGCTTCCTAACTGTCCTAAAAGGGATGGGATCAGTTCTTCACTTTGCAAACTGGCACTGATCGTAGCCGTAACATCTGTCAGAGACTCAAGCTGTACCGCACGCTCTTCTGTAGATTGGATCAGGCGTAAGTTCTGCAAAGAAAGGGCAACTTGTTGCGAAAGAGATAGGAGCAATATTTCATCTTCTTTTTGGAAAGCACTCGTCTTATTGAAATTGTCTAAAACAAGAACACCTAATGAATAATCACCTGTCTGAATTGGCACCAATAAACTCGAAATTGGCAGCCGACCTCCCGTTGCTTGACGATAAAGCAATAGCTGAGATGCAGAAAGCGCATAGTCTTTCATAAAATTAACTTCATCTACAATAGCTGATCGCCCTTTCCCAAAAGCTTCGCCCGGCAAAGCTTCACCTATGCGATAGGAAATCTGCTCCATACTTCGGTTATTTGCATACCCTTGTACAGCTTTTGGCTCAAGACGTTCTGAAACTTCATTCCACATGAGCACAACGCCAGCATGAGCATCTGAAAGGACTTGTAGAGCACTCTTGAGCAACGCATCCATCATGCTGACAGGACCTAAATTACTCAGTGTTCGGCTGAAGTCAAGCAGAAGATTAACTTCGTCCAAGCGTCTTCTCACCGAAGTTAATAGATGGATATTCTGGAAAATCACTGAAGTTTGGCGAGCGATTTGATGATAAATTTGCTCATCTCCTTCAGTCAAAGCCGCCATAGGCTCCTTGCTGGTTGCCAAAATAGATGCTACAGTTTTTCCTTCCACTTTAATCGGTAAAGTAATAAATCGCTTGCTTTGCAAAGCATTAAGCAACGGTGTTTCGCGCCACTCGTCATTTTCATCTAAATTCATAACCAGCATAATTTCGCCGGTCTGCAAACAAGAGCGTAAGGGATTTCTCTGCCCAAACAAAGCATCCGGGTTAATGGCTGACGGCACATCCCCCATTGTATGTAATAAGCGAGGACCATCAACCGTATTCTCTGCAACAAAAGCTGTCATCATCCCCATATGAGTCAAAATTTCGCGCCCTAAAGCCTGCAAAGCAGAGGATGCATCTAATTGTCTACTCACAGCTTCTGTAATTTTTAGCCCTGCACGAATGCGCTGTTCAACGCTGTCGAGATTTTGAATAGTAATCGTTTGCTCTAAATCCTTATGCAGCAAAACGGGCAGATCATTTTGGCTAATTCTCAATAAACGCTGCTGTCTCTCAAGTCCCGAAGACAAAGCCTTTACCCTATCTTCAAATTCGCCCAAGCGCGATTGGCTACTGATAATAAGCTCAGTTTGAGCAGCAAAAACCTGGACAGCTTCAATTGTCGTCTGATCAGGAGACTTCCCATCGCTTGGTTGATCAAGGCTGATCAACCCCAGAGGGTTACCATGTTGATCTTTAAGTAAGAAAAGAAACAAATCTTCTCTATGCCAGGTACCTTGTTCTCCATTTTGATACTTATCGTCCAGATCCAAAATATGCAAATCACTAGGCACAATAGGAGCATCGGCTGAAGGAATATAATAAGCACCACCGCCAATATCAAACTCAGCTTTGAGCAATTGTTGTACACTCAAAAAAGGCTGCTCACGCTCTCTTAAAGCAGCCAAGTTCTCGCTAGAGAGACCAGCACCTGCTACACGTTGCAACATACCTGTCTCTGCATGATAAGTACTGATCAAAACTACTTCAAAGGGAGTCGAATCTTGAATACCTCGGGAAATCGATTGGAGAGAATCGCCCAAAGGCTCTCCCAATTCCAATGTTGAGGTCGTATTTAGGACACTCGAGAGAGTTTCAGCACGTCGCGCAAGTAAACGACCATACTGTACTTGCTCTTCGTAACGATAGGCATTTCCCATTGCGATTGCGGCTTGGATCGCTAAAGTCTGAACAACATCCAATGTATCTGCATCAAATTTATTCGGATACATGGAATGCAGATGAAATAACCCGACTGTTTTCCCCTGATAGGCAATTGGCGCAACCAAAGCAGAGCGGACGCCCTCGTGATTGGTTGGATACTCCCCATTAGCAATATCCTCGACAAGCAATGGATTACCGCTACGTGCCACCTCTATTTCAACATCTGTAAGGTCAATCCCCTCTGCACAGCCTAAAGCCAATATGCTTTTTGGCATCATCTCATCAACAGAATCCTGGTCAAAGATCGTGATCGTGCCACAATCTGCTTTGGTAATTTTCAGACCTTCTTCGTAAACAACGCCCAGTAGATAACTCAAATTAAGATTGCTATTTAATTCTCTGCTAACTCGTGAAAGAGCCGTTAGTTGATCTACATGCAAACGTAAACTCTCATCCGTTTGCGCTGAAGCCCTTGAAGCGTCCAACGCAACCGCCAGCTGCTCGGCAACCGTGTGCGCAGCTTGAAGGTCGTAATGCGTGAAAAAATTAACCTCGCGGCTACTTATAACCATCTCACCAACACCGCGTTCACGAATCACAATCGGCACCACCAAAGCAGATTGCATATTAGAGCCATCCACCATAGGGCGGTAAAAGTCTAAAACGCGGCGATCTGCTTTTAGATCGCCAGAGATGAAGGGCTTTTGACTCCCCGTCACCGTAAAACGATATTGCGGATCTTCTATATAGAGATGAGAGAATTGTCGCATGCTTTCATCAGGAGCGTCATACAAAGAAATCTGATGGGCATTCAACACACCTTGCTCTTCATCCAGCAAAAAGATGATCCCAGCATCCGCTCTAAGAAGCTGTACCAGTTCACGAACAGAAAATCGGAATGTCTCATCTAAGGTTGCCGAAGAAGAAACCAAACTCGCAACACGGCGCATTGTCTCGGCGCGCCGTGCACGCTGACGTGTCTGTTGCACAAGGCTGGCATTATCTATAATTGTTGCGGCCTGGTTTGCAACAACATTCATTAAATGCTCTTCGTCTTCTGTAAATTCCCGCGCGCCCTGGCTATGATTAGCAAGTTGTAAATATCCTAGAAAACGTCCACTTGAGACAAGGGGAACAAGAGCCGATTCTGACAAACTTGATGCCTGGGCAATATTATGAATGCGTAACTCTTCCCATCGTTTATCGCTCTTGGCATCTTGCGTAAGCAATATCTTCTGCCCCTTGATGATCTCATTTGCTGAGCTATCAACCGCAACCTCTGCACGATAGATATTCACAATATGAGCGGGCATCCCTGCAAAAGGAACCTGCCCCTCTAATACACGACGGTCTTCATCGTAAAGTAAAAAACCAACGATATCAACATCAAAAAGGGGTTGAATGCTTTTTACCAGAGCAGCAAAATAATCTTCTCTATCTTGCAATGAGCCAACTGATTGCGCCAGGCTCGCCAAACTGGAAAGCTCCTTTACTCGCCGCTGCTCATTCTCGTATAACAAAGCATTACGAATCGCAACTGCAGCCTGCCCCGCAAGAAGCTTCAAAATATCTTGATCTTCATCGGAATAGACATCAGGCGCGATTTGCCCCACTTCCAACATACCAACTAGTTCGCCTCCCGCCAAGAGAGGAAGGCCCATATATGAACGGACAGAATACTGGTCTGTTTCCTTGAGAAAAGCCAAATCTGTATAAGTTTCGCTATCAGATACAAATAAAGGAGTTTCTTCTTCAGCGATATATGTTGAGTAATTCCCAAAACGTGTATCCATACTGCGCTCAAGATGCGCTCTACCATCTTCCATCCCGAAGCGATATGAAACAAAAACATTTCGTATTTGATCACGGACCTTTACTTCCAAAATATCAGAGGTAACAAGTTTATCTACATTTTCGAGCACTGCGCTTAGGGTCGCATCCAGATTCAGGTTTTCAGCAATAGCTTGCCCAAAATCTGTGATGATCCGTAGAACAGAACCCGAAACATCTTGTGAATCGCTAAGACCTGAGCTTATCTCTGGTTGGCGTAAAGACAGCAGTATCGCAGAATTTCTGCCTGGCACTTGATAAGAAACTGCCTCCACCAGTTTTCCCCCAACGGAAAAGCGCGCTTGCCCCTCTGAAGCGCATAACTGCCAAAAAGTATCACTGGGGCGTACTCGACGCGCAAAACGCTCGAGATTGGGGATTTCATTTTCATCCAGCCCAAATAACTGACGGGCTGCCATATTCACATAATCTACTCCCCCACCTGCATGGATCAAGAGAACAGCATCGTTGTGTTCTGAATTCCTGTCAACTGTGGATTCGTTAATGGCAGCTTGCCAGGTAGCTTGTCCGCGCAAAGCCCAGCGCGTTAAACCCCAAGCAAGAGCAATTAGTAATATCCCAATCGCTAGAAAAAGCAGTCCAGAATCAACGTCTATTCCCATTATGGACAGAAACCTTTATGCTTCAGTTTTTGTGTCATTACGACGAGCTTCTGCTGCCATTTCTGTGATCTCTCGAATATCTGCAAAGCGATGTTCTTTGGGAGAAACTATCCCAGCAGCCATGGTCATCAACGGTGACTGGATCATCTCCCCATCTGCATTTGGTGTTTGCACAAATCCTTGTTCCCGATCCATGAAGTTATAATGCGTTTGGACTTCTTCATCAAAGCGCTCTTTGATAACTTTGATAGTTTTGGGAGCAGCCTCATCTGTGGAGATGACTATAAAATTATCTCCACCAGCATGACCAATGAAATCATTGGGAGTCCCAAATTCATCAACCACTTCACCTAGTAACATGGCAGAGAAGCGTAAAACGTCATCTCCCGCAACGAAGCCATAGACATCATTAAAGCTTGCGAAGTTACTGATGCGCAGATCCATTAACGCCCAATTTTCTTCTCGAATAATGCGGCGAAGTTGCTCTTCGATCAAGCGTCCAGCGGGCAAGCCTGAGCGGGGGTCTGTAAGACTCTCGCGCTCAGAACGACGTATAGCACCCTTAACACGCAATTTAAGTTCTTCAATATCGAAAGGCTTGGTGATATAGTCATCTGCACCCAATTCCAAACCTTGCAACTTATCACTGCGTTCATCTTTTTGCGTTAAGAAGATCACAGGGATATGGCTGGTCCGTGTACTGGTGCGCAAATTGCGACAAACCTCGTAGCCATCAATATCGGGAAGCATGATGTCCAGGATAATAAGATGAGGCAAGACTTGCCGGGTTTTCTCCAGCGCATCATTTCCTCGAAGAGCGACATCCACATCATAGTCCAAACCGCCGAAATAGATTTTCAGCATATTCGAAATATCAGGATCGTCTTCTACAACCAAAAGGCGGGCTTTTCCCATAAGGGACCTCCATAGGTCTTGAAATTATTCTCTTTTCAATTTTCTTTATTTATAATCTAATGCTAATTGATTGCTCTTGATAAGTTCTTTTCTCTTTGCAGCACTGCGACGCACTTTCTCAATTTGCGCTGGGCTTACTGCTTTTTCAAAAGAGCGAAAACCACTCAAACGAAAACCGTGTCTTTTAGCGATCTCTGTGATCTCATCTACACGTTCGCGGGTAATTTCTTTACCCAATGTGTAATCTTCAAAACGACCTTCCAAAGCCAAAGCCATTGTTTCTGCCATACAGGCATAGGCCTTTGCTTCGGGAAAGCCGAAGTCAAAGTGAAAATCAACTGCGCCGGGGATGTCAACCATCCCGCCGTCTATCACTAATATATCATCTCTTGCGGCAGCTACCATTGCAGAAACATCACGAGGTCGGGCGACATCGCAGACCACGCTTCCAGCGCGCAGATGTTCCGGCCGGATCACATCTTCGTCGACCGCGCTTGTGACCGTCAGGATGAGATCGGCATCTGCTAAATGGGAGAGATCTGTACTACAGTGCAGATCTGCTTGAGACGAGACATCCAACTTAGTCTTTAATTTTTCCAAAGGCGCTATTTGCCTTCCAAGCAGATAGAGTTTTGAGACATCATCTGCCAGAAGTTCTGCACAAACACGCCCGATGGTACCGCCCGCACCCACAACGGCTGTTGATGCCTGAGCGAGATCTATACTCATCTCTTTTGCCGCGCCGCGTAAGGCTTCTACCGCCATAGAAATGGTATAGGCATCTCCTGTAGTGACAGGGACATCCAAACCTTTGGCGATAGTAATGCCGCCATCACCAACAACGGATGTGAAGGCGCCCAGCCCAAGCATTTTGGCACCAAGTTTTTCTGCCATGCGACCCGTTTGCATAATTTTACGATAGACTGTTTTCTCTGGCAAACTTAACATGCGGCGCGGCGTATAAGGACAGGCAATAAACCAGCCTTTTATTTCTTTGCCCGTTTCTTCTGAGCGGATGCCTTCGATCTCTGAGATATAGACCGGCGGGAAAAATGTCGAGAAAAAATCGATCTGTTTTTCACTGAGAATGCGCCCTAAAAAGGGGAATTTTCTGCTTACATCTCGCTTGACGTCAATGGGATGTATGATGAATGCGAAACTGTCCATGTATTACCAGGATTCTTCTTCTTTACGATATTTGGGGACGTGTAGATTTGCCAGACGCAAGTTATGATGGTCACTATCTTCAAATGACAGGTTTTTATCAATCACACGGCGTTCTGTTGAAGCCGCTAAAACAACGTCCGATTCGATAGTGCGGCCAGGATAAATGATCATGCCCGAGCCGATTCGACAGTTATGCCCCACGCAGCCACCAATAACGGGGCGATTGGCATCACGGAGCCTATTGTCACCATCCATAGCCCGAATAGGCGCAGGGATTAAATTGTAATCAGTAAAGGTTGAGCCAGCACCGATAAAGGTGTTTTTACCGATCACGCACATTTGCAAACAAGTATTTTGCGCAACCATGCTATTGTCCATGATCGTGGTCATAAATAAAGCTGCTTTAAAAGGTAAAAATGTGCCATCACCAACGACAGAGAGCATCACTTGCGAATCTTGGGAGATATTCACATTATTTCCGATAATGCTATTATCGATCACGGCCCCTGCCCCTATAGTCACTTTATCGCCGATCGTTGTTGGCCCATGAATGACAGCGCTGGGATCAATCACACAATCTTTGCCAATTTTAACAAGTTCAGAGCATTCCAAAACCTGCCGCCCTTCGTAGAGAGCCTTCGCCAAGACCTTTACCTTAAATCCCAAGTCATCTTCCAGTCTTTTTTCAACTCTGGCTCCACGCGAGAAGACTCCAAAAACAACATCGGCAATAAAAATATGTACCCATGAGTCAATTGCTATCAGAGAGCGAAGGGGCACATTAAAAACCAGGTCCCCAGAATCACTCGCCATATAAGTCGGCACACTATAATAGCCAACTTCTTTTGATTCCATATCTACCAATAATGGACGTGCATCTGCAACAGGCCCGTGCGGGTAATACCAAAGATCGGCTAAAAACAAGTTTCCCGCAGGCGTATAAGATGTAGAAAGCGGTAAAGCGTGCTCTCTAAAGGCAGGATCCTCCGCATGAAAAGCCGCCCTACAAGCCCGCCCATGTTTTCTTGCTTCTCGTATAAAGGTATCAATATAGCCCTGATCAAAAAAGAGATTATTTTTATGAACGATCATCTCTTCTCTATCTTGCGGCAAATGTGCGCCAAGAGGCAGTTCAGTCGTATCGGTTACATGCTTGTCCAAGACATCTTGTTGCAAGGTAAATAAAGGCTTATTATGAATACGCAAATTACGCGCTTCTTCGCCAAATGGGTGGATAAGTTTAGAGGTGGGCAGGATCACTCTTCGCATAGAAAATTATATCCTTTACCTGTTTTTTATTAGAACTATATTACCATCACTTCCTATATA
>CAZOOX010000061.1:0-21847 GCA_964581545.1 uncultured Anaerolineaceae bacterium
AAGCATCTCTTATTGAACGCTTAATTGTGTCCAGCTTTTCAACCGCACTACAGTTTCCGTTATTGTAGTACAAGCGGTAAGAACCAAAACGACTAACAAAACAACTGACAATATCTTTTTCATGTACCCTCCTAAATTATCACGATTACCAATCATTATTTTCTTCATAACCCAATTTCCCCAATAAATCCCCGCTGACTTCCTTGAAGAGGGCTTTGTTCTCTTCACTAAAATGATCCACCCAGCCGCCCGTCTTCCCTGAGCGGAAGGTGTGACTCTTCTTCGGGTTAATCGCTTCAATCAGTATCTCCAACGCCTTATCTCTGGGCGTTGGGATTTTATATCCAGTTCTCTCAACTTCATCAAGCATGGCGAGCAGGGTTTTATCGCGGTTGTTACGCAACTCTTCGAAGCGGATGCACATGACATGCTGCTGCTCAAGCCATTCAAAAACACCAGTGTAACGCTCTCGTACGCTGACCATCTTTAGCCCATCCTGGTCAATGCCCGTGATAGCGACCTTAAGACGCGCATCAAAATCGGGCAGGGAGTTGTAGTACTCGTGCATCCCGTGTCCCTTGTGCATATCAGTCGCAAAGAAAACCTGTGAAACGAGCATATCTCGTGGGTCGCGGTAAATGAAGTAATTCACGCGCTCCAGTTTGGCGATGACTGCCAGATTTTCCGGCGAGGCTTCGACATAGCCCCAACCGATGGCATGATGCGGCTGCTTGCGCAGAGCGGCAGCTACTTCACTCGGCTCACGGCGGCGTCCGCTTTTTTCGATGGTGCGGACGGGGTCAGCAACCGTGTACGCATAAGGCATGATCCGCGTGAAGCCGTTCAGGATTTGGAGCAGGAGATGCGATCCGCTTTTGGGCTTGGAGTTGCCAAAGATGAGCGGAGCATCGTTAAAAGACAATCTCCGCCAACGCAAAACGGCCTGGGCGTATTTGCCCAGCTCACGGAGTGTTCGGGGGAGAGAATCTTTGAGAGACATTTTTTTGAACCGCCAAGACGCCAAGTTTTTCCTTGGCGACTTTAAAAAGAGCTTGGCGTCCTTCGCGCCTTGGAAGTTAACTTACTTTACGCGGCGAAGTTTCTCGCGCGGTCCCATTTCGCTTTCGTAGACCTTCTTGACGCCATCGCCAAGTCCCTGCTCGGTGACGCGGATATATTTCACCAACTTGCGGAAGCCGCCTGGCTCCACAGATGCGGATTGGTCAGATCCCCACATAGAACGATCAATGGTGATGTGACGTTCAACCATGCAAGCGCCCAGCGCAACAGCCACAGCCGAAGGGACCAAACCAACTTCATGCCCGGAATAACCGATGGGAATATTCGGGAATTCAGCTTTCAGGGTTGCGATCATCTTCAGATTCAGCTCATCGGGCGCACAGGGATAAGAACTGGTCGAGTGCATCATGCCCAAATTCTCTTCGCCGACAACTTCCACGCCTTTGCGGATTTCATCCATCGTAGACATGCCCGTCGAGATGATGATGGGGCGCCCCGTTGAGCGGACTTTACGTAAAAGCGGATAATCTGTGAGCGAAGCGGAAGGGAGTTTATAAGCAAGAGTATTGAAGTTTTCCATGAAGTCCACAGAGCCTTCATCCCAGACCGAAACGAACCAGTCGATGCCTTTTTCTTTGCAATAGCGGTCGATCTCCTGGTATTCGTCTACACCGAATTCGACCTTATAGCGGTAGTCAAGATAGGTGATATAACCCCAGGGTGTCTGGCGCATTTTCTTCTGCTGATCAAGCGGGGTGCAAACTTCGGGGGTGCGTTTCTGGAATTTGATCGCATCCGCTTTGGCGTTCACCGCTGCATCGATCATCTTTTTTGCAAGATCTAAATCGCCATTATGGTTGATGCCGATCTCGCCGATCACATAAGCCGGGTGGTCATCACCTACTAATCTATTACCAATTTTCATTTCACGAGTCATTTTTTGCTCCTAATTTTAGATGTGCATTGCATCTTAAAGGTGCGTAAGCGCCCCGAACGGGGTATGCACATCGGCTTCTCTGGCAAATGCGCAGTGCAACGCATCAAAAGCAGATGCAACGCACTTCTCTCTATTCATAACTTCCTTGTACTTCAGCTATTGCCGAAGAGATGATTTCTTCTTCAACGCCTTTCTCTTTCAAGTACTCTATAAAAGCGCTCAGTTCAATATCTTTATCTAATTTTTCCAAATCATCACGCAAACCTTGCCCAATATAGGCACGCATCAAGGGCTGGTAGCCCGAAAAACCCAAAAGGGGCGCAATTCGTTTTAAATCTTCAACCACATCTTCGGGCACCCGAAGGCTTATCATGCTCATCGGACGTTTTTTTTGTAAGCGTTCTTTCAATTTACTGGTTTTCATATCTCATTCTCTCCGTTTTTGTTGCAGGGCGGGCAGAGATAATGCGTAAAACGTCTCCGTCTTTCCATAGATAGATAACGTACAAAAAACGCCAATCCCTTGTCATGCCTATGAACTTCTCCCGTAACTCATTATCTACCATCTCATCTTCCAGAGAAATAACGAGCGGATCTAAAAATGCTTCACAGGCTGTTTTGAAAGAGATTCCATGCTTAATTAAATTGCTTTCCTCTTTGTGACTATCCCATTCAAAACGAATGCCTTGATAAGTGTGTTCTATGTTCATAAAGAGTATAGCTTTTTGTATATATAATGTCAATACGTATTTGCGCAAACTACTTCATTCTTCCCAAAATCAAATCACAAATTTCTCTTACAGCTCCGTACCCGCCATTTCTGGACAACACAAAATCTGCCTGGCGCGCAACTTCGGGGAGCGCATCTGCAACAGCGACTGCCCAGCCAGCCACACGGAAAGCAGGCAAGTCATTCACATCATTGCCAACATAAATGACGTTGGCAGGGTCAATATTTCGTTCGGCTAACAAGTTTTTCAAGGCAGTTTCTTTATCGTCAATGCTTTGCAAATAGGAAACTTTCATCTTATTACAACGAGCAGCAACTACAGGGTCTCTTTCCTTTGAAATCACAAAGGTTTCAACTCCAGCTTTTCGCAATAAGCCTATCCCGTGGCTATCGCTTCGATTTGCGGCAATGGATTCGAGCCCATCTCTGTTCACCCAAACGCGATTATCGCTGATCACACCGTCAAAATCGGTCACAAGAAGATCAACCTTTTCGGGCATCGGACGGCGATCACGGCCAGGGGAAACGAATTCCAGATCACCAAATTTGACCAGATATTCATACTTTGCCCAATCCGAGAGATTGTCAATATCCACCGTGTAATTGGGATCAATGATGAGTGGGAAAATTTTCTCGCCCGTCATGGACTTCTGCTCCAAAATCGCACGCGGGCGAATGGCGTCAATATGCCCCGTCTGCCAATAGACAGGTGGCAGGTTTTGGCGGGGCGCATTATAAGGCTCGGCGATGCCATCCACGTCGAGCAGATTCTGCATGGCGGCGTTCTCGCCATTGGGCAAGCGCCACATCTTGTGCGGGTTTTGCCCAGCGGGGACTACGCCGCGCACTGAATCCGCTTCGGGATTGTCGAGCAGGATGCGGATGGCATCATCCACGCAGTCGAGCGGGCGGATGGGAGACGTGGGGCGCAATTGCACGACTACATCGGGGTGATAATCTTCGTTTTCTGCCAGCCACTTAAGGGCATGGACGAAAACGGGCAGGTCGGTGGTGTTGTCTTCAGCGAAAAGGGAGGGACGCATAAAGGGCGTTTCTGCGCCATTTTCACGAGCCACTTCAGCGATCTCGTCATCGTCGGTGCTGACAATCACGCGCGTCACAAGCTCCGATTTTAGCCCGGCAGCGATACTGTAGGCGATCAGCGGATAACCCGCAAAATTGCGGATATTCTTACGCGGAATGCCTTTCGAGCCGCCACGAGCGGGGATAATTGCTAGAATTTCAGTCATTTTTTCACCACTAAGACACAAAGAGCACTAAGTTTTTTCTTAAAAAACCACAAAGTTCTTCTTTGTGTACTTAGTGCCTTTGTGGTGTGTTTTACCACGCAGTCCAGCCGCCATCGACAACGACGTTATTGCCCGTCATATACGATGATGCTTCCGACGCAAGGAAAAGCAGCGCGCCGTTCATTTCGTCTTTGTGCGCCATGCGTCCCATGATGGTTTTTTCAGAGTATTTGCGATTGAAGGTGTCGTTATGGTCGTTGAAAACGCCACCAGGGGTGAGCGCATTCACGCGGATATCCGTCTCGGTATAGTAAGCGGCCAGATATTTGGTGAAGCCCACCACGCCGGCCTTCGTCGTCGTGTAATAAACGGGTTTGAACGCCACGCGGCTGCCATCGTCGTTCAGGTAAAGCCGCTGGTCGGGGCCGTTTAGGCCGTAGGTCGAGCAGATGTTGATAATGCTGCCCTTTTTCCCCTGAGCAACCATCTGCTTGACGCAAGCCTGTGTGACGATGAACATGCCCGTCAGGTTGACATCCACAGCGGCTTTAAAATCTTCGAGGGGATAGTCTTCAAATGCGCCCGGGGCGATCCCTTTTTCTGAAGCAGTGGCATCAAATTTCGGGTCAAGGGCGGCGGAATTGACGAGGATATCGAGACTGCCAAACTTTTTCAGCGTCTCAGCCACCATCTCTTCGGCGGACTCCTTGCGGGTCACATCCAGCCCGAAACCTGCTGCCGCGTAACCTGCATCTGCCAGTCCCTGAGCAACTTCGTTCGCAGCCGCTTCAGCAATATCTGCCACAACGACATTTGCGCCGCCCTCAGCAAGGGTGCGACAAAATTCTGCGCCGAGTAAACCGGAGCCACCAGTTACGATGGCAGTTTTTCCTGCTAAATCAAATTTTTCTTGAATGGTCATGTTTTTCTCCATATTTTGCATTATTCTTTTCTATACAAATTACCTAAACCAGATTTCTCTACCAACTCCAGACCTTCGGTCATTTCAATAAACCAACGCTGAAATTCAGGGGATTCGTCATCTGCCGGGAAGAATATAGCTAAAACCGCATCTTCTGTTTGGAGCGCTTCAGGCTGTTCATCCCAAAGCCGATAAACGGGGCGATCTGCCCAGAAATAGACAGCAGCAGGTTGATTGGTGTGAATCTCAACATCATCCGGCAAATTGCGGAGAGTTTCCATTACCGTCGATTCTCGCCAACGCCAAGATGCAAATCCGGTTGGGCTTTCTTGCAAAATTTCCACAGTACGCACTTGTGCTACAACAAATGAAACAAGTAAGAAAAGGGCTAGCGCACTTGCGAAAATGCTTCTAGCAATTTTACCTTGTTGAAAGAAAGAATGGATAAAGAAAATCAGTATTACCAAAAAAGCAACATAAACAAGTGAAAGGATTCGATCATTAAGCGGTGTTGCAGCATCGAAAAAACTGAGCGATACTAACAACGACCCCATATAGCCAAAAATGTAGAGAGCCATAATGAAGGGGATAATTTCAGAGCTTCTTTCCTCCTGATGGAAGAAGTAGCGCCATCCACGCCAGAGAAGCCAGAAAAGTAAAGCCACAGCAATAATAGAAAGAATAATGGCGAGAAATAAATAATTTTCAATCCAGCTTGAGCGCAAATCTTGCATGGGGACTAAAAAAGAAAAGAACGCACGTAACCCACGCTGAGCATTTTCAACGGTGACAGGATGCCACTCCACAACGCGATTAGTTGCGCTCCCAGCGACAAATTTATTTCGTATCATCCACGCGAGAATAGGAAATAATGCGCCGAGCAAGAAGAATACTAAAGAGATGAGGCGTTTCCGCCATGTCGGGCGCAGAACAACAATAGCAAGAATAAAAGTAGCTAATAATGACAATGCGGCATAACGTGTGAGATAAGAAAGACCGGTGAGGAGACCTGCGAGGACAAACCATTTATTATTTTCTTTACGCTCCGAGTTTTCGAAGGCACAGGAGAATGCTAAAAATGCTAATAAGCCAATGGAAATATAGAGGGGTTCGCTTAAAGCTTGCGCGTGAAGACGTAATAATGCGCTATTTGATAAGAATAATACCGAAAGAAAAATACTCGCCAGGCGAGAGCGTGTCATCTTATACCCAAAGAGGCCTAAAATCCCTGCATTTGCACCAAAGACAAGGATATTAAGAACACGCGCGCTACGATAAGGGTCAATATCAAAAATACGGCTGATCGTTGCAAGAGAAAACGAAAAGAAGGGAGGCCAATGAGTAATTGGTTCCGTAGCCGTAGCAAGCCAAATGCGGGTAAAACCCTGTCCCCTTAGGAGAGCGCGAGCAGCTGCGATGTAGGAGATGGCATCATCTATGAGACCGAGTCCAGAGGGGGTGCTGATTTTGAGCAGCCAAATTCCACTCGCAGTGAGCAAGCCTAAAATCAGGGCGAAGACGGGTTTTCTATCCATAGAAAAGAAAAACCTGACAAGTTCTCTCGTGCTCCTAGGGGATTTGTAATCCCCGCTGGATTGCAAATCCAGCTAGAGCAAAAAGAAACCTGCCAGGTTTAGAAAGTTTTAGTTATTTAGCAAGAAACCTTGTTCTTCCAAATATCCAATAATTTTCTGGGCATTTTCTTCGGGGGTGATAACATCACCGGTCACGGTGATCTCGGGGTTAATGGGTTCTTCGTATGGGTCATCCACACCGGTAAAACCTTTGATTTCGCCGCGACGAGCCATTGCGTAAAGACCTTTGACATCACGGGCTTCGCAGACTTCAAGGGAGGTGTCGACATGCGTCATCAGGAAGTTGCCTTCGGGGACAAGTTTGCGCGCTTCGTTGCGGGCATTGCGGTAAGGGCTAATTGCGGCGCAAATAACATTACCGCCCTGGCGAACGATCTCACCAGCAACATAGCCTATGCGCATGATATTAGTGTCACGATCTTCAGCACTGAAGCCAAGACCTTTTGAGAGATGGGTGCGGACAACATCGCCATCGAGGACAGTAAGACGTTTTCCGCGCTCAAGCAAAAGATCGGTCAGCGCACGGGCTGTAGCAGATTTACCAGAACCACTTAAGCCTGTGAACCAGATGCAGAAGCCTTGTTCATGTTTTGCAGGGTAGGATCCACGCAAAATTTCTGCGGTCTCAGGGCGAGTGAACCATTCTGGGAGCAATTTACCTTTAGCAAGATAATCGTCACGAACCTGCGTGCCAGAAATAGTAAGAACTTTTGCACCTTCAGGGGTTTTTCCTGCTTCGACATACTCATTGGTATCGGGCAGATAAACCAACCATTTGAAAGGCACCATTTTTACGCCGATCTCTTCTTCGTGCGCGCTAAGCATTTCCTGCGCATCGAAGGGACCATAAAAGGGCTTGCCGGTGCTATCGTTGCCGGGACCAGCATGGTCACGCCCAACAATGAGATGATTGGCACCATGATTACGGCGAATGATCGCGTGGAGCAGCGCTTCGCGTGGGCCAGCCATACGCATTGCCAAAGGCAGGAGACTCAGGCGGGTGGATTTTTTATCGTAATAATTTTCGAGCAGGGCTTTATAAACACGAACACGGGTGTAGTGATCTACATCGCCAGGTTTGGTTAAGCCAACAACAGGGTGAATGAGCAAGGAGCCGCCGATCTGTTTTGCGGCACGTTTGGTCAATTCTTCATGAACGCGGTGCAGTGGATTACGGGTTTGGAAAGCGACGACGTTTTCGTTACCGAGTTCTTCCAATTCTGCGCGGACTTCGGCAGGGGTTTGGCGAATGCCTACGAAATCGTAATACTTGGGCAAATTGATGATCTTCAGCTCACCAGAAACACATACCTTGCCCCAACGAGACATTTCAGAAACCATCGGATGACGGGAGTCATTTGTGCCATAGCTCAAGCGGGCTTCTTTCTCTGCATCCCATGTATAGATCTCTTCAAGTTTCATAATACCGATCAGATCATTCAATGAATTGCGAATGACCAACTCTTCGCCAACAGGAGGGAGTTCAGCGGGATCAGCAGTGAGCGTAATGGGAAGTGGGAAAAGCGTCCCGTCGATCAAACGCATATTTGCCAACACATTTTCGTAATCGGCTTTGCCCATGAAACGATCCAAAGGTGAAAAAGCACCAGTGGCGAGCAATTCCAAATCGTTCAATGCACGTGCAGAAATCTGAATAGCCTTCAAACCTTTTGTGCGCTCGATCAATACATCGCGTTCTTCACCGGTCGCGACCAAATTTACTAATTCGCCGCCATAAGGGGCGATCAACTTACTCGTAGACATAATTCTCCTAATTTATATTCAGTGACTGAATTTTAGACAAACGCCGCAATTATACTCGTTTTATTCCCCTACACAATAGTTATCCTCTGCCAAAACGCGCATTTCCGGGGTGAGTTCCATCCTTCTCAGCGATTCACATGCCTGTTGAAGGATAAAAGGCTCATCCTTTAAAAAAGATGCGATCTCCTGAACGCGCTGCCCATCTCCGAGCATGGCAGATGCCTGAATAAAGGGTAACCACTCGATAGGATCCTGCGGAGCACTCCCCTTTTCACGTGCTTCCGTTAAAAGGGCAGCAACCTGATCCCAATTGCCTTTTTGACGCGCCAATGTCGCTTTCTGGTAGATGTAGCACCACCCGTGAGCAGGTTCGGGTCCAAAAATTGTTTCGGAAGGCATGTGGAAGGGGGCATCTAGCAGAATTTGATCCGCTTTTGAGAAGGCGGTGATCTGCATTAAATCCGAATTATCCGAGAGCGAGATTTCAGGCTGCTCCCCATCAATCACTCGTAAGCATGATGCGGCGGTCGGCTGCACAAGAATTAGCGTTTTGTTGAAGTTTTGCGTACTCTGGATTGAGCGGCGGTCACGATATTTCGGTTCAGCACCTGTCAAAAGATTCAAGATTGTTTCTTTGTTTAGCAATGAGGCTGAAATCGGCACCTGCACAAACTGCTCATCGCTTTCTTCAGGATAATAGATTTGATTTGCTGGACCCCAAACGAAATAATCTTCTTTAATCGCTCCAGCATAGTAGCGAACAATTAGATTTGTCCCTGGCTCCATCTGTGGGATACGCCAACTCGTCTGCCACCAGAATTCCTGCCAAGCCTGCGTATCAGTTGCCATTTTTACACCATTTGCATGATGCGTTAGTACCGCAATGAAAACGAGCACTAAAATGGCAATCATCTGAATGTAATTTTTTAGGAGATAATAGAGCACACTTCCTAATAATAAGACCGCACCGGCAGAAGCGACGATGGTGTAACGCGAGTAATCTGAGAAGTTGACAAACCGATTGACCAGCGTTATTGGAAAAATGCCAAAGAATACGGAGGCAAGCCCAAGCCAGAAAGCTTCGATTCTCCAATCTACAGACAGGTTTTTTGTTTGTTCTACTTCATTTTCGTCTTGCATAAAATGCAAGGTTGCCCAAGCGAGCAAAACAACAAGCCCCGCTATAGCAAAGCCGACCAAACTCTCACGGACAGATAGCCAGAAAGCGTACTGATACAGTGGCACGCCCCATGCCAAAAAAATGACATTAAAAACATCATGGACAAAATGTATTGCCCAATTCGCACCAACGCTGAGCGGGGAAATGAGAAATTTCCCTAACTGTGACCCGATATCGGTCGCGCCACGTTCAACACGAAAAAAGAAAAGCCGCCACACCAAGAAAAAAACCGGAATGACAGAAACAACCCACCAACTACGGAAGGTCTGCCAAAATTTCCCCCAAAGCGAGAGAGAAGCGTTTTTTCTAGAGGCAAGCAGAAAAATAATTGCAAGCCTGAAAAACTCGAAGCCGATATAGTATTCCATTTGCCCCAAATAGAACCATCCCAATAAGACAGAGAACAGTAACAAAAGGTTGCGCTGGGGCTTCTTTTCAATAGAAAAGGCTTTCACATTTAACGCGATCGAGAGCATGGCAAAAGCTAAGGCGATCAGATGAGACTGGTAATCTAGCCCGTTGGTGAGCGAGAGAAAACCCGGATAAAGCAAAAAAAGAATGGCGATGGATAAATTTGTGCGGCGTTGTTTTGACCACAGAAGTTCGAGTATCCAGAAAAAACCGATTCCGCTTAGAAAACGAAAGAAGTAGGCACTTAAATTGTAGAAAAGAACATTATCGCCAAAGATCATATATGCGGGGATCATCACCAAAGCCCGCAACGGACGGTCGCTGCTAAAAATATGTAGAAAGACCAAAGGTCCTTTAACGCGTGCCGCATACATCAGATACCAATCATCATGGGTATAGCCGAATTTGCCCACTAGTGGTAAATAAGCCAACGCAGACACTCCAAAAAGAATTAGGAGAGGAAAAAGTCTGTTTATAAGTTGTGTTTTTCTTATCGGTTTATTCATGCTCTATTTCCTTAACTAAGACATAATATACGTCTCCCCTTTTGACTTGGAAGACAGTAGGGGAATCTGGCAGGTATTTTAAATCTGCATTGCCCCGGGTTGTTAAAATTGCGTAGTCGTATTCCCCATAGTACTCTCTTTCTATATCGCCTATCTCAAATATTTCCAGATCCGTTCTCCCATACCATTTAACGTTTTGATAGGGTCCTGCAACGAGGATTTTTGCGTTTTGAGAGGCATTTTCATTGACGAACTCAATAGCTTCGCTGATAGATGTAGCCCAATAGTCCGTCTCAAACTGCCGAAAAGTTCCATTAATACCACCTACAAAACCATTATAGTAAGCATATTCATAGGGATGTAATCTCAGAACAGCCAAGATTCCTGGAAGAAGGATGCTTATGGCAAGAAGGATATTGACCCATTTGATAGTTATTTTTTCTAATAACCAATCGAAGCCAATACCTGCAACGATAAAAACCGGCGGCAAAATAAAAAGAAACTGCCTAAAATTATCATAGATGTTGGGACGAAATAAAACAACGCCAAAAAAAGGTAAAAAGAACCATAAAACTAACAGCCAAAAAAGAGTCGGGGCAATATCTTGCTGTTTTTTCAGCCATAGCAATAGAAGAAAACCTCCTACAAAACCAATTACAACAGGTTCTGTGAGCTGCACGGATAATAGTACTGGTAAATAGCTGGCTGGTAATGCAGAGCTTCTATACAACGTTCCACTAAATAGTACCCCGGAATTCCACGGAAAGTCTGCCATTACTTTGATTGTTTGGAAAACCCCTCCCAATCCCGTACTCCACAGAATAGGCCATGTTAAATAGATTGTAAATATCATAACCAGAAAATAAGCTGTTGTCGGTGCAAGGGATTTTTCCTTTTTCTTCCAAATAAATAGAACAGCCACCAACCCTGCTGCTGCCGGACCTAAAACACGAATAGATGTTGCTATACCAGCAAAGATACCGGCTAAGAAAACCCACTTATCAAATAATAGCCTAGCAACTTTTTCAATATATTTTTTCGAGAAGAATTCAAAAATATATACCCTTATACTTTCATGCCAAATTTTATAGATTGTTTTGGGCAACGCACTAATTGACACTGCAACCAGGAAAAGAAAACTAAAGAAAAAGATTTGCTGCACAAAACGGGTAAACAAAATAACACCCTTGGTTACATATGCTTCAGGTGGCAATATGTTTGCATTTTCAGCAAAAGATAGAAATAATTGCCCCAGAATATTTTGATTTTCGACCTTTATACTCTGAAAAATAATGGCACCAACCCACTGAGACAAAAGAGACCAAAAGATGAGAATAAGCAATAATGCTATCCCCCAACCCCAAAAAAAACGAATCACAAAACGCTTTCTTCTTGATTGACACTCTCTCCATTCCCCCAGCGCAAAAGAACCGATCTGTAAAGTATTAATTGTAGAATTTCCAAGGGATGCTTCCAGTTTTTCTATCATCTTTAGCCCTAGAAAGATGCTGGCTGTAAAAAAAGATAAAAAGGGAATGTCTTTACTATTAATAAACCCATGTCCAAATAAAAGAGGCTGAGAGAAAAACAATAATGCCAACAATAACGCCATCCACTCTCGCATATATCTTTGTGCAAGGTGATAAAAGAAAAACACCCCAAGTAAAAAAGAAGAAAAATTCATCCAATAGGTCAGTTGCAATTCAGTGGCTCTCAAATTGAATTTACTAAAGAACACAATGACTGTTTGAATCAAAATTTCATGTATAGGACCATAATACTTTTCGTGCCCAGGGAAGTCAAAAGGAGCGGGATGAAAAAAATTCTCAAAAGATAAATAAGTCTGGTTATATTTTCCTATCGCCATTTGCATGATGATATCCCAACTCATCCCATAATCCAGCGACAGAAAATAACTCCATATAAAAGCACAAATCAAAAAGAAAGATAAGATGTAGCCAGGGGATATTTTAGCTTGTAGTTTTGATATTAGTTCTTTCATTTTTAGTATTTTGCGAGAGTTTTATCTTCAAAAGGCGTTTCTGCGAATGCTACGAAATAAGATCATGAATCAAACAAATGATAAAAAGGCTCGGAGGAGATTTCTAATCCGCGTTTTCTCTGGAAAAATTCGCTGGATTGTAATATGTCCTTCGAGTACAAACCCAGCAAGAGCATCGTTAACGTATATCGCTGCCTGCCTGTCTACCGCAACCACCACCAATAACGTGAGATCATGGCTGGTAAATTGTGTAGAAAAACCCCTCCCAACAGGAATAAGAACAGATGATAGATTTTTGGCATTTTCATTCGAATAAGCTCAAGAAATTCCGCTGCTAAAAATGGAAGAATAACAAACAACTGGATCATATAGGTTGCTTTAATAGTTGCACCTTTGGGCTGGACTGGATATTTTATCAGGAACCAGGCATATCCAAGTAGTGAAATTGCAATAGCCAGAAAAAAGAAACTAAAGGCTACAGAATCTATTTTTTGCAACTTTTTGGTCATTGTCTGGAAGAAACGCTTTGCCCCCACTAACATTCCACCAAAGAGTAATGCTGTCGGAAAAAGAGACACAAAATTCACCCTGCCAAGATAAGGTGTTATTTGTTCTTTATTCGCATAATCTGTATACAGAGCAGATTTCTCCCGTATAAAGGTGAAAAAACCCCAATAATCCCCCCATATCTCAGAATAAAAAAGAGGAAAAAGTTGGTTATCAAAAGTCTTCCTCGTTGGAGATTTAAACAATAAAAGATCTCTAAAGCCAGTGTTCCGATAAAAGCTCAAGGGTTGGTTAGAAAAAGAAAAGGATTCTGCTTCTACATTAAAGGCTGTCAATGCACCATATTCAAAATACAGATGTAGATAGAACCACCCTCCTATTATTGCTGCAACAAAAAAAGTAAAAAATACTATATACAAATCTTTGGAGACAGGTATATTTTCTCCGTTTTTTCTAATGAGCACAAAGAAAACAGCAGGATAAAGAAAAAAGCCCCATTGACGGCTAAGAATAAGTAAACCCAGCGTGATACCAAGCAGGCTTGCGTATCTCCAACTGAACTTGGTCTCATCTTTGTACATTTTTAAAGTAAGAAAAATAACTAATACAGTGAAAAATGCGACATAGGGTTCGCCTCTTACTTGAGAAAAAGTCTTATAGAAAACTGTCAGCACACCCAACAAAGCAAGTGTAGAAATAAGAAAATGCGTGTTTTTTGGCTTGACTAAATCTGCAATCTTCACAACAAGCCAAATCATACCAACCGCCAAAAGGAAATTTATCCCCTTTGCAACATGACCGCTAAAGTTTTTACACAATCTGGGTCTTGTCTCTGAAAAGACAACGCACCCTTGATAAACTAACCCTGGCAGATAATAAGGCAAAGGTGGAGAAAAAAACTCACCGCTTTCGATCTCACTTGGCAAATGGTTGCCCACAACGGCGAGATAATCAAGATGAGCATCTGCATCGTACCCAACAATGGGATCGTGAATAATACTATTCACACCAACGAGTGCAATAATGATAAAAACGAACAGTTTAATGATGAGTAGTTCAACTTTTTTCACTGACATACTCCTGAATCAACTTTTCGCTTCCAAAACCAACTCCATTGCACGCACGCCATCTTCCAAAGAACAGCGCGGCTCAGCTTTGTCTTGTACTACTTCCGGGAAATGTGCCATTTGCACCACAAAAAGATGATTGCGCTCAGCGCTATTGTTGACTTTCAGACAGGTTAAAACCAGAGCAGTATCATTTAATGTTGACTGATATTTGAGACATTGCATAGAATTATTCTAGTTCTCTTGCCAGGTTTAGGCACTTCCTAAAGAGAAATCACCTGCCCTGTTTTTTGCGATTCGTGTACAGCTGCAACTAAACGCTGCACACGAACACCATCATCTAATGTACATGATGGTGTTACTCTGCCTCGCACAACCTCAATGAAGTGTTTCATCAATTTCAGAAACATGGCATTGCGTTCCCAATCCACAGGCATAGGGTAGCTTTTCCATTTTTTTTCTTCGACACGATAAACATGGGTAATCCCATCAGCCAGATCCCATTTTATCGAACCTTTTGCGCCAGCAATATCAAAGGTATGTACTGGCGGTTGGCGATTATAATCAAGATGCAAACTTCCAAGTGCACCATCAATAAAACGCAAACCTATTTTGGCTGTGTCTTCAACATCCACTTCAAGCTCACTAACCTTGCCTGTAAAACCCCAGACACTTTCTAGTTCTTTTCCAACAAGCCAAGGCAGATAATCTAGTGAGTGGCATTGAGTCAACACAACACCGCCTCCCATGTCGGCTCGAGCAGCATAACCCTTACGATAATCTTCCCAAGGATGCCATCCAGGCAAGTATTCACCAAAGTGGACATGCGCGGATAAAACACGTCCAATCTCACTGTCGGCAATAAGTTGCCTGGCACGAGCTAAACCTGGGTGATAGCGAAACTGGAATGCGACCAAAATTTGAACTTGCTTCCGTTTAGCTGCAGAAGATAGTTCATCTACACGAGCTAACGAATCTGAGATCGGTTTTTCAAGTAAGAGATGACACCCCGCTTCTACGGCGGGGATAGCAACATCCAAATGTAAGGCTGTGGGGTTAGAAATGATGACTGCATCTGGTTTGTGGGCGAGGGCACGTGTTAAATCTGTTTCAACAGGGAAGCCGCCCAATTCCTCATCAGACATTGTACTTTTATGCGTGCGATATAGAATAATATCTTTCTCGCCCAGCGCAAGCAAATTACGCAGATGGCGACGACCTATTGAGCCTAGTCCAGCAATTAAAAATTTCATTTTTTTCACCTATCCATTCATAAACCAGTGTGTGCCATAAAGGTTAATGGCAATACTGATGATAACAAGCATTTGAAAAAGCCAGGGTGTTTTCTTCTTGAAACCCACAGCCAGCAAAACCATTAGAGGGACAAGAAAATCGAGAATATATCTATAGCCAAATTGGTGCGCGCCTGTGTTGTGATACAGGCTTAGTAACCCAACTGTGAGGAAGACAGCCGCCCAGGAACCGATGACCCACCAGTCTTTTGAATAACGACGAAAAAGATAAAGGAGAGCTGGCGTGGTCAGAAAAATGCTCATACCCGTTGCGGAAGGTTCGATAAGCCAGCGTCCGCCCGGATTCCAAAAGGGCAATTTGAAAAGCATCACTTGCAGGTTAATGGGGATGAAATGCGTGGAGAATGTGCCCCATGTTTGGACATTATGCACAATTTCTGGTCCGGCATTAACGGTGACGTAGCCAAAATCGAAGAAATTTTCAAAGCGGAAGTAATTATAGAAGAGTAAGCCGATGATGGCTAAAACTATCGAGGGGATGGTTTTGGCTATCCATTGGGCGGCTTCTTTGAGTGTCACTTCCATACCTTCTTCTTTTTTTATTTGCATGGCAATCGCAAAATAGAAGGGGGAGGTCATTATGCCTGTTGGACGGGCTGTGATGGCAATGGCAATGAGCGCACCAATCAGCCAGACAGATTTTTTGCGGAGTGTAGCATAGGCTGCCAGAGCGAGAAATAGGAGGGTCAGAATTTGGCTAAAATACCAGCCGCGCCCGCTGATTCCCATCCATAGGTGGGGTGTGCCGAAGAGGAATAAAATAACGAGAATGAAAATACCGCACGTTGAGAGGGAAATCCACTTGCGGGCGTTGAGTTCTTTTAGTATCAGAAATAAAAGGACACCGTTGAACGCACTGGCGACCATCGACAAATAACTTGTGCTGATATTTGTTGCCCCGACCAGATAGGCAAGGGGCATCAGTAAAACAGCAGGCAAGGGCGGCATGGGCGCATACCATTTCCCCTTATATAGAGTCAGGTCATGTGTATAGGGTGGATTTTCTATATAAAGCTGTCCCTGAAGAAAGGATTCGGCAAGCAAGTCGAAGAAGGAGTATTTGGTTTTGCCAACCCATCCGATCAGGGCAGCGAAATGGGCGTAGAGGAAGAAGGTGATGATGAATAAGCCGAAGAGGGTCAGTATTTGATCCAAGCGTGAAATGAGGTGAGTTTTATTTTCTTCTTCTTTGGCGGTATTGCGTAGAACGATGACGAAAAGCATGCTGGAAAAAAAGAGCCATCCTACAATGCTGCTTAATCGTGCGCTAAAAGGCTCAAGAAAAGATAAAGGTCGGATAATTGGCGGGACAGAGAGTAATAAGAACGCGGCTGTTAGTATTATGATGGCATATATACTAACGGTGATGCCAGTGTTATGGTTAAAAAAAAGGTTGGTAATCTTAGTTTTTAGCTTTTCCTGCCAATCTCCAAACTCAAAAAAAGAAATAAAAAATGCGCTGATGTTAATGAGCAAAAGTCCAAGAAAAACAATGGCGATTAACACGCGCGATGTTGACAATCCGAATATGAGTTGGTTATTTGCTTCTGAACGCGGAAGAACGAAAATGATGAAAAGAGCTAGGCCTACGATAGCGTTTAATCCAAAAGAAAATGGGATGACATTTTCTTCTTTCAGGTGAAGTTTCTTAGAGAGGGAAGACATAAGTAGTATTCCTTTATACAAGATTATGCACTAGCGCGTATAAAATCAGAGATGTATCGGAAGCATAGAAACGTGATATTGTTCTTCAATGCTATCATACCGGTGGGACTTTCGCTTCTCGCACTCTAGCTGGATTTGTATCCGAAGGGCATAACACAATCCAGTGCTTTTCTCATAATGACGGAGATTACAAATCTCCTTTGAGCCCATTTTATCCTTTGGAACGAAAGTCTTAACTTCGATATTATCCATTCATGAACCAGTGTGCGCCATAAAGATTGACAGTGATACTGGCAAAAAGAAGAAGATAAAAATGCCAGGGAATTTTCTTTTGCAAACTCACTCCCAGCAATAAGATCAAGGGGACGAGAAAATCAAGAATATAGCGATAGCCAAATTGATGAGCACCCGTATTATGGTAAAGACTAAGCAATGCCACACTAAAGAAGACTGCTGCCCAAGCCCCGATAACCCACCATTCTTTGGAATAACGGCGAATGAGATAAATAAGAGCGGGCGTGGTCAGGAAAATGCTCATTCCTGTAGCAGAGGGGAGGATCGGCCATCGCCCTCCTGGGTTCCAAAAGGGTAGTTTGAAGAGCATGACCGAAAGGTTTATAGGGATGAAGTGGGGGGAGAAGGTTCCCCATCTTTGTACATTTCTCACAATCTCTGGACCAGCATTGACAGTCACATAGCCAAAGTCCAGAAAGTTTTCAAATCGTAAATAGTTATAAGTGAGTAAGCCCATGATCGCAAGAGCTATTGGCAGAATTGTCTTTGCGCTCCAGCGAACGACATCTTTCAATTCGATTTTCTCTTGGTTTTCCTTCAGTATTTGCATGGCAATAGCCAGCAGAAAGGGCCAAGTCATTAAAGCTGTTGGGCGTGCGGTCATTGCGGTGGCAATAAGTGCGCCAACCCACCATGCAGACCAGGAGCGTAACGCAGCATAAATAGCAAAAGCAAGAAAAAATGTCGTCAAAATCTGGCTAAAGTACCAGCCGCGTCCACTAATGCCCAGCCAAAGATGCGGCGTGCCAAAAAGGAAAAGGACAACAAGAGTAATTATTCCCCTTTGAGAAAGCTTCAACCATTTACGATATACTATCTCTTTCAAGATCAAGAACAAGAGCACCCCACTGAAAGCACTAATCAACATGGATAGATAGCTTGTGCTTATGTCCTCTACTTCAAGAAAATAGGCAAAGGGCATCAGCAGGATAGCGGGCAGAGGCGGCATAGGTGCATACCACTTCCCTTTAAAGAGCGTTAGATCGTGTGTATAGGGCGGGTTTTCCAAATAAAGTTTTCCCTGTACGAGTTGCTCTGCCAATAAATCAAAAAAGGAATAAGTGGTTTTATTGATCCACCCGATGAAAATAGCTGTCTGGAGATAGAGCACAAAAGTCGCCACGAATAAGCCTACGCAAGTAAAAATAGTATCTAATTTTGCCATGCCCTGATTTTTATAAAGGGTTTCAGCAGCAATGATACGCAACATAACTATCAGGAGCAGATCAGCGATCAAAACCCAGCCTAGAAATCCGCTTAGGCGTATGTAATAAGACACTAGAAAACGAAGCGGGCGTATTACTGGTGGTATCGTTAATAAGAAGAAAGTACCCGTCAAGGCAAGAATAATATATAAGACGGCCATAATTATGATATGGTGTTTTGAAAAAATATCATAAAGTTTTTCTTGCCATTTCCCAAAATTTATAAACGTAAGAAGAAAGCCCCCGATATTAATGAGCAAAAGCCCTAAAAAAATACTACCCAAAAACACTCGTGCCGTCGACAACCCCCATATCAATTGATTATCCGGCTTTGAACGTGGAATCAGATAGATGATAAAACGAATAATACCCACACTTGCGCTAATCCCCAAAAGCAATGCTGCCATATATTTTTTCTTAATTTTTAGATTGCCAATTTGAGTAGACATCTATTCTCCTTAAAACACAGCAAGTTCAGTATTTGCTGCTATGAAACATTACCTTTCTCATACTTCCATTTTTCCAGCATATCGCCGGCAACTTCATTGAAGATTTGGATATCCCGAGCAGTGAAGATATTTTGCCAGTTGCCCGCTTTTCCTTTGGGAAGGAAATCCGCGATGCTCCGGTTTCGCTCTTTCTGCCAGCTTTGGTCGGGATTTGAACTCATCTCCGCGTGGATGCTTGTTTCCAGCGAATCCGCAACCTGAAGATCGAAGCGTTCCCAAACTTTTTTCATAGTTGAAAAGGGTTCCGCCAACAAATCTTCGTAGCGGAATTCATAGTAGCGCTCGCCCAACAAACGGCGACCTTCTTGTTCGGTTTCGGTCAGGTTCTTGACCCAGCCCTCGGCGTTTGAACGCAGCCATTTCTCGGTGAAGATGGAGCGCTCGCCCGTTGTGAAGGGTGTCTGGTCAGTGCGCAGGGCGTCCACAATTTGCTTATCTTCTTTCGTCAGGAATTTCGACTCTTCGACAAAGTTGCGGAAACGCTGCGAAATGAGCACGTCCCGCCCATCACGGACAATATTGATCAGGTAGGCATCGGGGTATACGGCGTGCATCAGCCGCACGGATTCACCATCGTTCAGGCTGTTGGGGCTTTTATCGCCAACGATATGTTTCTCTGCACCCGCGCGTTTGGCGTCGCTCTCCATGATGTAGTCAGCGGTGGCACGCATCACAAGCGGGGAAAGATCGGCATCGTTGCGCCAGCGATTGGAGCGGCGGGTGAGCCATTCTTCCATCTCGGCGCTGTTCACCAGCGATTTGAGCAGCGGCTTGCGGGTGAAGAAATGCGCCTGCCAATTGCAATGCACTTCGGGATGCAGACGGATGAGCCGTGCCAGCAGCGTCGTCCCAGAACGGGCGTGCCCGTAGATGAAGAATTTTTCCATTGGGAAGAATTCTTTTGTTTCGGCGACCTGCTCAGCGCTCAGCGGCGGGATTTCAGCGCGTGCACCTTGATCTTCTTCACCACGCAGCAATATGAGGGCGGCGGATTTGATTCGTTTTAGAGCTTCCATAGTTCTCCAAATGGAACGCGGATTTTCGCAGATTGGGCTGATCTCCACAGATTAAAAAATCCGTGAGAATCCGTCAAATCCACATCATCCGTGTTCTATTCTTCCTTCAACACCTTCAAAATAAACTCAGCCGTTTTCTTACCCGAGTTCGCATCGGTGTAGGTGATCTCCTGTTCGATGAAGGCTTTCCGTTCCTGCCCATCGAGCGCAGCGTCATTCAGGTAGGCGTTGACGATATTCTGCAGTTCAGCAGCGTTCTTTGCCACCCGCCCCGCATTCGCTTCTCTAAAGCGCAGGTGCGTGGGCCAGCCGCCGATCTTTTGCAGCGCCAGCGAGTATTTCGATGGCTTATTCCAGCCGCCGGGCACGTCGATCACGGCCGCAACGATCGGTCGGTCGTGCACAGCCGCTTCGACCACCATCGTCGAGTAGACGGTCACGAAAACGTCCGAGTAGGCCATCATGGATGTTTTCTCGTCCATGTCTTCGCCGCCGTAATAGCCCAACGATCCACCTAATGCGACGGGACGGACAACGTGGACGTGCTCATATTTTTCTTCTAGGGAATGGATTAATTTCCGCTCTTCAGCGAAAATCGCGGGACGATCCTGAAAGTGGCTTGGGTGCAGTCTAATGAGCAATTGTGCGCCTTCATCTAATTGCCCCGAATCGACCATTTTGGCTAATGCTTCGACATTCGGGAAGTTCGGTGCAAAGTGGACAAAAGAACAAGCGTACGAGATGAGTTTACGCTTCGGGTCGAGGTTGTGGAGCTTGAAGTATTCGTCTCTGGGCATCAGCCACGTCTTGCGGAAGTAGCCATCATACGATGGGATTCCGCCGATATGTACTCGGTCGGCAACCCAGTCGGAGCCACGGACGAGTTCATCCTTCTGCTCTTGAGACCAGCAGGTTGCCCAATCCATAAATGCGCCGGGGATGGCGTAGCTGCTCGGGTTATCCCATCCGATAATGGCGGCCATTGACGGGACCTTGTATTTCACCGCCTCGCGGAGCATATAACGGTCAACACGCCAACCGGCGGTCGAGGCGATGACGAGATCCGGTTGGTATTTCTCGAAAAGATCGCCGTAGAGATCGGCGGTGAAGTTCATCTGCATCCGCACGAGCAGTTTGCGCGCCCATTTGAAGGAGCGCAGGAAGAGGATGGCGATGGCGGAAGGGAGCCAGATGCCGATGCGGAATTTCCAGGCGTTTTCTTTGAGCACTTCCCAGATGTGGCTGTCTTCGGCTTCGTTGTTGATGCGCCACGAGCCGCCAACGCGACGGAGGTAGATGAGCAGGGCTTGAATGCGGGGTTTGACTGTCTTCGCGTATTTGTTGGCTTCTTTAAGCCGTAGGCCTTCGAAGATTAATCCATCCTGCCCGAAGCGCTCGGCAATGCGGTCTTTGGTCTCGTCGTCGGTAAAGAGGACGATTTCGACGCCCGAGTCGAGCAGCGTCTGGACGACGTCGCTTTGCAGGAAGTAGATGAGTGCCATGCCGTGATCGGCGATGATGAAGATGCGTTTTTTTGTCATAGTTTTTTTGAACCGCCAAGTCACGGAGAACGCCAAGCTCTTAGGAACTTTTCTTTGCGCTCGCCTGTGCCCAAATGGGTATGGTGTTTTGGCAGTGAATCTCTTTAAGAACGCCGCCATTATACCCTTTTCCCGAACGCTGACAGAAGCCTGAACGCTGATACAATTGCCGGATAAATTCAGATTCTGTAGAATTATTTATCCAGATAGAATTTACAGTGATAGCACGGTTCGTTTACATCCGTACGGGCGAACTTAAAGAAAAGAATCTTATGTGTTATTTTAATCGCACGGAGCTAAAGCAACCGTGCTAAAACAAAAATGATGCTTCACTCGCATTTTTTATTTTATGTAGGAGAAAAATAAATTTGAAAAATCTTCAAAATTCCTATCCCCGCCGCAAGCGGACGGGG
>CAZOOX010000062.1:0-21808 GCA_964581545.1 uncultured Anaerolineaceae bacterium
CTTAATGCTCGGAACCCTCGTAGCAAGCTACGGGGTATTCAGAGAAGAATAAATGCTTTATCAAATAATCATCGCTCTTCTCGTAGGATATCTCTTTGGCTCAATCCAACCTGCCTATTTCCTCAGCAAGTTGGTCGCAAAAACGGATATCCGCGAACATGGCTCAGGGAATGCTGGCGCATCCAATATCACCGCCATTATGGGATGGAAATATGGCTTCATTGTTGCCTTTATAGATGTTCTCAAAGCGATGTTGGCTGTTCTCCTCATAAAGTGGATCTACCCCCACAGCCCCGATCTAGCCTATCTGGCTGGAATCATGGCTATTATCGGCCATCTCTTCCCTTTCTATATGAATTTTCGCGGCGGGAAAGGTGTCGCCGCACTGGTCGGCATGATGCTCGGCATCAACTGGAAACTGGGCATCCTTTTTATGTTTCTGGTCGCTCTCCCCGCGCTTCTGGCTGATTATATCGTTGCCGGTTCTCTGAAGGCTTTTATCATACATCTCCCCAAAGGCTATCCTCCGCTCGGTGACGATGGACGATATCCCCGCCTGCGAAGTCTTATTCAACGCCTGGGTAATAAAAGAAATGGGGTACCACAAACTGACCGCCGAAGAACTGCGTACCGAATTGAATTTGGATGAATTTATCCCCGAAGCATGGACGCGGAAAGCCAACCCCGTCAAACCCTGGATATGGGTGCGCATCCACCCCCGACTATTATGGGCTTGGTTTGGGCACGGAATTAACAAAATGGGCAGAGCGTTAGTCACTGCGCGTGCTCGATATATTGCCCCCCGAGCTGCGCGTTACAAACGAAGTTGGCATAGACAGCCGCGCAAAAGAAGCGCAGGGTTTTTTTAAAAATCTGGGGTATACGCCTATCCGCATTTTTTACCAGATGCGTATCAGCATGGATGCGCAGCCACCCGCCCCTCGTTTCCTCGATGCCATTGCGCTCCGACCCTTTATACCCACGCGCGATCTCGAAGCAGTTTATCAGACAGATGTCGATTCGTTTAGAGATCATTTTGGATACGTGGAAGAGCCTTTTGAATCCGGCTTGCAGCGTTTTTCCCACTATATGACCAAAACAGAAAATTATGATCCCAGCCTTTGGTTCATTGCCTGGGATGGCGATGAAGTGGCGGGGATCAGTATCTGCCGTCCGCGCTCTTTTGAAGATGATAATGTCGGGTGGGTTGCCACGCAGGGCATGCCCCGTCGCTGGCGAAAACGCGGGCTGGGGCTGGCACTGCTACAACATTCCTTTGGCGAGTTTTATAAACGCGGCGTACGCAAAGTCGGCCTCGGCGTGGATGCCGCCAGCCAAACAGGCGCCACCCGCCTCTACAAACGCGCTGGTATGCGCATTGGCTCAGAATATGTGAGCTATGAGAAAGAATTGCGTGCAGGGCGCAGTATAGAAAAGTAATGATGAGAAGTGCATTGCATCTGCTTTTGGATGCGTTGCACTTCGTCTTTTCCAAACACACAGTTATTGCTAGACCCGATGTGCAGGCATCTTGTAGATGCAACGCACACCTAACAAAAAAGGAAAATAAAATGACCGAAATAAAACTCCCCACAGGATATACCCTCCGCTCGGCGACGATGGATGACATCCCCGTCTGTGAAGAGCTATTCAATGCTTGGGCAGAGAAAGAGCTGGGGCACCGCGAACTCACTGCTGAAGAACTCCGCACTGAATGGAGTTCGGACGAATTTGTGCCCGAAGAAGATACGCAGATCGTCTTTGCCGCTGATGGCAAACTGGTTGCCTATGTAGAAGCATGGACACGAAACAACCCACCTGTTAAACCCTGGATTTGGGCGCGTGTTCATCCTGATCATTATGGGCTCGGTTTAGGGTCAGAATTAACAAAATGGGCTGAGCGACGCTCGCTGCGCGTTCTCGATATTTTGCCGCCCGATGTACGCGTCACGAATGAATTGGGGGTGGATAGTAGAGCAAAGGAAGCGCACGAACTCTTCAAAAACCTGGGCTATACCCGTATTCGCTCTTTTTACCAGATGCGGATCGAGATGAATGCGCAGCCACCCGCCCCTCGTTTCCTCGATGATATTGCGCTGCGACCCTTTCAAATCAAGAGCGATCTCGAAGCGGTTTATCGGGCAATGGATGATTCATTCAAAGATCATTTTGGTTATGTCGAGGAGCCTTTCGATGTCGGCTTCCCGCGCTTTGTCCACTATCTGACAAAAACAGAAAATTATGATCCTGCGCTTTGGTTTATCCTATGGGATGGTGATGAAGTGGCCGGAATCAATATCTGCCGTCCGCGCTCATTTGAAGATGATAATATGGGCTGGGTTGCCGAGCTTGGTGTGCGCAGACCTTGGCGTAAACGAGGGCTAGGGCAGGCTCTCTTGCAGCACTCTTTTGGCGAATTTTACAAACGCGGTGTACGCAAAGTTGGCCTCGGCGTAGATGCGGGCAGTCTGACAGGCGCCCTTCGTCTTTATGAAAAAGCTGGCATGTCTGTCTACTCGCAATTTGATAAATACGAGAAAGAGATTCGTGCAGGCAAAGAAATTAGCGTACAATCTATAGAAGAATAACCTGCCCCCCTCGTTCCCCCTATTTTTGAAGAAAATGGGGGGAACGAGGGGGGCTAAAAAGGAGAATACGATGCAAATCAAATGTTCACACTGTAATAAAATGTTCGCCGAAAATAGAGATGCCGCCCTTGCCGGGATGTATGCCATCCATAACGATGGGCTAAATCATTATGATGCTACCTGTATCCATTGTCAGAGAGCGGTACGTGTTTCTGATGAACGGATGAAGGAAACCTACCCAAATTGGGAGGCAGAATACGAAGAAATGATGAAACGCGCTGCCGAGTTCGAGAAAAATCAGAAAAAACTCGAAAAGCAGATAGCAGAACGTAAAGAGAAACCTAAGAAAGAAAAGAAAAAAAGAAAACGCAAACGATGAGCATTAAAGTCGTGATCTTTGACTTGGGTGGTGTGCTGGTGCGAACAGAAGACCGCGCACCGCGCACCACCCTCGGCTTGCGTTTTGACAAAAGCTACATCGAGATGGATAAGATCGTCTTCGGCAATGAATCCAGTTACCGAGCATCTACCGGGGAAATTAGCGCGCGTGATCATATGCAAAATGTAATGCGCTCGCTTGCCTTGCCAGAAACGGATGAAGCTATCCAGAAGTTTTATGATGAGTTTTTTGGTGGGGACAAAATGGATTACAGCATCATCGACTATCTCCACTCCTTGCGCTCACAGCCCGAATACACCACTGCTCTGCTGAGCAACGCCTGGGATGATCTGCGTAGTCTGCTGATCAACAAATGGGAAATAGATGATGCCTTCGACGAGATCTTTATCTCGGCCGAAATGGGCGTCGCCAAACCCGATGCCCGCATCTACGAAATGGTCCTGGAAAAATTAGGCATAGCCTCCGAAGAATGCGTCTTTGTAGATGACTTCATCGAAAATATCGAAGCCGCTCGTAAGCTAGGCATGCACGGCATTCACTTTCAGGATGTGGATGAAGCGATGACAGAATTGAGAAGTTTATTGGGAAAGAGTGCATAATACTAATATCGTGGCTTTATGAGAGTTTCTTCGCATAAAATCTAGTTAGGCACCAAAAAATCTCTAGGGATATTGGTAGATAATTATGACAGACATTCTTGTTGACCTGATTTCAGAGTATTATTTTGTGTTTCTTTCATCTTGTTGTTTCAGCGTTATTGCATTTAGTTACGGGCTGTTTTTAACAAACATTGTTGTTAGGAAAGGTTCCATAAAGACAACACGAGCTAAGTATCAAAAATCTTTTACTTGTAGTTCTTCTCCAACTGAAACGTTTATACAATAATGCAATTTGCTAAAAATAGTGGACATAGAATTGATGATTATGATAAAGATCAGCTAGGGATAGTTTTAAATCGAAAATGGGATCTAACCGGCAACTCCCTCGCTTGGTTTTACCCAATTTTCGTCAGAGAAGAGGAAGGTAAAACTATTGTTGATGTTGGCATAACTCACAAGTCAGGATTAAATTTCGGTTTAAACCCTACAAAAATCCCCCTATTTGAACCCATGTACAATGAAGTGAAGAATGCTGTGCTATCAAGTGAAATATAATCAGCCATGATAACTCCCGTTCTTTACCTATACTGTAAAAACCACTTTCGTACATGAAACCAAGATAAACAATAGAAACGTAAGTAATTTTAGTATTTTTATACAGAGGAAACTGCCCAACTAGGTGATAGGCGGAAAAAACTTCCGCCTAATACTATGATTTGAACATTATACAGCGAAAGACGAATCGAAACAGCCCTTTTTAGTATTTAACCGCGTAAAGTGCCGCATAAAGTTAAAAACGCAGTATTATACAGCAGAAACTTCGACCTAAATGACTCTGGGCGGCAAAAGCAGTCATATTTCAACAATTATTCTGACTTATGACTCACCTTTATTTACTCCCCATATACCCCTCTACGAGCATTTTGGCGAATTTTCAATAAGTCAAAGAACATGTGAAAAGAATCGCGCAAGACATTGATCTTGCTTTCATCATTGTAATACCAGGGGATGGGGAGTTCGACGATCTCGTATCCACGCATTCGGGCGATGAAGAGAATCTCAACATCAAATGCCCAGCCATCAATGCTTTGGTGCTGAAAAATATCTTCTACAATATCAGCTCGAAAGCACTTAAATCCACATTGGGTATCGTGCAATTTTGGCAAAGCCAGCGAGCGGATAAGAAGGTTGAATATCCTGCCTGTAAAATGCCTGAACTCAGGCTCATCATAGCGAACAGCCCCTTCAACTTCGCGGGATGCGATCACAATATCAGAATCGAGGTTTGGGGGAATAAATCGGCGCACTTCTTCTATAGGCATGGAAAGGTCAGCATCACAAAAAATGCGATATTCTCCCTTTGCTTCCAACAATCCCCGTTTAACCGCAAGTCCTTTGCCCGCTTTTTCATTATGCAATACACGGAGCTTTGGATATTTCGCAGTCAAATCTTGCGCAAGAGAAAGAGTCTGATCGTTGCTGCCATTTTCGACAACAATAACTTCTGCCAAATAATCTTCTCCCTCTAAAAAACTAAAGACCTGCTCCAATGTGTGGGGCAGGCGGCTTGCTTCGTTATAGGCAGGAATGATGATAGAAAGAAGGGGAGTTGTCATTGTTTTAGGGGGGAGAACTCAATATGTTTTATGTGTTTGTGCTTTCTTTTATACGAAAAACAAGATTCCCAAGATAAAGAGAACCAGGAGGCAAATTACCATTAACCCCATTACGCCAATGATCACAAGCTGCTTGGGCGTCATCCCCAAATAGTCCGTGGAAGGCTTTTTTGTGGAGACAGGCGCTTTTCTTACTTTTTGTGGAGCAGGTTTAGCCGGAGCACCCTCGTCAAAAGCGAAATCGATCTCTCCCATATTTTGTTCTGGAGATTGTGATTCTGGGGTTTTTGCTTTTGGCGGACGAGGATTGATGATTTCTTCGGCAATTTCGTGAACAGCCTCTACGCTCATTACGGGTGGTTCTTGAGCAAGAGAAGATGCAAAGCGATCTACAGCATCACTTAAGACAATTCGAACGATGGGGCGCACAGAAGAAATATGCAAGGCCGGGTTAACCGAAAGAAGAATAGACTCAACTCCTTTTGGAAATTTAAAATTCCTTCTCTTTAGATAGACCTCTAAAACCTTGCCAAGTTGATGTGTGCGTTTTAGTAAATTTATGCTGGCATCTTTGAAAGTGCCCCCAGAAACAGTTCCCCAAGCATCATTTTTTGCACGATATGAGCCATTCACATGGGTCACAAAGATTACCTGTATGCCTGGTGGGCCGATCAAAACAATCGGTACGATTATTTTCGAGTTTTCTAAAGTGTGGTTGCGAATGAGTGTGAATTTTTTGCCTAATTGCCTATCGAGTATGTCGATTGCTTTTTGCTGAGCTTGTAGATCAGGATACCAGGAGAAACCATATTGCAGGGTTCCTTTGATCCTGTTAATAAAACTAATTGAACCGTCTTCATTGGTTAATGGTGTTTTGTCAATAATTCTCATGGGAAAAGCCTTTTCTTTTTATAAACGAACTATTAGAGCTTTCGCTTAGACAGGCGTGCGACGCACCAAAACGATGAGAATCTGCTCTTCGATAGGCAAAATACTTGTCGATTAACATCTCTTTATCGAAGTTGGTGCGACGCACCCTCTTCTCTCGCTCAAAAGCGAAAATCCTAACTATTCAATTTTAGCACAGGGGCTTCAAAAGAAGAACCGCTGATATTTTTAGAAATCAGCGGTTTTGAATATTGGATTTGGCGATATTTTTCTCTTTGGATTACTCCCAGCGCCAGGATGCCCCTTCTTTTGAGTCTTCGATGGCTACTCCCAGCTCTTTGAGTTTATCTCGGATCTGATCGGAAAGCGCCCAGAGTTTTTGAGCGCGAACTTCAGTGCGAACTTCGACAAGCAGATCGATGAATTTGTCTGCATCGCCGGAACCTTCTTTTTCTGTCAATTCCAAGCCGAGTACGCCTGTCAACTCACGAAGCGTGTCTTGCGCGGCTCGAAGTTGCTCGGCAGTTGCCCCAGCATCACGAGCAGAATTAATACTGCGAACAAGCTCGAAGATATGCCCAAGCGCACCAGCAGTGTTGATGTCGTCATCCATTGCTTGGATGAAGGCATCACGCGTGGAGGCGGTTTTGGCGGTTAATGCTTTTGTATCCGTACCTGTTGCTTTGGCGGTTGCAGGCCTAAATCCGGATTTGAGCCGTTTGATCCCATTTTCAGCTGAGGTGATGCTTTCATCGGTATAAGCGAGAGGGCCTCGATAATTGCCGTTTAAGACAAGCATCCGCATGACGTCGCTGTCATGGTCTGCAAGAAAGTCCTCGATAGTGACAAGATTTCCTGTAGATTTTGACATCGCTTCGCCATCAAGTTGCATCATGCCGTTGTGCATCCAGTAACGGACGAATGGTTTGCCGGTGAAAGATTCTGATTGAGCGATCTCGTTTTCGTGGTGGGGGAAGATCAAGTCGTTGCCGCCGCCGTGAATGTCGATGCTTTCGCCAAGTTCGTGGAGACACATGGCGGAGCATTCGATGTGCCAGCCGGGACGACCGTTGCCCCAAGGGGTTTCCCATGCGGGTTCGCCTTCTTTGGCGTTTTTCCAGATGGCGAAATCGCCGGGGTTTTCTTTGATGTCACCGACTGCGATACGCGCGCCTGCTTGCATTTCTTCAAGTTTTCTGCCGGAGAGTTTGCCATAGTCGTCGTCTTTGTGAACGCGGAAGTAGGCATCCCCGTTGACGGTGTAGGCGTAGCCTTTTTCGATCAGTCCTTCGATCATGGCCAGGATCTGTTTCATGGTTTTAGGCTCGGTGGCACGCGGATTGACCGTTGCGGGGAGGATGTTCAGGTCGTCGAGATGCTCTTTGTAGGCTTTGATATAGCCTTCGGCAAGTTCGAAGGGATCAACGCCCAGTTCGTTGGCGCGGTTGATGATCTTGTCGTCCACGTCGGTAAAATTCATCACAAAGTTGACATCATAACCACGATATTGGAGATAGCGGCGGACGACATCAAAAACGAGCGCAGACATGGCGTGCCCGACATGGGCATTGTCGTATACCGTCGGTCCGCAGACATACATGCGGACTTTGCCTTTTTCAAGGGTCTGAAACTCTTCTTTTTTACGGGTTTGGGTATTATAAAGGCGCAACATTTTCTTGCTCCTATGCGGTTGTTGAGATGCGAGCGAAGATCATTCGCCCGGCAGCGGTTTGTAGCACTTTGGTGACCGTTACATCGGCGTATTCACCGATCTCTTCTTGTCCATTCTCGACGACAACCATTGTGCCATCTTCCATATAGCCGACGCCTTGATCGCGCTCCTTGCCTTCTTGAATGACGTTGATACGTAAGATCTCACCTGGTAAGACGACTGATTTTACAGCATTGGCCAATTCATTGATATTAAGGACTGTCACACCTTGCAGCTCTGCGACTTTGTTCAGGTTGTAATCATTGGTCAAGACAGGACATTTAAGCTGTCTGCCAAGAACAACCAATTTGCTATCTACTTCTCGTATGCCATCAACGTCAATGTCACTGATCCGTACCATTACATTGGGGTCTTTTTGCAAATTGGAGAGAACTTCCATGCCTCGTCTGCCACGCTGACGGCGTAAGCCATCAGGAGAATCGGCTACATATTGCAATTCGTTCAAAACAAAGCGCGGAATAAGCAGGGTTCCGGGCAAAAAGCCAGTGCTGGCAATATCGGCAATACGTCCATCTATGATGACGCTAGTATCTAACAAGACCGTGCGATTCATTTTTGACCAACTAGAGCTGCCACCATTTGTTCCTGCTTCACCGCCACCGCGATTAGAGAAGGAAGAGAGCATCCCCATAATATCGCCTTGTCGCATCACAAAAAGCGCGACACCTAAATAACCAAAAAGTAAAACGCCCAAAAAAGGAGCAATATCTCCGAAAAGATTGGGCAAGGTCGAAAGGGGGAAGGCTAATAAGGCGGCAACTACTAATCCGCTTACCAAACCAACCAAGCCGGCAAAGAGTGTTTCAGCAGCGATACGCCCGAGCAGAGATCGGAAAGTACGCATCGGACGTGTAGTGACATAAGGGGTAAGAATAAGACCGATCAATGCACCAACTAAAGAAAAGATCATGCCGGAAGTTAATGCATCCTGGTTGTAGATATTTCCGAAATCAGCCCCCGCATATGCACCTACTACAGCCAAAATAGCCATGCCTAAAAGACGAAAAATAAGTTCAACACTCACAATAAAGCCTCCAAATAAAAAAAGATAAATAGATAAAAATGCTTCCGCATCATAGCATGGCTGGTACTCTCCGTCAATCATAGCTATGTGGATGTTAATAAAAAGCCAAGAGAAGCAATAAAAGCATCCTGTTTTTTTCAATAATCACTTATTGACCCTCTTTCTCTTTTCTCTTACAATGCAAGCATGTTGACAAATCTCTCCTTTTCTTGCGGTGGTTTTTTTCGCCCAGATCATGACCCTCCCCCTCTTGCATAGAACTTGGAAAACTGTTGATTTGTTGATACAAAAGACCCCTGATGGAGAAAAAATGACCACAAAATTTATATCGCGTCGTGCGCCTGCTTATGCCGATATCCCCGATAAAAAATGGAATAACTGGAGATGGCAACTCAGCCACCGCCTGAACACTGTTGAAGAAATTGAAAGAGTTATTAAACTGACAGATAGCGAGCGGGATGCGCTCTCAGCCCAAGGCTTGTTCCGCGTTGATATTACACCTTATTTCATCTCGTTAATTGATCCCGATGATCCCAACGACCCGATCCGTAAACAGGTCATCCCCACAGCGACAGAAATGGTGCCCTTCACCGCGATGATGGAAGATTCTCTCGCCGAAGATAAACATTCACCTGTCCCCGGTTTGGTGCACCGTTACCCGGATCGTGTTTTGATGCTCGTTACCACCCAATGCGCCACTTATTGTCGTTATTGCACACGCTCTCGTATTGTTGGTGACCCGGCAGCCACCTTTTCACGTGAAGAATTTGAGATGCAAATTGAATATCTTAAGCGTACTCCCCAAGTGCGTGACGTTTTGCTCTCAGGTGGCGATCCGCTTGTTTTAGCGCCCAAAATTCTCGAAGAGATCCTGCGTCGGCTTAGAGAAATTCCCCATATCGAGATCATTCGCCTTGGTTCGCGCGTTCCGGTTTTTATGCCAATGCGTATTACCGATGATCTAACAGAGATGCTCCAGAAATATCACCCGCTCTGGGTTAATATCCACGTTAACCATCCCAATGAAATTTCAGTGGAACTGGATGAAGCCACTGACAAACTCGCTAAAGCAGGTATTCCTTTAGGAAATCAATCTGTTTTGATGGCAGGCGTGAACGATTGCCCCCACGTTCAACGGGATCTGGCTCAAAAGTTGACCCGAATTAAAGTACGTCCTTATTATCTTTATCAATGCGACTTGGTTGAAGGTGCCGGGCATTTCCGCACCCCTGTGGCAAAGGGTGTAGAAATTATTGAAGCCCTGCGCGGACATACATCCGGTTATGCTGTGCCGCAATTCATTGTAGATGCGCCTGGGGGCGGTGGTAAAATTCCGCTTCAACCGAATTATATGATCAGCTATTCTGACCATAAAATTGTCTTGCGTAATTACGAAGGGTATATGACAACTTATGAAGAGCCTTCTGAATACAAGGCACATGACCCTAAAACTTGTGCCTATTGTCAGAACAAACGTCCCGAACCTGGTCAGAGCGGTGTAATGGGATTGTTAGACGGAGAAGAAATGTTCATTAAACCAGAAGGCTTTGATCATATCCATGAGCGCGGTGGCCTCCAGCATCGTCTCAAAGATGATGCAAAATGGAAACCACTCGGCATTGGTAGCGGAAAACCAGAAGATAATTCATAAAAGGAGTACCTATATGAAGATGTTAAAGAAATATCGTTTTGTCTATTTGACCTTGGCTGTGGCTCTTTTGCTTTCAGCCTGTATCCCCTCTGTATCACCAGTTGGCTCAACCATTGACGCAACCCAGGCTGCAGCATTAGTAGAAACAGCAGTTGCTCAAGCCCTGAATGCTCAAGCAACGCAGATCGCTGCATCTGTGCCAGAGGCTAGCCCCACAGCAGTGGCGACCAATACCCCCATCCCTGCTCCGGCGACCTTAACGCCTCTTCCCACAATTACGCCCCTTGTTCTCGCAACAGCGACAACTGCCAGCGGCGGCGGCGGTGGCGGTGGTGGTGGCGGTGGCGGTGGCGCCATAACATACCCCGACGCCTGTGATGAAGGTGTTAGCTCTACCAAGAAACCTTACGATTTAACTGAGATGCACCCCGGGCAGCCTTTTGATATTCAATTCACTATCGTAAATACTGGTACCACCACCTGGGCTTTCGGAAAAGATCTTCACCATGTTGATGGTCCTGATATGACAACTGCCGGTTTCCCATTCGTGGAACTCCCAGAAATGAAACCGGGAGATAGCTTTACTGTAGGGCCTTACGATGCTATTGCTCCTGCAGCAAATAAGAATCAAGTAAATCAAGGAATGTACTTCAAACTTGAAGGCGGTTTTTGCTGGCCCTATATCATCATTACCGTAAAATAGATAGAAATTTCCGTTGACAAAATCATAATACGCTTTATGTGGAATTGATTGCTAGATGTGCATTGCATCTGTTAGATGCAATGCACATCAGGTCTTGCGAACAATGTTCTGTTTGAAAACCCGACTTGCATTCCCCTTTCGGGGCACTTACGCACTTCTCAAGTGCAATGCAAGTCTCACACCGAAAATAACGGAATAAAATCTGCGAAAACTATTTCACATAAGACGTATAATAATAAAAAATACCTACGGCATATAACAAAAATATGCCGTAGATATAAAAAGGCTTATCTATGAAAAAATATCGTACTCTATATATTTATCTTATTACGATATTAGCCATCTCCGCCTGTACACCTGTTGCTACCCCACAACCGCCTTCCTTGGAGACAATTGTTGCGGCAACTTATGCTGCTGCCAAAGCGCAAACAGAAGCTGCTATGCCAAGTGAAACCCCTCTACCCACTACACCGACAGCAGTCCGTGCAACGTTAACACCTTTCCCTACAGCCACAACATTTGTGTTCCCGTCATTTACGCCCACATTCACTATCACCCCCACGCCCGCTTACACAGCTACCAATATAACCAGCGGGTCTGGCGATATTATTTACGCCTGCAATATCGTTAAAATTTCACCTGAAAGCGGTTATGTTGTAAAACCAAATGAAGACTTTAAGTGGACCTGGGAAGTCGAAAATATAGGCACCGCAAAATGGTGGCCCGAGACAGCCTATATTCGATATTCACGCGGGGCAGAGTTTCATGTTAAAAAACAAGCTGCCATTGGCGACCCTACAGACCCCGGGGAAATTGGCATCTTCAAAGTGAAAATGCACGCGCCCAAAGAGCCTGGAACCTACACAACCACTTGGTCAATGCGCAAAGGCATTCACGAATTTTGTTTTGCGCAACTAAGAATTGTCGTCAAGAAATAAGCTAGAAACTATCAATCGCGATGATCAGCAGGAAAAATAAAATTTGCAAAGCCATCATTCCAGCTAAAATATAGACAGCGATCATCCAGCCTGGTGATTTTTTAGCGCGTTGGATCTCTTCTCCCTCTGCCAATTGGTGGAGGGATTTTTTTATCTGCGCTGTATTTTCCATTATGAAATAATTATCCGACTCGTCCGTGATAATCAGCTTGCTCCCGTTAAATTGACGGATTCTCTCTCTGAGCATCTCCGGCGCATCCAGCAGAAGAACTTGGGGCAAGATAAGGGCATCGGCAGCGGAGAACTCTTCAGTGTGGTTTTGCGGAATTAGATTTATCTCCGGGTCATCTGCATCCATAAGGGAAGCAAGTTGATTTGAGAGCGTTCCCTCTTTTGAATCGAGGAGCAGAACGGATAAAATATCCGCTTTTTCTCCTTTGATCTCAGAGCGCAATAATCCATCCTGGCGTAGCGATTGCCAATGATAGGCAAGCAATCCGCCAAAAAGAATTAGCATTTGGAGGGAATTTAACAAGTCTTCCGTAAAGTTCCTTGGCAGGGAACCGAGCAAGGCTTCAAAGAGTAGTGAGATGAGCTGTACGGCAGCGACCATCCCGCCGACCACGCCTGCAAAGATAGCGAGATAGAGATATATTTTTCGGGTGATGGAACGGCGGGCTTGTTCTGCATCTTCGTCTGCGGAGAGTGCTTTTGCTTGCATTGGCTGCCAGGTATAGAGCCATAGCGGTAAGCCGACGAAAAGAGTAGCAAGAGATTCTGCGAGGCGATTGCTTTTATAGACACTTGTGGCGAGAGTAGTATCAATGATGAAAGAAAGCAGCAAGGAAAGCCCGATAAATGCAGTGACGAGGCCAATGGCGGAGAGGATGTAATAATAAAAACGGTGCAGCGCAGCGCGGCGGGGTGCGCTGGGGAGTGCGGCAAGGTCACGCTGGAGCCAATGCCCATAATATGCCCAAACTGCAGCCAGCGGAATGGCAACCGCGAGGGGTTCATCTACAACTGCGAAAAAGTCTGAGAAAGCTATTCTATCGAAAAGCATCTGGAAAAACTCATTCAGAATTACGCCCGTGCTCGAAAGAACAAAGATCACCCCTGCCAGAGAGAAGAAGTAAAGCATTCCCAGGCGAAGGAGGGAAGCTTTTTCAGCGGGGTCGCTGAGGGAATCTTGGGCTACTTTCCATGCCCAGACCCAAAGAGGGATGCCAACGAGGGTTAGCGTAAGCCCATTCGCAAAAAGAGCGTTTTCATAAACACCACCGATACCGCCGAGTGAGAAGATATAACGCAAGATCTGATTTACGCCAGCGATCGCCATAACCAGTGAATATAGCACCCAAATATAACGATAAATACGGCGAGTGAGCGTGAGCGCTGCTTTCTTTGGAATTTCGAGCCAATCTTTTTTTAGGATATTCAAGAAATAGATAGCCACAAAGCCATTAAATAATGCAGCGATCAAATTATCGCTCAAGCTTTGATGCCCACCGATCACAGCACGCGAAGCGGGGATATCGAAAAGATTGGTAGCTAAACGATTAAGAACAGCCAATCCGTTTTGGCTGAGCGTGATCAAAAGCCCCAAAAGAGCAGCATATAGGAAAAGAGCGCGTATGCCAGAACTTCGTTCTTCTTCGTCTTCGCTTGCGCTGCGCTGTGCCCACCACCAGTGGATGCCAAAAACAAGCACCCCGACCAAAATAAGAGCGAGGGCTTGTGAAAGTTGGCTCACCCCGCCACTGCTGGAATCTGAGAAAATGGAGCGTGCCAAACCGATCATCCCCCATAAAACTACTTCCATACTGATGAGTGCTACGGCGTATAGATAGATCCGTTGAATGCTTTTCATTTTAGAACTCCGTGTATGTTTAAACTCTATTCTTCTGCATACCAATCCCAGCCCCAATATGCATAAGGCATATGGGTGATTTTCCACTTCCCTTCTTCTTCAATTAACCGTGCCTTTTCCATATAATCATAATGTCGGTCAAAAAAAATACCGCTTGAGCCTTCCATGATGGTTATTTCTACATGGGCTGTCTTGCTCGAAATCGTTGTTGTATCTGAAATTACTGTCTCACCGATTTGGTAACCAGCATTGTTTTCATTGAACAAGAAATTATCTTTAAACTCTTCAAAACTTGGCTTTGTCTCTTTACTTGATTTAAATTGCTTTTCAGCCAAATAATCATAGGCACGCTCATAGTCACCTTTTTCAATCGCCAAAATATAATTGTGGACAACACCCGCAGGCGTATCTTCAGGAAGATAGGTTGCGCTGTCTTGGCGTACGAAAAAAAGGGAAAGGGATGCAACGACCAAGAGCGCGATGATGACTAAGATCACGGTTAGAAAACGATCGTTTTTCATGGGGATTACCTCCTGCGGAGACGCACCTGATTTGGGCTTGCTACCCTTTAATAGAGCGTTTTCCCGGTCTCGACAAGATCACGATAAAAGGGCCTAACGCGGGGACAAGCAGAGCCAAAAGTCCCCACAATGAGTATTCGCCAAAGCTCAGGTTTCTATTCCGCAAATAGAAAATTGCCAAGAGAAAATTAACCAGCAAATAGGAGAATAAGATAATGCGTAGAGTCTCTGTATTCATGGTTTCATTGTATAGGGAGTAGCGAGAAAAAGCAAGAAAGAATGTTCTAAGAATTAACATCTTTTCAGTCTGATTTTCGAGAGATCTTTGTAGGTCACGCTTTAAGCGTGACAAATTAAGTAACCTGAATTATGGATAAGGATTTCTCTCAGAGAAAAACAGCCACGAATTACACTGATTGACACGGATTTTTAAAGTTTTATCTGTGAAATCCGTGAAATCTGTGGCTAAAGAGCTAAAAGTTGAACTTATCCATAACTGAGGTTAAGTAAGTCACGTTGCAAACGTGACCTACTGGATGTTTTTAGCCCCGTAGGGGCTTTTATGACCTGAGGCAGGACTTTAGTCCACTCAGGTTAAAAAAAGCTACCGAGCATTTCTAAAATGCTCGGTAGCTTAAATAAATTTGAAAAATCTTCAAAATTCCTATCCCCGCCGCAAGCGGACGGGGTATTACGGAATTTTGCCCCTACGGGTACAGATTTTTCTTAATGCTCGGAACCCTCGTAGCAAGCTACGGGGTATTCAGAGAAGAATCAACGAATCGGATGTGGGCTTTATACCCAGCCGCGCAATTCCATTGCTTTCACTACACCGCCGATAGCAACCATATATGCTGCATCGCGCATATAAACATTTTCTTTCTCAGACATTTCTAAAACAGCATTGAAGGCTACTGTCATTTTTTGATCGAGCTTTTCCAAAACTTCGTCTTTGGGCCAGTAGAAGTTCATATCATTTTGGACACCTTCAAAGTAGGAGACCGTCACGCCGCCGGCATTGCAAAGGAAATCGGGAATATTGAAGATACCTTTTTCCTTGATGATCTCATCTGCTTCGGGAGTGGTAGGTCCATTTGCACCTTCGGCGATAACTTTTACGCGGTCGCTGACGAGTTTCATCGTCTCACCATTGACCTGACCTTCGAGCGCGCCGGGCATCAAAACATCACATTCTTTGGTGATCCAGGCATCGCCATCTTCGCGGATATATCCAGCCGCGTCGGCTTTTTCTTTATCAACCATACCGTATTGATCAGTGATGGATTGCAAGAAATGCGGATCACAATAATCGGGATGGCTATAAGTATATGAAGTATTATCTTCACGATCCCAGCAGGAGACACAAGCGATCTTGCCGCCTAACATTTCAACAAAACCAATGGCTGCATACTGGCTTACATTGCCAAAGCCCTGAATAGCCATGATAGAGCCTTTTGTTTCCAAGCCGAGATGTTTCATTGCCTCACGGACGGTGTAGATCACACCGTAGCCGGTTGCTTCTGTGCGCCCTAAAGAGCCGCCTCCACCGAGGGGTTTGCCGGTAAAGACACTGGGCGTATATTCGCCAACCAGCTTGGAATATTCGTCCATCATCCAGCCCATCATCTGAGGGTTGGTGCCCACATCAGGGGCGGGGACATCCTGGCGGGGACCGATATTACGCCACATATTCTGCACCCAGCCGCGTGTCAGGCGTTCTTTTTCGGCGGTCGAGAGGGTTGCAGGATCAACAATGATGCCTCCCTTGCCGCCACCCAGCGGAATATCTGCTACGGCACATTTCCATGTCATCCAGGTGCCGAGGGCGCGAACGGTGTCCATCGTCTCGGATGGGTGGAAACGAATACCACCCTTGCTTGGTCCGCGCGCGTCGCTATGCTGCACGCGAAAACCCTGAAAAACGCGCAGTGAGCCATCGTCCATCCGAATCGGGATGCGGAAGGAAAACTCACGTGCGGGCCAGCGCAAAACTTCGGCAATTTGTGGGTCCAGGTTAAGTAATTCTGCAACCTGGTCAAATTGTTTTTGCGCCATTTCAAAAGCATTGATCTGTTCAGACATTTTGTCTCCTTAAAAGACGGTCAATTGAGAAAAGATAAACGGGCATACTGTTCGGTATGCCCGTTTTTAAACAAGGAAGGTATAGTAAATATTATCATCCTGTTCATAGGGTACATGAGATTAGAGGGAAGGTCAATAGGATGGAAATCACCTCCTAAAATGATTTCCATCAAAGCGTTTTTGAGCGTGTTTTTCGCTCTATATTTCTGTGCTTTGCATATAGCAGGATAAGCCCAAGAGAGAAACCTACACTTGAAGATTTAACAACTAAATTTGGAATTGCTGGCAAAGCTCACAGGATGTTGAATATCTATCGTTCGTGTGCGGGAATCAGATCTTTGACAAAAGCACCCTTTTTACGAATAGCAACCTGACAAACGCTTATTTCGGGGTTTGCTTGTGATTCTAAAACGACAAACTCTCCACCGATGTGCTCCAAAAGCCGCCGATCATATTCCATCAGGCGGTAACAAGCGTGAACATCACCTGTGTTTGCAACGGAGCATTGTGCCCGTACCTCGGCAAAAGCTGTATCTTCAATGATTTTTCGAAGGGGGACCATTCTGCGTCCGGGGAACATCCGTTGCCACTCTTTTGCGATCTCTTCTACAGACTCTTTTCGTTGCCCTCCTTTCATTTTTATCGTTAGATCAGCCAGCAGACGCATCATTAAATATGTAATTGAATTGAAATAGGGCTTTCGAGCAAAGAAGCCTCCAATATTGAGCCCTCTTTGGAAATTTCTGAGAGATAGAAATCGCTTTTTCATCGGCTTTTTACTTACCCTTCCACTCAGCGCTGCGCTTTTCTGAAAAGGCCGCCATCCCTTCTTTTTGGTCTTCGGTCGCAAAGAGGAAGTAGAAAGCACGGCGTTCAAACTCAAGGGCTTCAGTGAGCGAAAGTTCGTAGGCTTTGTTAACGGCAGCTTTTGCCTGCTGCAATGCCAATGGTGCGCGTTTGGCAACGCGTTTTGCCAGCTTGAGGGCAACATCCAAATACTCATCAACGGGAGCGACGCGGTTAACGAGACCAAACTCGAGGGCCTCTTTGGCGGATAATACTCGGTTGTTGAGCACCATTTCCATTGCAATGACCTTGCCTACTGCATGGGTGAGACGTTGTGTTCCGCCTGCGCCGGGGATCACACCGAGATTGATCTCAGGCTGTCCAAATTTCGCTTTTTCCGAAGCAATGATCATATCGCAAGACATGGCAAGTTCGCATCCGCCACCGAGTGCATATCCCGAAACGGCGGCAATGATCGGTTTCTTGATCTCGCGGATCCCATCAAAAAGTTCCACAAAAGAACCTTTCACCATTTCTACAGCCGACATTTTTGCCATTTCGCTAATATCTGCGCCAGCGGCAAAAACGCGCTCGCTGCCCGTGATCACGATCGCGCCAATATCCTCATCTGCGTCAAATGCAGAGAGTGCGTCGATCAACTCTGTCAACAGCGTGCCATTTAGAGCATTCATTGCATTAGGGCGGTTTAAAGTGATCACGCCAACACTTTCTTTTTTCTCGCTAAGGATCGTTTCGTAAGTCATTTCTTACCTCCGGAGTGGATTTTTATGAAAAAAGTGATAAAATTCTTTCGGTCATTTATATTTTACAAATAACTAAAAAAAATATTCAACTATATAAGGAGTTTTCATGAATATCGTTACCATTTTACTCTATGCCCACTCAGGCATTCGCTGGTTAATTATTCTAGCGGCACTCTTGGCGCTCGGCGTTTTTGGTTATGGCTGGCTTAGTAAAAAGACCTTCCCGAAATTGGGAAGAATCTTGCCCGCAGCTTATAGCGGATTACTCGACGCACAAGTTCTTCTCGGCCTGATCTTTATGATCTGGACAGGCGTACAAGGCGCGGGTTTCCCTCGTTTCCGTCTTGAACATATGGCCATGATGATCCTTGCCGCAGTGGTCGCCCACTTACCCTCTCGTTGGGCAAAGGCCAAAAAAGCATATCTTTATCGCAATACCTTCCTCGCTATTCTTGGCACGCTCGTTCTCATTTATCTTGGCGTTCTCGTACTCCCCGGTGGCTGGGCTCGCTAAAAGATGGAAATTCGCCCCTATAAAGATAGCGACAGGGCAGGATTAATAGCACTCTGGACAGAAGTTTTCCCAGCAGGCTCGCCGCATAATGACCCTGCCACTTCACTGGATAAAAAACTGCGCAACGACCCTGACCTTCTGCTTGTTTCCGTTAAAGAGGGCAGAGTCGTCGGCTCGGTCATGGGAGGCTACGACGGGCACCGCGGCTGGATCTACTCTCTCGCCGTCACTCCCTCCCTGCGACGACAAGGCATCGCCTCCGCGCTAATGAGAGAGATAGAGAGATTGCTCCGCGAGCGTGGCTGTCTAAAGCTTAATTTACAAGTCGTTTCTTCAAATTCCGAAGTTGTCGCTCTCTACGAAGAATTGGGCTTCAGCGTTGAAGAAAGAATAAGTATGGGGAAAAAGTTGTATTAGTAACTGATGTTACGCAAGAGATACGTTTTGTAGACTTTGGGGTTGCCCTCACCCTCCGCCCTCTCCCTTTGGGAGAAGGTTAGGATGAGGGTAAACGATAGACTGCTACTCGTCACTGCGTAACATCAGTTAGTAATTCAGAAGGATTTAGCCCCCTTTGAACAATGTCTTCAGCTAAAACAAGCAATTTTTCCCTTGGATTTAGAATATTTCAAAGTTGGTAACGACATATTGGCTCCCTCATAAAGCGTTATCTGTTAAAAAACATTCCCGAAAGATTTATTGTTAGCAGAAGACAGCCTCCCCTCAGGCTGCCTTCACTCATCACTCGTCACTTATCAACTAACCCCTTGCCTTCTCCACAACCTCCACCACCTCAGGCAGATCCATCTTCATCTTTTTGAGATGCTCCACGGTCGGAATGGAATCCATATCCCAGCCACGGCGTTTGTAGACGGCATCCAGCAGGAGTTCGTACTGCGCTTCTCGGTGTGCTCGAAGCTTCGCCATTTTTTCTTCGGTAGAAAGCTCTTCGGGGGTTGCCAAGCCCAAATCACGGAGTTGTCCGTCGTAGAGTTCTGCGCGGGATTTGTATTCTTCCGGAGTAACCGGTCCCATAGCCCGATAGGGCGGATAGTCGTGTTCGCGTCCGATTCTTCCCATCCGCATGGCGAATACTTTCTGGAAGGTATAGACGCGCTCAGATTGCAGGAGTAGATCTTCTGGAGTCACTTTTACGCCGGTGACGCCTTCGTGCACCCAACAATAATTTTCGACATGTTCCTGCACTTTGGCGGGTTCGGGGGTATCGCCGTTATCTTCGGGCGTGACATCGTTCCAGGGCAATTTGCAGAGGCCGTGCAGGCTGAACCAGGTGCGCCACATGGGGAAGTAGTGCAGCGCTTCGGCCTTGTCTTCGAAGGTGGGGAGCAGACCCTGAACTTGATCCATGAAGATCAGCCAGGCTTCGTCATGTTGCGGGCCTTTGGTGGCGAGGCCATAGCCGCCCTGTTGGGCGATGGATTCTTTGGTGCCGTACTCGGAGATCTCCATACCCTTGATCTCCATGCCGATATCGTGCATGAATTCGGGATCGCCGCCATATTTTTCGGCGAAGAGTTTCTTCATGTAAAGGACGCCCTGCCCGACGATGACGCCGAAGCCCTCGCCTTTTGCCATCTGGTGCAGCATTTCGACAGCCGCCCAGCCGTTGCCAAAGTTCAGCTCCAGCCCACCGGTATCTTCCTTGGTGATGATGCCCGCTTCGTAGCATTCCATTGCAAAGGCGGCGCAGTTGGCATAAGAGATGGTGTCAATGCCGTAGGTATCGCAGTAGAAATTGAGTTCAAGAACAATGTCGGGATCGAAGTTGCCGATATTCGAACCCAAGCCTGCGGCGTTTTCATACTCTGGGCCATCGACGAGCACTTTTTGACCTTTATAGGGGCCAGTCTGGAGCGGATGATCGTCCACGCCGTGCGAGCAAGACATGGTGCAGCCCAACCAGCAGCCATCGGGCAAACCCTGCGTAAAGCGGGATTTCCAGACACTGGAATCAATTTGCGGCGTTTCATCGTGTGCACCAAATTTGAAGTTATGCGTGGGGAGCAGGTCGAAATGATCCATGATCTCGACGATATTCGCCGTGCCAACCTTCTTCATCTGGTTCTGTTTGTCGTCCAGATGCGTCATTTCGTGGTTGAAGCGTTTGCCCGCCTTGCGGATCAGATCAAGATTCGCGGGGCCATTGCTCTTGCCACCAGTTTTGGTAAAACGAACAACGATGCCTTTAATTTTCTTGTCTCTAAAGACGCGCCCCGTACCACCGCGCCCGGCCTGTTTCATTTTGATCTCTTTGCGGCGCACATCGTAATAGGTCGCGTTGATGATGGCATAACGGATATGATCCGCCGCATCGCCCGCCGACATTACAGAAATGCCGCGCTGTTGCTTTTCATTATCCGCATACATGCGCGTCAGGTGCGCGCCAATCAGGTGTGAGTTCACCTCTTCGAGCGGAGCGGTTTCGACGGTCACTTTACCCGTGTCGCCATCGACAAAGATGACCACATCTTCGGCAGCCTTGCCCGTGATCTCCATTGCGTCGAAGCCGGAGAATTTCAGGAAGGGAGCAAAATAACCGCCCACGTTCGAGTCGACCACGTTGTGGGTCAGGGGGCTGAGCGTCACGACCGTCGCCTTGCCAGAACCAGCGTAGCCCGTCGTTCCGCAGATCGGCCCATTGGCGATGATCAGCCCATTTTCCGGATCATCCCATTTGGTTTCGGGCGTAACCGCATCCCAGAGCAGCTTCAAGCCAAATCCGCGTCCACCGGTAAAAAGGTCTTTCATCTGTTGCGTGACAGGCTTTTCGCTGATCTCATTCGTCCCCAAATCGATGTGCAGCGTGCGGTTCGCATACCCACGTTCGATGGGTTGCATTTCGTACTCATATTTAACCAGCAGCTTGTGAGCCGCTTTCATCTTTTCGAGAGGAAGGGGCAGTGCCATAAAAAACTCCTTTTGGGGTTAGATTAGACGCCCCCCATTATGGCAGGATTTTACAAGCCTGTCTACTGATATTCTTCTTTATAAAAGATGAAAAAAGCGTAGCGTTCTTGTTTTAGGCTTGCTACCGCTTAAGAGAGACCTGCCCAAACATTTTCTACCCTACATGTAGATTGAACTTCTCCGGTTGAAATCGAAAAAAGACAT
>CAZOOX010000063.1:0-10158 GCA_964581545.1 uncultured Anaerolineaceae bacterium
CAGGTCTCTAAAAGCAATAGAAACAGTCTCTATGGGCGCAAAAATAAGGTATCAAAAAAACAAACAAAATTCAATGAAAACATTTTTTTTAGTTATTATTTTCTCCAGCCTTCTTTTTGCTTGTACTCCAGAAGCGTTTGCTCCAGAAAGCAAGGTGAGAGTGGCTGAAACCCATACTGCTGACTATCGGCTTGCTAATTGGATTTCACTTGGAAGCCCACCATATGGTGCGGAGCAAGTCATTTCAGCAAAAAACACGACCATCTGGGTTGAGACATCCGACAATCAAATATTTACTGCAAGCATTGACTTCGGTTGTCGAATAAATTCAATCTGCTGGAATTGGGATACTGCATCTACAAAACCTGAAAACAATAGAGAACCTTGGGCCCTTGTTCGAGGAGAAAATTGTGTTTCTTTGAATCCAAATCCTTATCAACCCATTTCAGAACCAGACGGCATAATGCAAGAATGTATCTACGCACCCTCACCTGGAATAAACATGGTTGGAGAATTCTTCTTCGCTCTAATGGAGGATGGTACGATTTGGTTCTTGGACAACACCCCTCCGCGTGTGCCAAAATGACAACTTATCATAAACAGATTAAATTTTGAAAACAAAAAGGACTTTTTATGCCCCTTATCTATCACATCATCCCTCCGGTCGATTGGGAAAAAGCCCAACAAGATGGCGAATATCGCCCGGCAAGCTTGGGCATAGAAGGTTTCATCCACAACTCGACAGAAGAGCAAGTCGCACCTGTTGCAAATGCTTTTTATACTGAGCAAAAGGACTTGCTGCTCCTCGTGATCGATCCAGAGAAACTTAGATATCCCCTCCGCTGGGACCCGCCAGCGCACCCCGCGCCAGAATCTGCGCCCGCATCCTTGCAGGGAGAATTTCCCCATATCTATGGTGCGCTGAATTTAGACGCAGTCATTGAAGTCCGCACATTTGAAGCAAACTCAGAAGGCCTTTTCTTCTTCCCGTCCTAATATTCAACAAACAAGTAATCAAAGAATTTTATGTTCAACTTTTTTTCCTGGTATCTCACCCTCATCTTACTTGGTCTTCTGGCTTTTCCGCTGGTCTATTCCCTTTTCCCAAAGCTCGCAGATCGTGGCTACAGCCTCTCTCGCGCAGCGGGGATGCTAGTCTGGAGCTACGCTTTTTGGCTGCTCACATCTCTTGGAATCTCAGAAAATAATACTGGAGGCACCCTATTAGGCTTAGCGGTCTTAATCGGATTAAGTCTTTGGGCAGCATCTAGGGCTTTTAACGATTTTCATACTATTTTTGAGTGGGCCAAAGAGAACGCACGCCTTATCATCACTGTCGAAAGTTTATTCTTCCTTTCTTTTGCGGTGCTTGCCCTCTTCCGCGCAGCAAATCCGGAAGCTCTCGGCACCGAAAAGCCGATGGAACTGGCTTTTATAAATGCCATTCTACGCTCACCCACCTTTCCTCCTCGTGACCCCTGGCTCTCCGGCTACGCCATTTCTTATTATCATTTTGGCTATATTATGACGGCCATGCTCGCAAAGCTCACCGCAACCGCTGGCAGCATCGCCTTCAATCTAATGATCGCGCTCATCTTCGCCCTCAGCGCAATTGGCTCCTATGGGATTTTATATAATATACAGGCTTTAGACTTTAGAGATCAGACTTCAGACAACGAAACTGGAAATTCAAAATTCAAAATTCAGAATTCTGCATTACTCGCCCCTCTTTTTCTGCTCCTTATCTCCAATTTTGAAGCCTTGCTCGAAATACTGCATCAAAAGGGTATCTTCTGGAAAGCAAATGCCCCCAATTTCTGGACATGGCTCAATATAAAAACCCTCAACGAAGACCCTGCCACCCTTGTCCCTATTCCAGAGCGTTTCTGGTGGTGGTGGCGCGCCTCTCGCGTTGTACAAGATTTTGACCTCGCAGGCAACTTCCGTGAAGTGATCGATGAATTCCCCGCCTTCTCTTTTATTCTTGGCGATCTTCACCCTCACGTTCTTTCGCTCCCTTTTATCCTCCTCGCGGTTGCTATCGCTCTGCATATTTATCTCGGCGGTTGGCGCGGCGAAAGCAAGGTCTTCACCTTCCGCTTTACGCTCTCTCCGCTTGGGATATTCATCATTTCCCTTTCCTTGGGCGGTCTTGCCTTTCTCAATACTTGGGACATCCTCATCGCCGCTGCTCTCATCGCATCAGCTTATACCCTCAGGCGTGTTCGTGAAGATGATTGGTCTGTACAACGCCTCGAGGATTTCATCTACTTGGGGATGCTCACAGGCATCGCAGCCATTTTGCTCTACCTCCCCTTTTATCTCGGATTCTCCTCTCAAGCGGGCGGTATTCTCCCAAATCTGATCAATCCTACACGCGGCGCACATCTTTGGGTCATGTTCGGGACATTGCTCTTGCCCATCCTCTTTTGGATGTCCACTCTCTGGCGCGGCAAAATTAACTGGAAACTCGGTTTCGGACTTGTTTTGGGTTTGCTCTTTGCCCTTTGGTTTTTATCCTGGCTCATTGCCTGGGTGGCTTCGCTCGCAAATTCGACATTGGCAATGACCCTCATGCAATCACAGGGTCTAGCCACTTTTAGCGAGCTGTTTACTCAGGCAAATGCACGTCGTGGGGCATATATCGGGGGGGCACTCACCCTGCTGGCAGTGGCCGGGGGAGCAGTATCGTTGCTTTTCTTCAGGAAAATGCCCAATAACACCGAGCAAGATGAAAGGCGAGCGCCCTCGGCGACATCTTTCATCCTGTTATTAACGCTTTTAGGAGCGCTGCTCGTTACTGCTCCCGAATACTTCTATCTCCGCGATCAGTTTAGCACGCGGATGAATACGATCTTCAAGTTTTATTATCAGGCATGGCTTTTATGGAGTTTGGCAGCAGCATACGGAATCTCCATTTTGCTCAAGAAAAAGAGCGGTATCGTCCTTTTTGCCCTCATCCTGACGAGTTTAATTTATCCAGTTTACGGCGTGATGAGCAAAGCGCGGGGCAATACGCTCACGCTCGATAGCGCGGCATATATCCAGGAAGATGAAGCTGCGGCAATTGAATGGCTAAAAAACGCGCCCGATGGCATTATTCTGGAAGCTGTTGGCGGGAGCTATACTGGCTACGCGCGGATCGCGACAAATACGGGTATCCCCACAGTTCTTGGCTGGCCTGGACACGAATCACAGTGGCGTGGCGGACACGAAGAGATGGGATCTCGCCAAGGGGACATAGAGATGATATACAGCACCCCAGATTGGAAAACAGCCGAAACTCTTTTGGCACAATATGATGTGCGCTATGTGGTTATTGGCTTGCTAGAAGAAAGTACTTATCTTCTAAAAGAAGAAAAATTTGACCGCTTCCTTGAGCTTGTCTTTTCTCAAGGAAGTGTACGAATTTATCGTTTCCCTTAGTTGGACTTTATCCATTTGCTATTGATGCTTTCGTAGGTCACGCTTTTAGCGTGACTTACTCCGCAGAGCAAGGATGTCACGTTGAAAACGTGACCTACGGGCTTGAAACCTTTTTTGTATGTCTGCCTTTCAGCGCGATATTCAAAAAAAGAATCTCACAGCTATGTTCTTCTCTGGGGAAAGGTCGAAAGAAAATTCCTGTATGGATAAAGTCCAGCTTAGTGCCTATCCTAAAAATCATGCAGATGTGCATTGCATTTGGAAAGATGCGTTGCAAATCCGGTCTTGCAAACTCAGCTTGAGTTAGAAAACTCGGCGGCGATTTCTCTCATAATTCCTGTACCGAGGGCGCGTGCCCTTTGGGTACAGCGCAGGGAGCAGGCTAAATTATTTAGGATAGATTCTGAATATTTTGGCTCAGAAAACAAAAAATCCCCTAACGCTCTTATGCGCTAGGGGATTTTGTTTTAAGAAAAAACGTTTATGTTGTAGAGGCACTTCTCAGGCGGCGGGCAAAGAAGATAACCGCGATCAAAACGATCATCATTACCACAAGCCCGGGTATACCAACATCATCGGCAAAGCCGCCATCGGGCAATTCACTTGGCAATCCGGACGATGTAGGCACTACCGTAAGGATAGCTTCTGCGGCTTGTGTGAGCGCGGCAGCAACTGTCCCTGTAGCTGCCACATCGGGCGTTGCAGTAGGCGTTTCTGTGGCGACAGCAACAACGGGTGTTGCGCTGGCTGTAGGAGAAGCAATAGGGCTGGGGCTAGCTAAAGGAGCTTGAGCCATAGCTTCTGCTTCGGCGGTTTCTGTAAGCATTATAGGCACCTGCGTAAGCTCAGCAAGTTGCGTTGCTTCTGCGCTTGCGGCACTATCTCGTTGATTGGGGATCACGATCAAGGCATAAGCAGCAACACAGATTAACGCCAATAAGATAATACCGCCTAAAACACTGGCTGCAATAATAAAGGTTCTATTGCTCGATTCTTCCGGCAAAGGTTCTTCATCAATATCTTCGGGGAAAAATTCATTGTCATCATCTTCAGGTATAAACGCCATTTTCTTCTCCTCTTTCCTACTAAATAATACTTATCTTATCCCAATACTTCCAAGTTTACCAGAGGGACAATAAGCACTTCACCATTATCTAATTTTACTTCTCCAGCTACAACACGCAAACCATTTGGTAACTTCTCCAGGCCTTCAGGCAGGCGGTTTAATTGTCCCGTCGCCCCAGCATGGGGAGAACGGCGCAAACGCACTTTTTGACCGGGTGCAAAAGTTTCTATATCACGCGGCACTGGGGGGAAATCTGTATGTGGGAGAGGGATAATAACTTCGGGACGTGTGCCTTTATAACGGTCATAATTTTCTCCGTTTACTGTCACATTTTCCCGTTGGTCATTTGTGCTGATGATCTTGTACGCACGCTCGTTCATGGCACGCTTGCCAATTGCATCTGTAACAATGATCGGATAAGGCATCTTACGTGCCAACCCTAATAATGATGGATGAATACTCGACAGGATAAGACCACGTATCGTAATATCTGCCGCTGCTTTAAGACTTTCTGCACTCTGACATGATCCCGCTAAAATAACAAGAGAGCGGAGACTAATATCCATTTGGCTTGCTTCCAATAAATGAGCAGGGTCCTCAGCAAGAACATGGAGGGTACCGTTGTTAACTTTGCCGTTTCCCCATACTCCTTGAATAAGCGCACCAACCTCCTGAATCACCACACCCTTATTGGGGAGCAATTCAGTGACTTCTCCAGAAATGCCCGCTTTCAGCGCAAATTCCTTCTCTGAAGTATCAATTAGAACCTGTCCGCCGCCAATGGCAACGACCCGCCCGCTGTGTTCTACTTTGATCGCTTTGGGAATGAGACCTCCCCCACTGGCGATGGTCGTTCCGGCTGCCAGTTTTTTTCCGACTTGCACGTTTTTGATTTTCTTTTCAGCAGCAGCAGGGCTGATATCGAGTAAGCGGGCAACATCAATAAGGTGATGTTTATGTGAGTATTCGGCCTCCGCTACCACTGTGCTGGCAAGGACACGCTGATTGAGTTTTGCGATCACTTCGCCGTGAACCGGTAACTCTCTTTTACGAATGATCGTTGTCAGGGCAAGGGTATGAGATACAGTCGCAAGCATAGTTTAGCCTCCTAAAGTCCAGAGCCATTTCTTGATAAGTTCTCGACGCCGAATATCATCGGATGTCAGATCAAGAGGGCGACCACGGCCATCAAGGACAACGCCCAAGGCACTCCCACCAACTTTCATGGAAACTCTTTTCCCTGCGCCAATTCCTATATCAGCACGTTTTAGAGGGGCTAGGCTGAGGTCTGCGACTTGCCCTATACCTAATGGTAAAACTTCAAAGCCGCCTACTTTTAGATCGGCGGTGCTAACTGAACCATCCGCGTGTTTCAGACGAGCTTGCAGGATGCTTGTCCCATAACGTGTGTTGCTAAGCGGGCTAACAAGGGTTGCAAGATTTACAAAGGCACCTGATTCGAGGGCCTGAACAGGCAAGATACTATTTATTTCAGCTGCTGCGCCCAAAGCAGGGAGAAGGTTATTTTGGTCGAGAATGATCGTTGAGATACCTGTTGGTTGAAGAGCATCCAGCAAGATGAGGAGACTCTGCCCGAGCGTAGGGGCGTTTGAAAGAACACTGCCTCCTGCAAGAATAATTTCAAATAACGGAAGCAAGTTGCTCTTAAGAGCGGGCACGCCATCGGGCATTTTTTCCCGTGCGCTTTCCATTGCGATCCGTAGTGCTTCACGTCCCAATGCCTGTTCTATCTGCAAACCATCTTTTGTGGCAGGAATGCTATTTGGGTGGAGCGCTTTGGTGTATATATAATCATTGATCCGTTGTGAGGAGGCTTCAAAAGTGAGCCAGCGGGCAATTTTCTCTGGCTTTGTGTATTTGAGTAATTCAGCAACGTTCGCACCCATACCCAGATGCGGATAAATTTTGGAGTTCAGCTTGCCGCCAAGCCCCATAGAGATGGTTGTGGCAGATGCGCCCAAATTGACAGACAAAAGCGCTTTTTCTGAGCCATAGAGCTGACTAAGAAGCTGAATGATCCTTCCTTCGGTAAAAGCGGAGGGGAGCATACGCCCACCTGCCCACATTTCCAGTGTTTCAATACCCGGAATTTGCTTTTTACGAATTTCAACAAGGGCACGCGCCAGTGCGGTACGAGCAGAGCGTAGATCTTCCGTTTCTACAGAGGGGCGGATATTGGAGGCGGTATAAAATTCGCTGCTAAGGCTTTCAAGAAGTTCCCGGATCTCAGAATCCATTGCCTGGTTGCCAGCAAAAATGATAGCGGGGCGTTTATCTTTTGGCAGCAGATAAATTGCCAAGCCAATAATTTCGATGATCTTTTTTAGTGATTTCGATGCCCCTTCATCCGTGCCACCTGCGATAATTATCAGGTCTGGATTTGCTTTTAAAATAGCATCTATCTGTTCTTCATCTTTACGGGTGTCGTTCAGACTGATACTGCCAACAACACGGCCATAAGTAGTTTCTACAAGATTTTTAGCGCTCTCCAGAGAGACTTCTGAAAGTAGTCCTGCGACGATGATTCTCAGTGTTTCGCCAACAGAAATAGTGGCTGCAATAGAATCTACGCCGCTGCCATCTTCCTGTACAGAAGAGATGATATTTTGTTCAATATCGATCAAAGTTCTGCCTGTTATTTCCTCCAGTTTTTCAATGGCTTCACTGATCCCCGCAGAGATGTCGTTAAAAGGCGCGTGAGCAGTGCTGGGAGATTGCCCAATTGCAATAAAGCGATAGCGACCTTCCACCACGTCGAAAAGAATGGCGCGCGTGGTTGCAGAGCCAACATCAAGAGCTAGAACAGAATCACCTTCGATTACTGAGGCCATAGGGTTTATAGAAGTTCACGTAGTTTGATAATGAAATCAATAAGGAAATCAACACGCTCGATAAAAGCCGTTAGCGCGGCAGAAAAAACACCTGCAAAAAGAACGCCAAAAGTAATAGCGATGAAGATCTTGCCAAAAAACGCAAGAATTCGTGTGACAGGATTACGCTGATATTTGCCATCATCGCCGCGTTTTGCACTAAACTGGAAATACACCAGCGTAGAGATAGTGACAAGAAGCATTACAGATGCTTCGAGCAACCGCCACCCTTCGAATAATGAAATTCCTTCAAAAGCGTTAATCGCTGCCGAAGTCTGTGGAAAAAGCGTTCCTGTTACAGCACCACCGATCGCAATGGCTGCGCCGACCCCAACCATAAAGGCAAGGGAGGGAGTTCCCAGTTTTGACAAAGGCGGAAAGGCTTTAGCAAGAAGAAGCAATAATAGAATCGCTAAAACTATTCCTCCACCAGAGCCAAAAATCATGGGGATTATCTTTTGCAGTGCGAAAACTTCTTGCAAAAGCAAAACTGCTACATATCCCGCAGAAACGCCGATAAAAATATAGATCGCGGCCCTAAAGAGGAAATTATCTCCAAAAAGATAGGAGAGCACAAATACGGTGAAGAAAAAGGCGATAATCACTTCAGGAGAAATGCTTCCCATTATTATTTCTCCTCCTTTGATCTCTGACCAGACTTTAGTGCTGCCAGGAAATTTACCATCGCACCAATCGCTATCAAAATTTCAGCGAGGAAAAGCCCCACGCTATAAGAATCCCAGTATTTTCTGGCAAGCCCATCTTGCTCTTGCGCAAGTCCCTTTGCCTCTTTGAGTCGTTCATAGGTAGCCCCGCCAGAAAGCCCGCTTACTAATCCATCTATTTGCCCAGAGTCATAATAAGGGTAGATCATCGGCTCGGCTTGTGCACTGACAGCCATCAGAAGAGGCGTATTCGATTCGCCAAGGGCTAGCGTACTTTGCTCAACCCAATTACGTCCTTTTTCTACATCATCAGTCAAGATAAGGATCACGGAGAAATCAGAAAAGTTCCTTATATTTTGAAGCGGGGGAAACTCCCAAACAGATTTCTCATCTATTTTTTTGGAAACCATTGCTCTAGGATTAGTTACAAATCCTAGCATTGCAGAGGCATCGCCGGGCAAATAGCCCAGATCAATATAGTTTACGCCTGCTTTAAATTCATAAAGACTTTGTGTTTCAGTCAGAAAATTTTCAGCCAGGGCTGGTCCCATGGGAGAAGTCGATAGCGTTATCAACATCTCACTTCGTGACATTAATTGACCAATAAGCGGGGCGGCAACCGTTTTCATTTCTGCAGAGAAGGCAGCTTCATAATCAAAAACCACTAAAGCTCTTCCTCCAGCAGGGATCGACTTTGCAACTTCAAAAGCTTTTTCCACTTCAGGTGCAGCTAGCTCTGGCGAAGTAACCATTTCAGTTTGGCTAAGCAATGAAGTTACAACGCCAAAGATTAACAAGGCCGCGATCAGCCAACGCAAAAGAGGAATCGAAGAAGTTTTCCTCGGGGCTTTAAATGGGCTTGGCTGTGATTCCTTTGCCAAAAGCTCTTCTAAAATAGCCGCGCTGCTTTGCTGACTTTCTCCCACTTGTAATTTTATTGAGTGTGCTCTTGGCTTGTTCAACCTTCCCAGCCCGGGATTAGCAGGCAAAATACCACTTAATCCCGCCAAGGGACCTGATTCTGCAACGAGTTGTTCATCAGAAGTTTTTGAAGAGTCTGCAACTACATCGGCGACAGGGCGCATTGCCTGAACCCAACTCGGCAATTCTGCACCACCAGCTGATTCATCTGATACTTCTGTTTCATCAGCGGGAAACTCATCATCTACATCTTCTGGACCCAAGCTGGAAAGCCAATCGGGGGTCTCAATGCCAAAAATATCATCTTCGGCATCATCTGTTGTATCATCCGTAAGGAAAGCAGCCACAGAAGGCAGAGATTCAGTCTCTTCTTTATCTACTGTGGACAGACCCTCTAACCAATCAGGCTTCTCTTCTCCAGTAGGAGTATCTTCAAGTTTTGCGGCATCCAAAGGGCCCGTAGCAGGTTTTCCCATTTTGGATAGCCAATCTGGGATGTCGGCATCTTCGATACCTTCCATTGATTCTGCAGATGGTTCAAACGCCTGTGAGCTTGCTTCCGCTTCAACAGCATTTTCTACACCCTGTGCAGAAAACTCATCTGCTGGAAGAGCAGAAAGCCATTCTGGTTCATCATCAGATACAGAACTCGAACTGTCACTTTCTGTGGACTCTTCTGCTACGGAATCATCTACAGACTCTAAAGTGCTCATCCAGTCTGGGAGGTTTTCATCAGAGCTGATAAGGGCATCTTCCACGACACCTTGTTTTTCTTCTACGACAGGAGGAGAGCCTGCATCATCAGAAAGCCAATCCGGGAGGTCACCCGTGTTAATGGGGGCTTCTTCGATATTTTCTTTTGCTTCTTCTGCGGGAACTAAATCACCCACCCAATCTGAGAGGTCATCACCAGCGTCAAGAGCAGTTTCTTCTGCTATAACTGGCTTTTCTTCTACAGCAGGAGGAGAGCCTGCATCATCAGAAAGCCAATCCGGGAGGTCACCCGTGTTGATGGGGGCTTCTTCGATATTTTCTTTTGCTTCTTCTGTGGGAACTGAATCACCCATCCAATCTGAGAGGTCATCACCAGCGTCAAGAACAGTTTCTTCTGCTACAACTGGCTTTTCTTCTGCGGCAGGAGGAGAGCCTGCATCATCAGAAAGCCAATCCGGGAGGTCACCCGTGTTGA
>CAZOOX010000063.1:10258-21751 GCA_964581545.1 uncultured Anaerolineaceae bacterium
TGGGGGCTTCTTCGATATTTTCTTTTGCTTCTTCTGTGGGAGCAGGATCGCTCATCCAATCGGGGAGCGATTCGTCAGAATCCTTGTCGAGGGGATCGGCATCCGCTTCTTGTGCAGAAGCAGGTTGAACCGGGGATGTTTCGATGGATGGTTCTATCGATGAATCTTTTTCTTTGGAAAGTGTAGAGAGCCAATCGGGAAGCTCTCCATCATCCGCATCTGAAGGCTTTTCTTTTTCTTCACCAGCAAAGAGATCAGGAAGAGCATCTACATCATCTTCTTTTTCATCACTCCGAAGGTCTGAAACCCAATTAGGGAGTTCATCGGTTTTGATAGCTGGTTCTTCCTCTTCTGAGGAGCGAGGGACATCACCTGCGGTGATGGGTTCATCGGCAGCAGGAATGCCTTCGGGAATTTCATCTTCTTTCTCAGAGGCAAGATCGCCTTGCAGACTTACCAACCAATCGGCTGCTTCTTCATCATCCTCGTCATTGTCACTATCTAGCCCGGCCAACCAATCAAGAGATGCCGCATCTTCTTCTTTTTCTGATTCTGCTTCTGGTTCTGGCTCAACTGGTGGAGGGGGAGGTGGCGATGCTTCCGGTTCTTTTTCTTCTTTTTCTGCTCCTTGACGCGCATTTTTCAACCATGCAGGGAGGCTATGTTCAAGTTCGGATGTTTCTTTTTCTGTTGGGGTGTGGCCAGAATCGATCAGTTTTCCTGCGCCATTTAATTCACTGGTACTTTGGTTGAGAGACTGATTGCAGTGTTCGCAATTCTCTAGTTCAGCAGCGTTTTCTTCTCCACAAACGGGGCAATTAATCGTCTCCATTATTTACCCCCATAAGGGCGATCTGCGCCAATAAGAACGCGTAAGCCTGTTAGCAATGTGCCCAGCGCAACCCCCAGCAGAATGCCGCGAGCGCCGCTTGTGGAAAAAATACTAAAGGTTGTAGAAATTGCAGGACGAATCTCTTGTTTAAGATAGCCAAAATCAATAAAGGGAAGTGGAGTTGCTGCAAACATAATGATCAGCACAGTGCCAAGAAAAACAAAAGCCATGAGATCATTTCGGTAGCGCAAAAGGCGAATACCTGCGTAAATAAGTGTCATGACCATGATGGCGAGCAAGCTACTTTCAACGGGCAAAATAACAGCGTTAAAAAGGTCTTGCATTGCCGAGGAATCTCTTCCCCCAAAAAGCCCTACGAAAAGTGTAAAAAGCAATGAGGTGATCAAAAGGAGACTATAGAAGCTCCCTTTTTCTTTAGCGCTTATCTTTTTGATATGAACTGTCAATAAATTGAGTATGCCTACCAACAGAGCTGCCGCAGCAAGAATAACCGCCCATTGAGTAAAAGTTGTACGCAAGCCAACCAAGAGCTCATTATTTGGCAAGAAATAGCCCAATAAAACCAATAAGCCAACTACAATTGCAATCACAGGGGAAATAAATCGTGTCATTAGAGGCCTGCCAACTTCATTGCTGCACCGCCAACTAAGGCTGCTACGATAAGCCAGCGCAAGACATCTTGTACATATAGGCTAACGAGATGTGCTCTACCAGTTTTGAGATAGGCTCCTGATGCAAACAGCTCTTCTCCAATAAGCGGTTCGCTTGCGCTAGCATATAGTACTGCCTGCGCAGGAATGGAATCTGTTGCGGCAAGAGTGAAAGACTGTTTTCTCGCCGCAGCGTCGCTAAGAAGTCCTGCTTCAACGCCAAATCCACCTACAAGGACATTCGCTGAAATATTCTCATCGTAAATCGGGGAAAGGACGCCTGCTACATAAGAAAAGGGTGTTACCCCTGCCAAACGACCTGAGTTTGCTTTATAACTTTGCTCTGCCCCAGCAAAATAGTGGGCTGTCCGTAAATTGTCTTGAGAAAGGATGGTAAGGGTTGCATCACCCGAAGTGGCGATAGGTGCCTGATCACTTGCAGCAGAGAATTCTGCGGCATGACGCATGAGAGAAAGTGCGGCAAAAGATGTTGCCGTGCGGGGATTTGTGATTCCTGCAGAGCCAAGCGAGAAGTGGATGCCTGTCCCGTCTTCAACGGCCGTGCCAATTGCTTGATCAAATTTACGAAATGCGGGGATATCGCGAAAAGAGGCCTTTACCCTGTCTTTGAGCAAAAAGAGCCCAAGAAGAAGGATAAAGCTAAAAATAACGAGGGGTAGACCAGCAAGGTTGGAAAGGGTTTGCACGGATTATTCCTTCTTTAAGTATGCTTTAAAAGCGCGAGCTTCTTCTTTGTCTTCGAGGAGGTTTGCCAAATCTTTTACGCGATCATATCCAAGAAAAGGCTGGCCTAGATAGAGGAGTTGCGCACCAATGGGCATGAATGGCTCTCCAATTTCCAACAACCATATACTAAGGTTTTTTACCTTGAAACGGGCCAAAGTATTTGACCATTTTGTCCATTTCATGCTTGGGTTTTGCATAGGCTAAAGTATAGCATATTTTAAGGTTGGCTTATTTTAGTTGCGCCCACAAGGGAGGTCAAGGAACCGTTGGGGGGATAATTACGGAAAACGTTTGTGGGCAAAGAATAGCTATAGATATGATAACCAAGTTTAGGTCACGAGCGTTCCCTTGTAATGGATTTGAAAGCTACAAGAAATGCTGTCAAAAAATTATTTAGGGAACTTCCTCACAGATATTCCCGTCTATCGGGTGAGAATAAATTTATCACGAGGTAAAAAAATGAAAAAGAAAATCTATCTTCTATTTCTACTTAGCACGCTACTAACTGCCTGCTCTGGAACAGATCTGCTTAGCGGCACAAGTTGGGAGCTGGTCTCGTATGGCCATATTGAACATCCCATCCAGGCGTTGCCCAATGTGCAAACTAGTTTTGCATTTGACACCGAGGGAGCAATTAGTGGAATCGCAGGCTGCAATCACTTTTCAGGCGGCTACCAGGTAAAGGGAGAAAAAGTGACAATTTCTCAACTTGCGTGGACGCTAATGGGCTGTGATGCCCCGTTAATGGAACAAGAGACAGCAGTGCTCATACTACTCAACGGAAGAATGACCTTCGAGAGCGATGGCGACTCACTAGCTATCTTCTCAGAAGATGGCAGCTCAGTAATAAATTTAGCCAAGATACATAACTAAAGGAAAAAGTCGGGAAGCAATTGCAACTCGACTTTTATTATCTCAACCTATATTCCAGATGAATATCTTCCGGCTCGAAGGCAAAGAGCTCTTCGTCAATCTCCTCTGCCAGCCAACATCTCATATGAAAATAAAAGTGGACCGTATTCTCCGATGGCGTGGATGAGATATACATCTTCGCAGCGCCCATGCCCCTGGCTTGGTCGGCGGCGACGGAGAAGAGTCTGCGCCCCAAACCCTGTTTGCGATATCCGCTACTCGCGTGGAGAAATTTGAGCTGCAAAGTATCTTTTTTGCTGCCAATGAATTGAGATTCAAGTATTGCGACCCCGATCAATCTATCGTTACCGAACGCGCCAAAAAAATGACCGCCACGCATAAAGCAATCTTCGAGAAGCGGATGATAATGCTCCGGCTCGCCCGTAGACCAGCCTTGCATATCATAAAATTCCGGCTCAAGGACAAGCTTTCCATCGCGAAAGTGATAGACATTCTCGATCACTTCCGCACGATCAATTGTCCAGATGAGCGGGAGTTCGTTTTGTGTGAGTTTGCGAATATTAATCATTTGTCGAAAACCACTTATGGGAACCAAATTGATCTTTGCGAACGGGCTCCCCCGTTGTGATGAACCACTCAAAACCTTTGAGCACAGATTTAAGATAGCTGTGCATCGCTGGGCGGATCACAAGGAGATGCGGAATCCAGCGCACAGCAACGGGAATGTTTCGCAAAGCATACGGATAGATCGTGATCCTTAGCGAACCCTTACCCTCGTCTTCTTCTGTAATGCGCCAAGAAACATAAGATTGCCTGCCGCCTTCTCTGCCGATCACCAGGTCATAACCAACACCCTCGAGCCAGTTTACAAATTCTCGTTGCATGATCCAGCCACTGTAATAATGGATCACATCTTTTGCACCAACGCCGCCCCACTCGATGACGGGATTCTTCTCACAAAAGGGATGGCAATCTTCCAAATTTCCGGCATTTGATATAACGCTCCAGATCTCTTCAGGAGAAGCGTTGATCTTTTGATCGATCGAGATGGGCCACTTGAACTTTGCGATCTCTTTTGCTGTGAATTTCATGGTCTATCCTTGTTTTTTGAACTGAGGAAGTTCATTGCAGTTGCTTTATGGGTTTTTGTCGGACAAAAAATTATTTAAAGATGAACGTACTATTTTTCATCCATTGGCAAATAATGGTGCTCGGTAAACCTGTTCCACCCCTTCTTGTTTTTTGACTCAACAACCCAATGAAAACCTTCTTTTTCATCTGGCCAGTAGACCGTGCGGGCTAGACCGGCAGGCATTTGTGCTTCAAAGCCGATCGCGTCCGGATGAATATCCGTGACATCTGCCAATTTTCCTTCTGATTGTTTACCATCTGATGTGAATGACCAAAAGGAGATTTCTTTGTCTTTGTTGACGCCGATCATTGCCACTTCAGCGTAAGTACGGTCTGCAAAGGTCCAGTTTACTTTCAGCTCTATATATTTTCCTGATAATATTTTTTTGAATTCGCGCGTACATTTCACTGGTCCCATATCAGATTTGGCTTCAGTCTGCCAAATCCCTATTAGTGGTTCAAAGATACCTAGCTTGCCTCTACCTTTTTTCCATTTCATCTTGCTGTCTCCTTTACCAATAAGATGTTTATAGCCTATACGATACTACATTTTTTCGATTATAGTCCAAAGAATAAAAGGTGTTGCACTCTTTGTGTAAGCGAAGCATGCGTTGCAGTAAAATGAAACGAAACTTACACAAAGGACATCCCATGCTTATCGACAAATACCTGCAGAAATTCGACTTCAACGAATATCACGAAATAACTATTCAAGCTTCACCCGTGGAAATATTCCCCGTCATCAAAGAACTGGATTTCACAAAATCCCGGCTCGTTAAACTGCTCTTCACCCTGCGCGGATTACCCAAGTCGATGCGAAATATGAAGGGCTTCATCGAGGTTGGCTTCATTCTCCTTGAAGAAAAAGAGAATGAAGAGATCGTGCTGGGATTTCTAGCCAATCACCGTGGATTAAAGATCGTCACCCCCGAAGAATTCATCAATTTCGCTCAGGCTGGCTATGTGATGGCAGCCTGGAATTTCCATCTCGTGCAAGTAGATGAAGAAAAGACGCTCATCTCCACCGAAACGCGGATTTTGGGCACAAGTAAAAAGGCGAAATTTATCTTTTCCCTCTATTGGTTCTTCATTTACCCCTTCAGCGCGTTTATCAGAAAGGTTTTGCTGAAAATGATCAAGGATGAAGTTGAGTAGGAAAAACTGCATTGCACTCGATAGAGTGCGTAAGTGCCCCAAATGAGGTATGCAATTTGGAATGTCTTGCTAGACTCGCAGTGCATCGCATCCATGCGGATGCAACGCGCTGCTACATTTCAAAATTGTCGAGATAGCGTTTTATGTCATCAGGCAAATCACGACCACGCAGATCACCGAAAACAAAATCCCGATAATCATTCGGTGATGCGAAATATTCATGCACAAATTCTGGGGAGTAGAGCGTGCCGTCTCGTTCGCCTATCCACTCGAGATAATTCGAGTATGCCCAGTCGGCGGGATCGGCAACCAAACCATCCTTAACGGGGTTGCCGTGGATGTAGCGGCAGAGATGGAGAAGGTGGGATTCCGATTTGACTGGTTTGCCGACAAAAGCACCCTGAAATAATGCCCCCGTTCTCTCAAAGCGTTTGTTGATTGCTTTGGTGTAGGAGATGCCGAACTTTTGCATGGCTTTGGAGACGGTTTCGCTCACGGAGACTTCCGAAGTTTTTAAAACTTCGGAAGTCTGATCTTTAACACGCACCCCAAAATGATAATGCGTTGGCATCAAGCAATAGGCAATCGTATCCACAAAAGGAGCGACATACTTTTTCCAACGCCGCAAAAAGAAGAGATAGTTGTCAGGCTTGAAGAATATCGCCCCACGATTATTCCCGCGATTGTAGAAATGATAATAATGATTTTCTACGAATGGAATTTCTCTTCTTGGCATCTGCCTCCTTTTTTACCAGCCATTCGAAGTCTTGGAAACTTCGGATAGCTTTGCTTGTATGCAACGCACAGGTCACCTAAATTTAAACGCTATTGTTAAACATGAAAAAGGCGGTAGAAAAATATAGAAATGAGATATACAAGGATATACCAGACGGTACCTTCAATATCAAGGAACGATGAGAAAAAGTATTTTATCCAATTGATCTTAAAGCCCATCCGTAAATCTCGATAAGTATAGTCTTCTAATGCTTCAATATAATCATCAGTATCTTGAATGATTAATATTCGTTCACCCTTTTTTACTTCATCTCTTAAGAAAGCTAAATGTATTCTTCTGTATATTTCAAAGATAAAAAAGGGAATTGGGGAGAATAATAGAGGCAATAACAAAGAGTTGTCTATAGGGTCTTGCACAAATAAGAAACCTATATAACCAAACAGGACGGTAACACTCCAACCTCTAATTATTGCTATTTGATTTTCATTATGTTGATACCATGAAAACGCTGAATTCAAATCAAATTTTGCAGCATCTTCTTTTCGCCTGATGCATTCAGGCAACCCTTTTTTCTTGTTCTTTGGCATCTTGTCTCCTGTTTTGAAAACTATATTATGTTTAGCTCGGGGTAAAAGCGCTATGTAATTTGAGATATCGTTAATAGCTCAGATTGTTGCTTGTATTATTTCGATAACTGAATGAGAAAGTTTTTGATAGCAGTATCAATTTCAATTTTGTATGCACTTGTAATAAGGCCAAGAACTACACCAAAAAACTAATAAGCCATTTGAAAGACTTTTACAATTGCGCTTTCCGGCTGGACACCTAGATACTTTAATAATTGTTTGGGTAGCATTAATATGAACTCAACCCAATATAGTGGATTTATTCTTCTCTGAATACCCCGTAGCTTGCTACGAGGGTTCCGAGCATTAAGAAAAATCTGTACCCGTAGGGGCAAAATTCCGTAATACCCCGTCCGCTTGCGGCGGGGATAGGAATTTTGAAGATTTTTCAAATTTATTGCATCCCACATTCGAGAACGATAAATACCAATCGCTTGGTGAAACTTACTGTATACACTTTCAACAACATCTTCTCGCCTGTTTGCTATATTATCGAAAACCGATATATTGCCAGACACTAATTGACCATAGCCAACAGGTTCAACGGTATGAACAACATTGTCTTTAATGTTTGCATCTTTAAATAGTCTGATAATTTTTGGCGTGTGCTGAGTAAATTCCCACTTAGAATCTTTCAAATACTTTTTGTATCGTTCAAACTCTTGTTTGACTTGAAGGTAACGGGAAAAATTTATCACGAGTTTATATACAATGATTGAAAGAGAAAGTAGTAGAAATTTGCTCATCTTGGAGTTTCCCAACACATAATGTGGACAATTTCATGAGATTATACCCTCTTCGAATCTCCAAGACTTCCGAAGTTTTCAAAACTTCGGAAGTCTGCCATCACAAAACCAACTCCCTCAAAATCGCCATCGTCTCCCGCTTCCCGCCGCTGCCATTCTCGCCGCCGGGGCCGACGCAGGAGGGGCAGCCATCGTCGCAGCCGCATTCTGTGGCGAGCTGGAGGGCGCTGGCGAGCAGGGTTTCTTGCATTTCGAAGAGTTTTTGGCTGAAGCCGATGCCAGCGGGGACTTGGTCGTAGAGCACGACGGAGGGTTTCCCATCGGCGGCGGCCCAGGCTGGGTCGGAGAAGACGCCCAGGTCGCGGTTATCGGTCATTAGATAGAGCGGGGCAAGATGTCCGAGCAACGAGGCCAAGCCTGCCAAACCCGAGCGCATCCGCACGTTTTGTTCCGCTTGGCGATGGCAGCTTGGGCAGAGTGTGATCAGATTTTCCATCCGATTCGCTTCATCCCGATCTGAAAAGTTTCTAAAGGGGATTTTGTGATGCACATGATGTTTACGATCATTTTCAGGCAACCCGCAGATGCCGCACGAGAAGGCATCTCGCGTGCGCACGGCCTCACGGATGCGCCCCCAATGCGGCCCGTAATCGTTGGCGTCGTTCGTCCACGCGCCCGTTGCGCGTAGTTTTTCGACCGTCGCATCGCTCAGCGAGAGCCAATAGCCCGTGGTCTCGAAATTCTTCTCGGGCAGGTCGAGCGGCTCCTCGCCGAGATTTTCGCCCGTCTCCCAACTCCGTTTGCGAAAGCCCGCCACCTTTTCACTGACCAGTAGCTCGCCATAAGCGGAGCCTTCGGCGCTATCGAGCGTCTCCAAAAGGGTCACTTCGGTTTGGCGCAGGGGCTGGGTGAAATAATCGAGCGCAACGGGGATCAGCGCGGCCACATTCTGCTCAAGATCGAGCGATTGCACAAAATATTGCTGCCCCTCGTGCAGGTAGAGCGCGCGCGGATGCACCATCCACGTGGCAGATGCCAGATCGACTTCGCCAAGCGTGCGCGGATTTCCGCCCTCGTGGACTTGCAGGAGGACGTTTTCGGGGGATGCGGAACGGAGCGAAACGCCCGCGGCCGGATACTGGTCGGCCATCCAAAAATATTGCTGGTTGGAGGCGTGTAACTCGCCCCCGCTTGCGAGAAACTCGAGAAAATCCCCGAGCATCTCGGCGTCGAGACGCCCGAATCCCTGCCCCTCTTTGAAGGGCAGCTCGAAGGCCGCACAGCGCAAATGATTGAGCAGGATGAGCAGATGATTGGGGTTGATGAGCGCCTGCTCGGGTGAGCGCGAAAAGAAATATTCGGGATGATGGGCAAGGAACTGGTCGAGCGGCCCATCAGACGCGACAAGGATCGTGATCGCTGTATCATCACCGCGCCCCGCACGTCCCGCCTGCTGCCATGTGGATGCGATCCCGCCCGGGTAGCCGACGAGCAGCGCCGCCCCCAGCCCGCCGATGTCGATGCCGAGTTCGAGGGCGTTTGTTGCGACCACGAGACGCACGTCGCCTTCGCGGAGGCCAGCTTCGATCTCGCGGCGTTGGGCGGGTAGATAGCCTGAGCGATAGCCGCGTATTCTTTGATTTTGGAAAGTAGAAAGTGGAAAGTGGTTGCTTTCCCTACTTTCTACTTTCCACTTTCCCATTTCTCTGAGCTGTGTCAGGATAATTTCAACACTTCTCCTCGACCGCGCAAAAACAACACTCTGCACATCCTTCAGCAACAAATCTCCCCCCAAGCGGATGGATTCCATCAACGACGATTTCCGTAACCCGAGCGCTTCATCCACCACGGGTGGGTTATAGATCAAGAAGTGACGTTCGCCTTGTGCCGCGCCATCTTCGTCGATGAGTTCGACGGGTTCTTCGATGAGATTCTCTGCGAGTTCGGCAGGGTTGCCGATGGTCGCCGATGTGAGCATGAATTGCGGTTTCGCGCCATAAAAGGCCGCGATCCGCTTCAGGCGGCGGATGACGTTAGCGACGTGTGAGCCAAAGACCCCGCGATAAGTATGCATCTCGTCGATGACGATATAGCGAAGGTTGGAGAGAAAGCCTTCCCATTTGGTGTGATGGGGCAATATCCCCGTGTGGAGCATATCTGGGTTTGTCAGCAGAATACGGGCGTTCTCGCGGATTGCGGGACGGTGGGATGCGGGGGTGTCTCCATCATAAATTGATGTTGCAAGTTGAAGGTTGAAGGTGTGAAGGTTGTTGAGTTGATCTTGCGTGAGTGCTTTTGTGGGGAAAAGGTAGATGGCTGTTGCGTTGGGGTTTTGGGTCAGATTGGCAAGAACAGGCAGGTTATAAGCGAGCGTTTTACCGGATGCTGTGCTGGTTGCCAAAACAACGTTTTTGCCCGCGCGGGCGTGTTCCCACGCGAGGGATTGGTGCGAGTAGAGTTGCTCAATTCCGCGCTGGTGGAGGGTATTCGCCAGAGATGGCGGTAGATTCTCGGGGATGGGGGCGTATTTAGCGGTACGCGCCGGGGTGGTGCGCCACGTCGAGATATTGGGAGCAGTTTGAGGGTCCGTGCGCCAGCGGGAAAGTAATTCATCAAAAGCCATTTAAAAAGTTATCCTATTCCCAAAGATTGTCGGAGAAAATATAAGATACCAGCACCAATTGCCCAGACAGCATAACCAGAGAGTAAAATTCCACCGATTTTCAAATCCGCACGCGCAGCATACCAGGCAGCGACAGCGAAAAGAAAGGTCGGGATAAGGGAAAGGGCTACACTCTGATTAAACTTAACCACTTCGGTTTTGTTGCCATTAACAGCGGCATATATGATCCATATTGCAAGGGAGGCACGAATAGGCGTGACTGAGATAATTGCGGCAATCAGCTTACTCTGCCGTTGAAGAAAAGCGACGGCAATAATGATCAGGATAGAGACGAGAACGGGGTAAATTTCTTGTGATTTCATAGGCTAGATTATAAAGTATCGCAAATGATTAGTATGATGCGAATTGTACGAAATATTCTAGGGCAATCGCATCGAACTCAAAATCTATCCATTTTCTGAGTTTTCGGGCGGGCTAAAGCCACTTCCTCAGTACATGGAAGCCCTTCGGGCTGAAAACTGAGCCGGATTTATCAGGCTTTCATGCTCTGAGGCAGGGATTTATCCCGCACCGATGCTTGAATTTGAGTGTTTTAGCATATTTTTTGGCAGAATAATTTAGATGCGAATTGCACGAAAGATTCGTGTTATTCGATAAATTCGCCCAATTCGTGATAACAAAAAAGGTCTCCCGATTTTCACGAAAGACCTTCAATATTCAATTTGGAACCTGATAACCTAAGCCAGAGACTCTCCCCAGGTATTTTGAAAGACTATTTCATCCAGTGTTTTGCGGATACGGGGTGCTTTTTCTCGTACCTGTAATTTTTCAGGAAGCTTTTCAACGTCGCCAAGATAGCCAATCGCAATGACCGTTAGTGGCGCATATTCTGTGGGGATAGAAAAAGCTGAGCGTGCATCATCTTTTGAAAAACCAGCCATAATATGTGCATAGATATCCATCGCTGAGGCTTGCAGGATTATCTGTGTTGTTGCCAAGCCTAGATCGTGCCAGGCGTAACCTTGCTTGCCACGTTCGCCTACTTCCTGCGTGACAGCAAGGATTAACAATGGTGCATTTTCGGCCCAAATCCGATTGCCCTCTGAAAGCGTGGATGTAATTTTTTGATGCGTTGCATCACCTTTTTGTCCGACAATAAAACGCCATGGTTGGATATTATTTGCAGAGGGTGCCCAACGTGCTGCTTCTAGCAAATTTGCGAGCATTTCTGCGCTAATTTTACGCTCTCGGTCAAAAGTACGTGGGCTGCGCCGATTGGCGATCAGTGGGTGTATTGTATTTTTAGATATAGTCATCTTGGAAATCTCCGAAATATTTTTTTCTTTATAAAGA
>CAZOOX010000064.1:0-21116 GCA_964581545.1 uncultured Anaerolineaceae bacterium
TTGCGTTCACTCTGCTAAATCAATGACTTCTTCGCCCTAAGTGGCGAAGGTATTGATACACTAAAGCTTTTTAGGCAAGCTTGTATAACAAGAGGGAGTACTCAAGAAGTGTAGATTGTGCCAACTTGACCGCCCTGAGATTAATCTCAGGGCTACAAAGCAGCGCCGGATCAATCCGACTTCCCAGCCTGATTTATCAGGCGTTGCTATGTAGCAGGGATATTCATATCCCTGCGGGCTTTGGAATGCGGATTCTACAGAACTTGAGTGCTCCCTAACAAGATTCTTAGGATATTTCAACGATAAGTCACTTGCCAAAGCTATTAATCTATCAATTCTTTTTTGAATTTTATTCATCGGTCCTTTCTCGCTTATTTTCCACTCACAGCCCTACTAATCACCAATTCCTGATCAACTGCTTCTCCTTCTCCCGTCCCCAACCAAACTAAAAACTCAATATTTCCCTTCGGCCCCTGAATTGGGGAGCGGATCAATCCGCGCAGGATGAAGCCTTGCTCTTGAGCAAAATCTATAATTTCGTACAGCACCCGTTTGTGGATTTCTGTATCGCGGATGACGCCTTTTCCTCGAGAGACTTCATCACGTTTGGCTTCAAATTGGGGTTTGATGAGGGCGATTACTTCCCCTTCCCCCCCTCCCCTGCGGGGTTTCCCCCCCGCTTGCGGGGGGGATAAAGGGGGGGCGAGAGGAGCAAACCACCCTTTTATTGCGGGCAACAAAACTTTCAACGAAATAAAGGATGCATCAATCACGACCAGATCGACGGGTTCAGCCAGTTTTTCGACATGGCGGGCGTTGGTTTGTTCCATCACGATAACGCGGGGGTCATTGCGGAGTTCCCAGGCTAAGATTCCGTGACCTACGTCGATGGCGTAGACTTTGGCGGCTCCATTTTGGAGGAGACAATCCGTAAATCCGCCGGTAGATGCGCCAGCGTCGGCACAAACGAGATTCTGAACATTGAGAGAAAATGCTTCCAAAGCGGCAGCAAGTTTGTGTCCACCGCGCGAGACGAATTTTTTCCCACTGTCCACGCTAAGTTTTGCATCCGGCCGGATCATCTGCGAGGGGGCGACCGCGAGCTGTCCATTTACACGCACTTTTCCCGCCATCACAAGGCGTTGGGCTAGCTCCTGCGATTCAGCAAGTCCCTGCTCAAAGAGAGAAGTATCTAAACGGATTTTTGGCATAGCTATATTGTATATCAGAACCCTCTCCCGACCTCTCCCAAATTCCAAAACCTCTCCACAAGCGAGACGTTTTTTATCCCTGTTCCTTAGAAGAGGCAATTCTTTGCGCTAGCGCATCTTCGTTATATGCTACTGTACCAATCTTTTCAGCATGTTGTACGTTATTTGCGTGCCCAGGCGCAGGTTTTCGATGGAGATACGTTCGTCAATGCCGTGGAATCGAGCAAGTTCACCGGGATCGATGATCGCGGGAAAAAGTCCATAGCTGTTGACGCCCTTGCGGCGGAAGAAGCAGGAGTCGGTCGTACCAGGCGTCAGCATGGGGGCTGTCACGCCTTCAGGCACCAGTTCTTTCAGGACGGCTGAAAGTGTCCTGTAGAACTCAGAGTCGACCTCGGAAATGCTGGTTTCTTCGGGGTATTGCACCACATCGATTTCTACGCGATCATCATCGATCAGTCGTTCGAGATTTTCCAGAAAAACTTGCGGATCGCGATCCGGTAGCAGGCGGATATCCAGTGTCGCTTCAGCGCGATCAGGAATAACATTCTCTTTGCCCCCCGCACGCAGAACGGTAATACTGAGCGTATCTTTCATCATCGCGGCAATCGTTGGGTCGGCGGTCAGCGTAGCGCTCAGCAGGTTGAAAACCAGCGGATTTTGGAGGTTCTTTAGCAGGAATGATTTGGGGAAACTCATCGTCTGCGCGATTTCTGCAAACATCATCCTTGTTACTGGCATGACTTCGTATTTTGCGTTGAGTGCCAGAACCCGGTCGAGCGCGCGCAGCAGGATATTGGCTGCATTGTCATTGTGCGGCATCCCGCTGTGACCCGGCTCGCCGCGCGCGATCAATTTCAGCCACAGGTCTTTCTTCTCGGCAACCGCCACGGTAAAAATCGGGGTGGGACCAAAGAAATCCTGCAGACCAAACCCGCCTTCATCCCAGACGAACTCAGCTTCCAGTTCATCCCAGTGATGTTCGATCATCCACTTGGTGCCAAAGTCGCCGCCCTTTTCCTCATCTGCCGCGGCGAAAAAGATGATGTCGCGGGTGCGTTCGGGCTGGTGTTTTTGAAGCAGGTCGAGGGCAAGCAACTGCATGATCCCCATACCCTTCATGTCAATGGTGCCGCGCCCCCAGACGTAGCCATCGCGGATTTCGCCACCGAAGGGTTCGCACGACCAACGCTCCGGGTCGGCTTCGATCACGTCCATGTGGTGATAGAGCAGGACAGGTTTTTTACTGCCGTCTCCGGGCAGGCGCGCCAATAAATTGAAGCGATTTTCTCCCGAGGTATATATTTTAGAATCAAAGCCACGTGCGCGCAGTTGAGCGGCGATGAATTCTACGGCTTCGCTTTCGTCGCCCGGCGGGTTCAGGGATTGGATTTGCAGATATTCGCTTAACAGATTGGCGGCTTGATCGCCGATTTTATGCCAGTTGATCATTTGAGTCTCACTCCTAAACCGGGCTGCGTGGATGGCATCGCCTGGAAGGTGGTCATATCCACCTGATAGCCCGTGGCAGGGTCGTTGTTGATAAACAGGGGGCCAATCAATTCGGTTGCCAGAATGCCGGATTTAGCAGTGACAAAGTGAAGCCCGGCGGCGCTGCCGATGGAGCTTTCCCCCATCGAGCCGAGAATGCAGGGCAGCCCGGCGGATTCGGCGATGGCGAGCATCTTTGCCGCCTGGTAGATACCGCCACATTTCATCAGCTTGATATTGATCAGATCGGCGGCATCCTGACAGGCAATTCGCAAGACATCCTCCGCACCATGACAGCTTTCATCCGCCATGATGGGGATGTCTACCGCAGCGGTCACGGCAGCTAACCCTGCGATGTCGTGTGCGGTGACCGGCTGCTCGACCCATTCGATGTTGAAATCATCCAGCGAGCGAATGGTCTCGATAGCGGTAGTCGCATCTTTCCAGCCCTGATTGATGTCGAGGCGGAGTTTAACGGAACTACCCACGGCGGCGTGAATATTCTTTAACCGCAGCAAGTCGAGGTCCGGGGATGATCCGAGTTTGATCTTGAGGATATCCGCGCCCATGTCCACAAAATTCCGGCTCATGGCAGCCATCGTCTGCGGTTCATCCATTGGGATAACAGGATATAGCTGGATACCGGGACGTGATTTTCCCCCCAGAATCTGATACACCGGCACGCCCAGCGCCTGTCCCATCAGATCATGGAGCGCCATATCAATGGCGGCAATAGCGGCTGGCGCGTTGGGAATTGCATCAAAACACTGTTCGATGATCTGCTCGATGTCAAAGGGATCGCTGCCGATCAGAAACTTGCTGGCTCCTTTTAAAGCCGCGATGATCGAAGCCTGTGTTTCACCAGTGACTTCCGGGTCGGGAGAGGCTTCGCCCAGCCCCAGCAGCCCATCATCCGTGTAGATTTTGAGCAGTGCGTAATCCAAAGTTGGATAGCTGCCGTAGGCGACCGTGAGCGTCGTTTGCAGTTGCAGGTCGAGCGGTTCGACCTCGATGGACGCGATGCGCATCACGCCTCCGTCGGAACCTGCTTCCGTAACCGGAAGATGGCGAAGACGATAGGCAGGGCGAGCAGGTGGATACCGGCGAAGACGATGAACATGGTCTGGAACCCGAAGGAGTCAACCAGCCCCCCTGCCAGCGGCTGCCCGCCAGCGATACCAAAGTTGCCAACCGCCATAATGACAGCGAACATGAAGGCAGCGATGCGCGGGTCTGAGAAGTCCATGCCCATGGCGAAATAGACGGTTTCGTAATATCCGAAGGCAAATCCAAAGATGAAGACAATCACCCACATCAACGCGGGAGAAGATGTTAATGCCAAGACGAATGTGACGGCTGCCGTGATGAGTAAAGCCGCCAGGATGCTGGCGCGCTCACCGATTTTCTTCATCATAGGTCCGCCGATAACGCCGCCGAAGATGGTGCCGATCCCAAAGACGGAGGTATATAGTCCGACCGTCACCAGGGAAACACCCAAGCCTTCATTCAGGAATGCGCCAACCATGCCCTGCGCGCTATAAAGCGCCAAGGGATACATGACACCCAGGGCAAGGAAAAGCAGGAAAGCTTTGTTTTTGAAGGATTTGAAAGCTGCGCCGGAGAACTGCATTTCGGGCGTGCGGTCTTTTTTCTCCTGAACAATGAATGCCAGAATGAGTGTTAGCAGGCTGAGCGCAGCGATCATGTAAAAAATCAATGACCATTGTCCACGGTCAGAGAATAAGCCCATCAAGGCAGCCGTTACCACCGCGCTGAGCGCCCGTCCGCCAACCATGAGTCCCTGCACGAGACCGCGGTCTTCTTCAGGCGTGGTATCAATCGAAAGCCCATCTGTAGTGGTATCGTAAGTGGACATACCCAAGGCTGCCAGGATCATCATGGTGAGATAGAGATTGAATTGACTGCTCGGGTTAAAGGCGGGAATCAACGCAAATGCCAATGCTTGCAGAATGAGACCGATGATGATGTAAGGTTTGCGGTGCCCGCGTTTGAAGAGATTGACACGGTCGCTGAGCAGTCCGATGAAAATCTTCAAGATGAAGGGTATCAATGTAATCCCGCCCACGATACCGATCAACGAAAAAGAGAGATCATAGGAGCGGAGATAGAGTACATTGAAGGCGGTGAAATATGTCAGCACTGCGCCTTCTACAAAATAGACTGCGGCAAAGAGGGCGAGGCGTTTGATACGTTCTGATCCAAGCATAAGAGACCTTCCTTTCGATTGCTGGGTTGGGTTTTTCTGAGCGGAATGTTTCCAAAGGAGCAATCCGCTGCTGGCAAACCAGAATAAGAACCAAATATTGGCTAAAAGAGATAACGATGGAATATAAAGCCCGACGGCTGCAACAAGAACCAGACCTGAACCGACGAAAGCGGTGATGCGGTCTATGCGCTTTTCACTCCATAAACCAAACGAGGCAAAGATAGCGCCGATGAAGGGCAGCCAGTAACTCATGTGTCGAACGGATGTCCACGCGACGACCCAGCCGCTGGTCAAAGGGCGTCCGGCTTCCAGGTTTTGGATCACGCCCCAGATGATGCTATTCTCACCAAAATCGAAGAACGCGCCCGCCAATCCAAATATCAGCGTCAGGATACCCAATATCCGGCTGCGGGAACGAACCACTTCTGCGAGCGCCATCCAACTGACAAACCAGCCGAGCAGGAAGATGCCATCCAGGATAAAGAGAATGCGCATGGAACTTATGTAAGCGTTGAGTTCCCCATGAGAGAGCGTCAGTTCACCGATCAGCGCCGGGACGCCCGGGTATTCCATCGCGTGCGGGAAAGACACAAAAGCCATCAGAATCAGCGTGAGTGTGGATACGCCTGCTCCAATAGCTCCAATTTTCAGGATACGCCGGTTACTTGTCATTTTTCTTCTCCTACACCCAGATAAGCGAGATATGCGCGTGATAATTCCTCGATCAGTTGATCGGTGGGATAGGGGGCCTCTTCCCGCAAAGGCTCCCAAAGGATGATCTCTCTCATGCTAAAGAACATTTGCTGAAAACCCAAATGTGTTGCCAGGCTGGGATTAGGGTGTGTAATCTCCTTCTGTGCGATACGAGGTAAAGATCACGGCGTAGTAGGGTGGTTTGGGGGTATTTGCGATTTGGGACATATCTTGCTCTCCTATACTTTATCATGAGCGGGTGCTGGTTGACTAACGAGGCTCATATTCTAATGGTTTTGCAGTCAATCAGGTGTACAGCCACAGAATTAGCGCTTGACTATCCGGTCAATCGTTGCTATAATATCAACATATAAATAAGTGTTTATGTATTGATGGGTATACTAATTATATGAATATATCTTACGAGCCGCTGGCATCGGTCTTCAAGGCTCTGGCCGACGAGAACCGGCTGCGAATCTTACACACAGTCGGCGAACAGCAACTCACCGTTTCCCAAATCGTCCAGGAAACTGAACTATCCCAGCCATTGGTCTCTCATCACCTTAAATTACTGCGTGACGGCGGCGTTCTGAAAACCGAGCGCAAAGGCCCCTTTGTATATTACAGTCTGGCAGAACCGGCATTGTTGGAGACTCTGGAAACCTGGAACGAAATCGTAGTGCGACTCTCCATTAAGTCCCGGCGGACAGTGGATGGATTTGGCCTGCCACGCTGGTGTGGTCCCATGAGAGGATGGAGTCCTATGCGAGACTGGTGGGACGAGAAATGATATTCGATCAAAGGAGGATGATATGTGGTGGTACGGTTGGAGTTGGATATTCCCCATTGTTGGCGTGATCATGATGAGCCTGTGCTTTTTTGTGATGCTTGGCGGCATAATATCTGGGCGAGGTCGTGGTTTTGGTTGCTTTGGCCCCTGGCGTCGTTATCCGGGGGTGGACAGATGGCCCTCAGATGATGAGGCTGATAGCGAGGTGACCCGCCTGCGCGATGAAATCGACGATCTCCGAGCAGAGTTGGACACTTTGCGAAAAGAAGGGAAGAGAGCATGAGTAAATTAAAAGGTAGCCGACTCCCACTAGCAATCGTGGTTGGTGCAGGTGGTGTGTTTGCCATCGGCAAGGTATTGCCCAAACTGATGGGTCGGATGATGCCGCGTATGATGGAGGGCATGATGAGCCAAATGATGGAGAATGAACGAGATACAGGAAAGTCGCCAAATCCTTGAATGCAGATGATGCGAGGCTTCGGCGAAGCCTCCCAATTAGCGGCTTACGCTACCCCAGAAGTTCGTGCCTTATTCGAGGATTGGGTGCAGGAAGTTGAAGAAACCGTTCTGGATTTCGTCAATGAGCAAGAAACTGCCGATCCCCAAACCATTGCCGCCCATCTGGGCCTCTCGGTTGAAAGCGCCACCTTTTTCATCAGCAGACTGGCCCAAAAGGGCGAGCTGACAATCGGAGCTGTGACTGCCAAGGGCGCGTAGGCATTCACGACTATAAATGCTCTAGCCGCCGTCCTCCGCGGTGTTTTATGAGAGAGCCTATACCGAGGAAGGCGCAGGTAGCGTCCAGAATCTGACGCATCGTTTGTTGACTGCGTGTTTGTTGGGGTTCCTGTACAAGATAGGGTGTTTTCATGTAATTATTCCCATAAAACAGAATTAGAACTCTTGTTCTGTTTTATCGGAATGGAACTCAAATGTCAAGAATAGACTTCTTCCTGAAGAATAGTTGGAGAAAGTACAAGAAAAATCTCAATGTCTATTTGAGTTTTTAGATACACCCGCCCCTCCCTCCCTCCCCAAAATTCCAGGCACTTGGAACTTTGGGGAGTTTTTTTTAACATTTTTTAGGAAAAGACTTAAGGTAAAATACTCGCATGATAAAAGCCATCCTAAAAATAATGCGTCCACGTCAGTGGATAAAAAATGTAATCGTTTTCTTTGCGCTGGTTTTCGACAAGCAGCTTTTTCAGCTTGAGCCTGCGCTGCGCACACTGGCTGGATTCGCGCTCTTTAGCTTGATTTCGAGCGCAGTCTACATCTTTAACGACATTGCCGACATTGAAGCCGACCGTCAACACCCAAAGAAAAGAGAGCGTCCTTTGCCATCAGGAGAATTGCCAATTAATGTAGCGCGTGTTTTTGGCGTATTTCTGGTTGCATTTGTGCTCCCCACAGCCTATTTTCTCACGCCTGCCTTCTCGATAGTTTTAGCGATTTACTTCTTGATGATGCTCGCATATTCTTCAAAACTAAAACACATCCCTATTCTAGATGTAATGATCATTGCCACAGGTTTTGTTTTGCGTGTACATAGTGGCGTGACTCTTATCGCTGTAGAGCGATTTTCACCCTGGCTTTATGTCATCACAACTTTGGGGGCGCTATATCTCGGTTTTGGGAAAAGACGCGCAGAGTTGGAACTGCTCTCAGAAGGCGCTGGCTCACATCGCAAAGTCCTGGACGGTTACACAATCCCGCTTCTTGACCAATTTATCACCATTGTTTCCGGCACAACCATCGTCGCTTATAGTCTCTACACTTTTACCGCGCCAAATCTGCCTGATAATCACGCCATGATGCTGACGATCCCATTCGTGATCTATGCCATCCTCCGCTATCTATATCTTGTGCAAGTTTCGCATGTTACTGGCTCACCCGAAGAAGTTGTGCTAACAGATCGCCCGCTCCAAATTGCCATCGCTTTGTGGGGAATTGTCGTGATGGTCGTTTTCTATCTCTCGTGATGAATGCCCCCATCCTAGCCTTCCCCCATCGCTTTCGCTTACAAGGGAAGGGACAAGTTCTCCCCCCTAAGGGGGGGAGTTAGAGGGGGGAAATGACAAAAGCCTCCGCACCCGGCAAGATCATTCTCTTTGGCGAACATGCCGTTGTTTATGGGCAACCTGCGCTGGCTGTGCCTGTAAATCAAATTCATGCAGATGCGGAAGTTCTGGATGTTTACCGCGCTGGGATCTGGGTCAACGCCCCCGACATTAGATTACACGCCGAACATTCCCGCCTCGCACTGGACGATGCGCTTGCTTCCGTTATCTCAGCCGTGTACGCAGCCCTAAATCTGGATGACTTTGCGAGCGGAGCGAAGCAATCTCCCCTCTCGCACACGGAGATTGCCGCGTCGCAGAAGCATGCTCCTCGCAATGACGACAAAACGGGGATAGAAATCAAAGTAACATCCACCATTCCCCTCGCCTCAGGGCTGGGATCAGGCGCGGCGGTATCAGTTGCCATCATCCGCGCTTTGTCGGCGCATTTGGGGCAGCCCCTTGACGACAAGAAAGTCAACAAAATCGCCTACGAAGTGGAGAAAATCCATCACGGCACACCCTCGGGGATAGATAATACAGTGGTGACTTATGGGAAGCCGATTTTTTTCGTAAAAGAGCAGCTCATCGAATTATTGAACGTTGAAAAGCCTTTCACTATCATCATCGGGGATACGGGTATTCCTGCGCCGACGAAAGAATCTGTAGCTGATGTGCGAAAACTTTGGGAGCAGAATCCATCAAAAATGAATACACTTTTCGCAGCGGCTGGCAGTATTGCACGAACGGCGCGGCAGGCAATCGAGGGTGGGTATCCCGAAAGATTGGGGGCGTTGATGAATGAGAATCAGCGGATTTTAACGGAAATGGGTGTCTCGTCGTTAGAATTGGATCGTTTAACGGAAGCAAGCCTAAATTCGGGGGCGTTCGGGGCGAAGCTATCCGGTGGAGGCAGAGGTGGGAATATGATCGCCCTATCCACAAAAGAAAAAGCCCCGGCAATTGTCGAGGCATTGTACGAAGCGGGGGCTAAGAATGTGATCGTTACAAATATTGAATAAGACTCACTTTTTTATAACCCGATTTTTACCCGAACGCTTGGCTTCATAGAGCGCTTCATCTGCTCGATGAAGCAGAGATTCCAGCTTTTCTTTCCCATTAAATTCAGAAACCCCCATACTTACACTGAGAAAGGCATTGTTGTTGGGCTTTGTTTCAATCAGGATTTCATTTACGCTCTGACAGATCCGTTGAGCAAGACTAAAAGCTTTTTCTATATTTGTTTCGGGGAGCAAAATGACAAATTCGTCACCGCCGTAACGTGCTATCGCATCTGAGGAGCGCATTTCCTTTTGGCATAGCTGAACGATGGTCATTAGTGCATTATCACCAATTTTATGTCCATATTCATCATTAATGGTTTTTAGGTTGTCAAGATCCATCATTGCTAAAGATAAAGGGCGTTGGTATCTTAGCACACGGGCTATTTCAGTTTCGCCCCGCTCTATGAATGCTCTGCGATTTAAAATTCCTGTTAGCGAATCTGTCTGTGAGGCTTCTTTCACCTGTTGATACAACTTCACTCGTTCCGAGATATTATTTAACGTGATAACACGACCAAGAATGCGTTTACGAACTCCCAAGATAGGAGAAATTCTGACTGTATAATGATGCTTTTCTCCCTCGTGCTCAAGGACAATTTCACCTTCTTCTTCTGAATTTCTATTGAAAAACGATGCGTAGTCAGGAAAGACTTGCGCAGCAGGAATACCAATATTTTGTGTTGCCAAAATCCCTGTGGTCTTTTCGGCAGCAGGGTTTATATCGGTAATGCGCCCTTGCTTATCCAATACGATAACCCCGACCTGCATTGTTCCAATAACCATGTCTTTTGCAAGAGGTGTAATATCGAGGAAACGAAAAGAAAACACATTCCAGCTAACCAATAGTCCTGAAATGCTAAATGTAATTGCAGCAAAATTAAATTTTGGGATGGGGGTAATATCCAACACATAAAGAACGTCGATGGTAAGAGGGAGTAATAAGCTAAGAAGCAGAATTGTCCCTTGACGGCGATAGGTTTTGGAAGATTTTAACCAGAAACGACTTAATAAAATTAAAGAAATAACGAAGAGAAAATAAGCGAAAGGCGCAGTAACAGCATAATAAAAGATGCCATAATCATTATTTAGTACAGAAAAAGATGGGTTGATAATATCAAGGGAGGGAGAGCCGCGAAAAAGATGATGATAAGGGTCGGTAAAAATTACGAGCATAATTGCGAATGGCACAAAACCCAAGATAGACAAGCTACGAATAGTCCAACGAGGCTGCCCTGTATAATATAGGGTCATTGCAAACCATGACAAGGGCAATATGTTAATGCCAAAGAATTGAATATCAGCCCAGAAAATTTTGCCCTGCAAATTGGGGCTAACTACTTCTGCAGCAAAGGCAAATGCCCAAAGACTGGCGGCAAACATCGTTATGGCAAAAGCTTTTGCTGCTGGCATCTCACGCCGTTGCAAAGCATTCATGCCAAGAAAAAGAAGTATCGAGCCAGATAGTATTAGTAGCGAAGTTATGAGCCAGAGCATATTTCTTTCCTGTTTACCGAGATGAAGCCCTATAAGTCATTGTACAACATAATTTTATCTGCTTTCCAAAGGTATGGGTATTGCAATGCTAGGGAAATATGTTCTGGAATCATAGAAGGGATTCATTTTTACAATGAATCCCTTCCGTAAACTTCTATTGATAGACTAATTAGGGGATGCTGAAGACTTGGGCTTCTTCGGTCCAGACACCATCGAGGACAATAATGCCATCTTTTTCGACAGTGTAAGAACCATTGCCGCGCAGAACAAATCTGCCTGTGCCCGTGGCTTCGAGATCGATGCCAAAACCAGAGAGGGCAACGGTGATCTGGCTGCCGCTAACAGAGGCTTCGCCGTTAAAGCCAGAATAGCGTACCCAGCCATTCTCTCCTTCCCGGCGATTTCCACCGCCGCTGACATTGATGACGGCGTCACCGGCACGGTCACGGATCCACAGGACGCCGCTGCCAGAGATAGTCACATCGCCACCACCGCGGATGCCAGCGAGACCATCGCCGGTTGCCTTGAGCGTGCCTGTCCCGCCGCCGGATTGCGCATAAGCGCTTTGGGGAGCGAAGGCTGTTGCGCCAACGAGGGCGAAGATCATCGCGAGGCTAAGGATAAGAGTCTTTTTATTCATTTCAAATCTCCTTTTTATTGGTTCAACAGAATAAGAATAGCTTCTTCTAAAGCCTGGTCTGCTTTCCCGCTATCTCCTGAAAGGGATGCTTCGAGAGAGCGTTGATAGGCGTTCTCTGCTGCGGATGTATCCAAACCAGCGTTTATTTTTTCAGTCAATAACTGCATGTAGAGGCTATTTTTCTCCACAAAGCTCATGGATGCAAAGTCGGGGAGGGGTTCGGAATGCATTTCTTCCACGCTCTCTACTACAGGCGCGGAGGCGGGACTTTGTGCTTCAGGCGAATTTGCATTCTGCTTTTTACGAAGTGCACAGCCTGAAAGCAGTATAGAAAGACTGAGCATGGCTATGGTCCAATTTTTCATAAAGTATCTCCTTTATTTACTTGCATTCTATTTCCCGCCTATTATTTCTTTGCTATCCCCCTGTAAACTCTACGTAAATTATTTCCATAAAAAAAGCCCCGACTATTGTCGAGGCTCTTCCAAAATTTTCTTTTGCCTTGCCTGCCAGGTAAATTCCTTCACACGGGCATAGGCATTGGCTGCCGATTTTTCTCGCAAAGCATCATCGCTCAATAAATTCGTCAGCGCCGTGAGCCAGGCATCCACATCATCGGGGGGGACAAAGACCGCGCTTTCTTCATCCAGTACTTCACGGATGACGGGCAGATCGCTGGTGATGATAGCGCGTTTGGCAGCCATATAATCGAAGAGCTTCATGGGGGAGGCGACGGATGCCGAATCCCCGCCGCTGGAGCCGGATATTTTGCTTGCATAAGGAGCGATCAAAATATCGGCTGCAGATTGATAAAGGGGAAGCTCCGCCTGTTGGACAAATCCTGTAAAGAGAACATTCTCCTGCCCTTCGGCACGCTCGCGCCAAACGTGGACATCATCTGGGCGCCCGCCAACCCAAAGAAATTGCGTCCCCGGGCTTTTTTCTGCCAATGCGACGAAGGTCTCCACGCCGCGCCCCGCGTAAAGATGCCCGGTGCAGATGACTGTCGGGGCTTCCGAAAAGCCCAATTCTCGCCGAGCATTGCGAGGACTTGGGAGCGAATCGTAGCGCTCGAGGTCGATCCCGTTCGGGGCGATGACGACGTCGGAGGGTAATCCATATTTGATGGACAAGACATCTTCCAAAGCTTTGGTAATAGAAACAAGACGCTTCTTTCCAGACAGGCGCAAAAAGGCTTTATACCAGACAGGACCAAAACGCCCAAGCGGCGGCTCGTGGAGTTCGAAGATAAGCGGCAGGCGGTGCAGGAGGGCAAAAACGCTGCTCTGCGGCGACCATGAATAGACGAAGTCGGGCTTATATTTGCGCGCTTCACGGATCGCGTGCCACGTGAAAGTACGGCGAGATGCTGTCTTCAGCCAACGAATTTCGAAAGTGTTTTCCAGCCCATAAAATGATTTCAGGTCATCGCGCGTGCCGCCCCAGGGCGCCATATCAGGGACGAGGAGGATCACCTCGTGCCCAAGCTGGGTGAGCGCCTGACAGACTTTCATAACCTGAATACCGTTGGCGTTTGGCGCAGGGATGCGCGACATGGCGATGGCGAGGATTTTCATAGAGTGATTTTACTTGAAAATAATATTTTCTCTCCACCCTTATCCAAAACGCTACCCCAAAACCGATGTCAGGAAACTGAGCAGCATCATCCCGCCGATCAGCCAGAGCAATCTTTGCTCGGCAGGTTGGGCGAGCAGATCACGGAAGGTCGTTTTTGGTGCTTGCTGATGCAAATTAGGGAGTGGGCTGGTGATGATCTCTTTTTGCCCGAGCAAGAAGAGACGAAAATCTTCAGCAGAATCGGGGCGTTCGTCGGGGTGCAGGGACATTGCCCATTTTAAACCTCGCTGGGTACGTCTGCTTATTGCCGAGTTAATGTCCTTAGGCGGTAGCAAGCTTTCTGGGGTCAAGAAGCGTTGCCGCGCATCTGAGGGGGCAGTATTTGTGAGCAGGTGATAAAGTGTCGCGCCCAGAGAGTAGACATCGCTTCTCACATCCGTATGAGAGCCATCGCTCCCGTATTGTTCCAGTGGCGTATATAGAATCGTGCCCTGCCCCTGAATCACCGTGATCGTCATCTCATCAGGAACAAGAACGCGTACCAGTCCAAAATCGACCAGCTTAACCAGGCCGGAGGGGGTCAATTTAAGGTTACTGGGTTTAATATCGCGGTGAATAATAGGCGGGGATTGACGATGCAAATAGGTGAGTGCATTCGCGATCTGGTTTGCCCAGCCCAGCACTACATCTTCCCGTAAAAATGTTTTTTGACGGCGGGCATCAAGCATGAGCGTTCGCAGGTCTTCGCCGGGCACATAATCCATGACGAGATAATCACGATTCTCACGCGAGAAAAAGTCTGAAACTTTGGGCAGGTTGGGGTGATCCAGGCGCGCCAAGACAGTAGCCTCGCGCATAAATTGCTCGCGGGCTTCTTCAAATATCTTGGCGGGGAGGGCGCGGTCGTGCTCTACTTCTTTGACGGCGCAAAGACGACCCTCGAGACGACGATCGTCAGCAAGGTATACACTACCTGTGCCACCTTGTCCGATCTGCTGACGGATCTCGTAGCGACCACGCAAAACCTCTCCCTTGTTAAGGGGGAGAGCCATGGAAAAACTCCAGTTCTGGGGTAAGATACTGTGCAAATAATAAATTTCGGCGTGAAACTTTACACAGATTTTCTTTTTCTGCTATATTATAAGTGTCTTTGATATAAATAGCGAGAAATCTTTTAAGAATGCCTTTGTGGTGGTCAAATTAGACTTTATCTAAAATAATGAATACGAAACTTGATGATTTCCCCATTCTAATTGCACAAGAAGGTCCCCTTAAGGGGGAGCGCTGGACACTGGAAAACACGCTCCTGCTTGGGCGTGATGCCGCTTGTGATCTGACCATCCCCGACCGAAAAGTATCCCGTTACCACGCCCGTCTGACCCCCACAGCAGACGGTGTCCTGCTCGAAGATATGGGCAGCAAAAATGGCACCCACCGCAACGGAGAAGAAGTAAACGATGCCATTGTTCTGCAAGACGGTGATCTGATCCAGGTCGCGGTCGTTCAGCAATTTATGTTCCTCGTCTCCGACGCAACCATGCCCCTCACAGAAAATAATACCCGCATTGGGCGGTTAATGATCGATCTCAGCTCCAGACGTGTTTTTGTAGAGCAGCAACAAGTCACGCCGCCGCTCTCAGCGCAACAATTCCGCTTATTGTGGCGGCTCTTTGAGCAACAAGGTGAGGTCGTTTCCCGCCAGGATCTGGTTACCGCTGTTTGGGGAGAAGACGAAGCGCTCGGTGTTTCAGACCAAGCCCTCGATGCCCTAATCCGCCGCTTGCGCGATAAATTGGCGGCTTATGACCCCGAACATCAGTATATTGTCACCGTCAGAGGGCATGGGATCAGGTTGGATAATCCGATAGAGTGATATTTGGTAGTGTCTCAAATTAAATAACAAGCTGATTCTGCGAGGAGGGCGATAGCCCGACGCGGCAGTCTCAAGAATGCAAATCCATCTACATTTTATGAGATTGCTTCGCTCCGCAAGCTCCGCTCGCAAAATCATTCTTTCTTATTCTTTTGCCATTATCTCAGAAAAGACAAAAAAACCTGCGGAAAATTTCGCAGGTTTTTTACTATTTATTGAACACTGAAACTATCTACTGAAGCTACCCCATATTCTTCTTCATATTAAATCGCAGAACTGCATTATAAACCTGCTCCATCTTCGCAAACATCTCTTTATCTTGCGCCGAGAGCTTATCCTCCTGCCCTTGTGATTGTGCAACAACACCGCTCAAAGTCTTGAGCAACTCATCGTTAATTTCGCCTTCATTATCTGCGATCAGCTTATCCAAGGCTTCTTCGTTTTCAGCAGAAAGCATTTTTTCGATGAATTCATAGCCTGCCGTTGAGCCACTCGCCTGCTGCAACACCGCAACAACCTGTTGCAATTTTGCCAGCAAAGCCTCATCCTTTTCTTCAGTCGCCTTATGCAGCATTGCCTCCAAAACCTGGACAACGTTCTGATTAAAATTCTGCAAATTCGCTTGGGTAGCGCCAGCAATATCTTCCTGTTGCAGGAGGGATTCAAGGAATCCGCGTGCCTGCTGCAAACGGGCTTCCATCTGCTTGTCAATTTCGTTGACCATTGTCAGGATACGGTCACGCGTGGCTTCAATTTGCCCACGTTTTTCATCATCACCTTCGGCCTCGGCACGATTCGTTAACAACTGGAAGAACTCATAATCGAGTCCCTGCCGCGCCATGCTGACATAAGCTTGTTCACGCGCTTCATTTGGTGCATCCAGGATCAGATCAAGCAATTTTTCGCGTGTCAGCCCCTCTCCTAACTCTTGCAAAGATTTGGCGGCAGCTTCCATCTCTTTCATCGAAGATTGGATTTCCTGCCCATATGCTGTTTCTTCAAGCAAGATCTTTTCTATCGCTTTCATTTGCTCTGCTGTTTCACCCTGTCCCTGCGCCGCAGCGGCTTGACCAAGTTGCCCAAAAAGAGCGAAGAATTGATCGTCAAAGAGACTCTCATCTTCTTTTATCAGCGCTTTTCTAGCCTCATCATCTTTGGCTGTCAGCAATTTTTCAATTAGCCCAACGCGGTCTTTTTGCGCCTTGATCATCTCTGGCGTGATCCCATCACCTCCAAGAATGCGTTCAACCATACTCTCGTAAGTGAAAAAGGTCTGTGGATTAAGCAGATAACCTTTCCGCTTTTCGGGAGGTAGCTTGTCGGTCAGCTTCTTGATCTGCGGGCCAACGATCTGTTCTTGCTCGTTGACGGGAATCGCCAACTCGGGCGGGAAGAATGTCAGCAGCAGTTCTTTCTCATTATCATGATAAATAACAGGAGTGGGGATTTGGCCTGCATATCCGCAAGCTTGACAATGTGCGACATTCGATACATTTCCCAGCAGACGCTGCTTTGCGCCGGGGTCGGCAGACACGTCAAAAAGTTGCTCTATATTTGCGACAACGGGCTGCCTACATTGGGGACACGGGATTTGTTGTTGGGGCATGGAATTTTCCTTCTTTATTATTTTTTTGCCCCATTACGCAGAGGGCACGTTTTTTTTATTTTAGAAACAGAGCCTATTGTACTCGCTAAATAACCCCGCTTCTGTAAGAATTTTGCATAAAGATCAAAGTAAAAGGAAAATCTGAAACCATCTCATTGCCCCCCTATGCTATCAAGCCAATACTTTTACTGATAATCAAGAAATTAATAGCCCATCAATGACGCTATCGCGATCACGCCACCAACGCAAAATGCACAAACTGAGATGAGAAGAAAAAGAGCGCCAACGAAAAGGAAGACCTTCCCGCCTGTGCCCATTTCGCGTATCAGAACAGAATCCTCGGCGTTGTTTGGGTCATAAAAGACGGGGACACTTTTGCCTACCGGGTATCTTGCGAGAACCTCTTCTGATTTTCTGTGGTTGCTATTCCCTGTGCTCCCACCAAAGCTGATGCGGTGACCGGTATATTCCGTACCAAGAAACTCATAGTCGTATTCCACTTCGGGGTAATAAATTGTATTGCTGCTCTCATAGCTCGCTTCACGGCGCATAAATGATTTTGTGATCCGCCCTATGGTGGAAGACCAGCCCTGGCTTTCTTCAGCTTCCCTTTTCTCCTGAAAATATTTGTAAACCAATACGGCACCGATAATACCGAAAACCAATATCACAAATCCACCAGAGATTATAGCGACAAGCATTTTTGCCTCCATGAGTTTCAAATTAGGTACTCATCTTACATCCTCTAAGGAGAAAAATCAAATCAGACCCAAATGGTATACTATACTTTCATGGTTTTACAAAAAATAAAACAAATGTGCTATAATCTTGGCATCCCAAAATAAAGGTTTTTTTATGGCTCAAAACGTAATCCGCGTGGTTGGCGCGCGTGTTCACAACCTGAAAAATATCACGGTTGAAATCCCCCGAGACAAGTTCGTTGTAGTCACGGGGCTTTCCGGTTCCGGAAAATCTTCTCTTGCTTTCGATACGATTTTTGCTGAAGGACAGCGGCGTTATGTTGAGTCCCTTTCAGCGTATGCGCGGCAATTCATTGGACAGATGGATAAGCCGGATGTTGAGTATATCGAAGGGCTTTCTCCCGCAGTTTCGATCGATCAGAAATCAACATCCCATAATCCCCGCTCAACGGTGGGGACTGTCACCGAGATTTACGACTACCTGCGCTTGCTTTTTGCGCGTGTTGGCATCCCCCACTGCCCTACCTGTGGACGGGAAGTTGTTAAGCAGTCAGCACAAGAGATCGTGGATAAGGTCGAAGCGCTCCCAGATGGCAGCAGGATCCTGGTTCTCGCCCCTTTGGTACGTGCCCGAAAAGGGACCTACCAAGCCGTTTTCGAAGAGATCCGCAAAGCCGGTTTTGCCCGCGTGCGTGTGGACGGTGATGTCCGCTCATTGGACGAAGAATTTGACCTCGACCGCTACAAAATTCATACCATCGAAGCGGTGGTGGACAGGCTCGTTATCCGCCATCACGACGATGAAGAGGAAAGACAAGCGGCGCTTTCTCGATTAACGGATTCCATCGAAACAGCGTTGAAATTTGGCGATGGATTTATGACCGTCGCTCTCACGCCGCGCCCCCCCCACCCATCCTCCCCCCGCGAGCGGGGGGAGGCGCAGGAGGAGGGAAAAGACATCCACTACTCTGAACATCTTGCCTGCCCCGAACACGGCACAACCATCGCAGAAATTGCGCCACGTACCTTTTCATTTAACACACCACATGGAGCCTGCCCCGTCTGTGAAGGGCTGGGACATAAACTCGAAATTGACCCCGATCTGCTCATGACCAATAGAGAACTTTCTCTGAATAATGGCGCAATTGGGGCATCCGAATGGAGCGGACCGCGTGAAGAGGGTGGCTATTATTGGCAAACACTCGATGCCGCTGCACAGCATTATAAAATTGATCTTGATAAACCAGCCAATGAATTAACAGAAAAAGAATTAGAAATTATTCTCTATGGCAGCAAAGGTGAAGAGTTCACGATCGTTTACCAGAACGCAAAAGGGAATGAATATACTTTTCAGCGTTCTTTTGAAGGCGTAATTGGCAATCTCGAGCGCCGCTATCGAGAAACCAGCTCTGAATATATGCGCAAACGCATCGATGAATTCATGTCGCAAAAGCCTTGCCCTGGCTGCGATGGCGCGCGTTTGCGACCAGAAGCTATCGCAGTTACTGTTGGTGACAAAAATATCATCGACATGACCAAGCTGCCTGTCGCAGATACGCTGGCCTGGACAGAAAACCTGAATGCCACTTTTAGCGAACGTGAAAAAATTATCGCTGAGCGGATTTTGAAAGAGATCCAGGCACGGCTTGGTTTTCTTGTAGATGTGGGACTCGATTATCTGACCATCAATCGTTCGGCGGGATCGCTCTCTGGGGGCGAGGCGCAGCGTATTCGGCTCGCGACGCAAGTTGGTTCGCGCTTGGTCGGCGTTCTATATGTTTTGGATGAGCCTTCAATTGGATTGCACCCCCGCGACAACGCACGTTTACTCAAGACCCTGGAAGGATTGCGCGATCTGGGCAACACTGTCCTCGTTGTGGAGCATGATGATGAAACGATCATGACCGCCGATTGGATCCTTGATCTTGGCCCGCGCGCGGGCGAGCATGGCGGCGAGATCGTCGCCGAAGGCGCGCCGGAGGCGATTTTGGCGCATCCCACATCATTGACCGGGGCATATTTATCTAAACGGATGCAAGTGCCGGTCCCGAGCGAACGTAGAAATGGAAATGGTAAAAAGCTGACAGTAGTCGGTGCTCGGGCTAATAATCTTAAGAATATAGATATAGACATCCCACTTGGCAGATTGGTTTGTATCACGGGTGTTTCTGGTTCTGGAAAATCAACCCTAATGGGTGATATCCTTTATCAGGCATTGGCAAAGGCACTGAATCGAGCCCGCACAGTACCTGCCGAACATGACGAGATCTTGGGCGTGGAGCATCTGGATAAGATCATCAACATCAATCAGTCGCCGATCGGGCGCACGCCGCGTTCAAATCCGGGCACGTATACAGGGCTTTTTGATGAGATGCGAAAACTTTTTGCACAGTTGCCGGAAAGCAAGGTGCGCGGATATAAGCCCGGGCGATTTTCTTTCAACGTGCATGGCGGGCGTTGTGAAGCTTGTGCCGGACAAGGACAGTTGCGGATCGAGATGCAATTTTTGCCCGATGTTTATGTGCCTTGTGATGTGTGCCACGGCTCGCGATTCAACCGCGAAACTTTGCAAGTGAAATATAGAAACGAGTACAGCATTGCGGATATTTTGGATATGCCCATCGACCGCGCTGCCGAGGTATTTAAAGATTTCCCGAAAATGATCAAAAAACTCAATGTCCTGAACGAGGTCGGGCTGGGATATATCCGCGTAGGGCAATCTGCCCCGACGCTTTCGGGCGGCGAAGCACAGCGTGTGAAATTGGCGAAAGAGCTTTCCAAACGCTCGACAGGACGCACGCTTTATGTACTCGATGAGCCTTCTGTTGGCTTGCACGCCGCTGATGTGCATAAGCTCATCGAAGTACTACAACGCCTTGTAGACGGTGGAAACTCGGTGCTGATCATCGAGCATAACCCCGATATTGTGAAGACGGCTGACTGGATCATTGATCTCGGCCCCGAAGGTGGGCATCGCGGCGGGGAATTGGTCGCAGCGGGTACACCAGAGCAGATTTGCAAAGTAGAAGAATCCTATACAGGGAAGTTTTTGAAGGATTATCTGAACGAATAAAGGTTCTTAGTGCAAGATATGGAAGTCAACTATCAAGACTACTTGATAAGCGATAATAAAAAACTGATCTCCCCCAAGATGATCAAGAATCTGCTCGACGGCTCCTACTGGGCGCCAAACAGAAGCCTTGAGCTGATCGCGAAAACCATCGAAAATTCTGTTTGCATATGTGTTTTTTATGATGATGCATTAATTGCTTTTGGAAGAGTCGTTACAGACAAAGCTCTTTTCGCGTGGATCGCAGATGTGGTCGTAAGCCCACCACACAGGGGAAAAGGCTTGGGGAAAGAGATCGTTCAATTTATTCAGGATCATCCCGACATCCCGGATTCTCTTCAACTTTTGCGTACCAGAGACGCGCATGGACTTTATGAGAAATATGGATTTTCTATGGATCTGAAAACTCAGTAAAAGTCGTTCTGTTCAAATTGGATTGGTTATGGCATCCTCAATAATATGAAAAAAACTACCAGAATACCTCAAACCACTACAAAAGAATTTTTCTGACACTCGGATAAAAAGAAATGTGCAAGAAATTATCTCAAAAATGGTGTCCAAGCAACAATACCTTCGCCACTTAGGGCGAAGAAATCATTGATTTAGCAGAGTGAACGC
>CAZOOX010000065.1:0-20904 GCA_964581545.1 uncultured Anaerolineaceae bacterium
TTGCGTTCACTCTGCTAAATCAATGATTTCTTCGCCCTAAGTGGCAAAGGTATTGCGTATAAATGATGTTTTCTCAGTGATTTAAACATCGCCCCACTCCTCATCATCGTCATCATTTGAATTGTTTCCATCATTATTTTCTCCACCATCTCCTTGTGAGCCGCTATTTGAAGCAGGCTTAATAAAAGTGAAGAAATCGCTCTGGCAAAGTTCTTCGCTAGCGGCGTTCAGGGCGCTTACGTTCCATTGGTGTTCGCCGCTCTGGTTGTAGGCGGGGTGCATCGAGAAGCCGTCCATGTAGCGGTTTTTTGTGGTCTCGTCGGTGAGGAAGTTGAGCGTCAGGCCGTCGGGGAAAACGAAGTTCAGTGAATAGGTGTCGGCATCGGGGTGGGCTGTCCATGTGAAGACGACTTTGCCTTCAGCGGGGAGGTCGGCGAAGTCGAGAGGGGTGAGGAGTTCCACGCAGGGGATGGGGGTGGGCGTAAAGGTGGCGGTGGGTTCTGGCTCAGGCTCTTCGGCAGGTTCTTCAACTTCGGGTGCAGTGTCGGCTTGTGCGGGCTCTGGTTCGGGCGTGAAGGTTTCCGTGGGCTGTGGCTCTGGTTCTTCTTCGAGAGTGGGCGTTGGCGTTAGCTCGCACGCGGAGAGAAGCAGCAGCAGGGTGATGGCGAGGGTGGTTAGTTTTGATTTCATTTTTTCTCTCCTTCTGGCTAGACCTGCATTGCATCTCTCAGATGCGTTGCAGGCCGGGTTGCTAAAATCACGTGCGGGGTTGTGCCAGGCCCACTGTGCATACCCCTTCGGGCACTTACGCATCCAAAAGCAGATGCAGTGCACATCTACGTTTTTTACTTTTCAAAATTCTCTAAATAGCGTTTGACATCATCGGGCAGATCACGGCTGAGCAAATCTTCAAACACAAATTCACGGTAGTCAGCAGGGGATGAAAAATATTCACGCACAAAATCAGGGGCGTAGAGTGACCCGTCGCGTTCGCCGATCCATTCGAGATAATTTGAGTATACCCAATCGGCGGGGTCGGCTACCATCCCGTCTTTAACCGGGTTTCCATGAATATAACGACAAAGATGTAAAAGATGCCTTTCACTTTTCACAGGTTCAACCTTGTATTTATCTTCGAATAGTGTTCCTGAACGGTCATAAAGAATATTATAGGCACTTGAATAGCTATTGAAAAGATATTGAGGAAGATAACGAGCAAAATGCTCCCCGTCTTGGCGTACGAGAAAATGATAGTGGTTTGGCATCAGAACGTAAGCAATAATTGCCAATTGAAATTTTGCAGCATATTTCTTCATTTTCTCCAAGACAAAGAGATGATTTTTCGGCTCCCTAAAAATTGATTTCCGATGCGCGCCACGATTAAAAAAGTGATAATAATGACCGGGTAAATAAGGCGGACGTTTCTTGGGCATAAATTCTCCTTTTCGCCAGCCTGCATTGCATCTCGCAGATGCGTTGCACATCGGGTCTTGCAAGTCGTGTTGTGCTTGAAAACCCGACTTGCAAAGCGCAATGCAAGTCTCATAACCGAAAATAGCAATAAAAAGCTGCAAAAAACTATTTCACATAAGACGCATCTTAGTACCTATCCTAAAATTGCTCTAGCCGCCGTCCCTCGCGCAGCATACTCGCAGGAGTGCGGCGGCGATCTCTCTCATATATTCCTGCGCCGAGGACGCGTGCCCTTTGGGTACGGCGCAGGGAGCATCCTAAAATATTTTTCAGATAGGTTCTTATTGAAACTTTCTGAGGAAAAAGAGAAGTTCTTTCAGAAATTTATTCTTCTCTGAATACCCCGTAGCTTGCTACGAGGGTTCCGAGCATTAAGAAAAATCTGTACCCGTAGGGGCAAAATTCCGTAATACCCCGTCCGCTTGCGGCGGGGATAGGAATTTTGAAGATTTTTCAAATTTATTTTTGCAATCAGCGAGATTGAAATCTCTGCTTAGAGAAAAAGTCCGTTTAAAACGGACTTGGTATCTGAGTAGAAAATTCATTTTCGGCGGCTAGAAAAGAGTTTTTTCTAAAAAATGCCATCTACACCAAAATAAATTTCAAGTATTGATGTTCACAAAAATTGGTTAACTTCCTCTGTGGAAAAGGTCCCGCAGGTTCTCGTGATCTTAACTTTGCCACATAGTAATCCTGCGGGACGCTCTAACCAATTTGTCCAAAAGTCAATAGTTCAAAGAATATTTTTAATGAAACATATGTTGGCTTAACAATCGCTCAAATGAAGCCTTTCGGATCTCACTAATTTCCTTTCAACCAAAGCACTTCATAAGGAGCTAGAGAAAGTTCAAGCTTCCCTTCGCTGATGGGGATGGGGGCATTGCTGATAATGTCTGAGATCAAATCGGTATTTTTAAACGGAAGCAAGCTCAGGTCAAGGACGATCTCGATTTCTTCATCCGAGATATTGTGGAGGCAGAGGAGATTTTCATCCCCATCCAGTGATGTGCGAATTAATCCAAAAAGGGATGAGTGCAAATTGAGTACTTTTTGCCCGCCAAAGGGGTGGAAGGCTAGCTGTGCTTGGCGAACATCCAACAGGCGATGGAAACCCTGATAGATCTGTTGGCGCAAAGATGGGGTATTTAGCTCGCTTTCCAGTTTTTCAAGAGGAAGTTTTTGCCGGTTGATAGTGCGATAATATCCGCTTTGGGCAACACCTTCTGACCAGTTTTGCGAGCCAACCAAAGAATGAAAATAAATACCAGGCACGCCTCGCAAGGCGAGCATGATAGCCTGTGCCGATAGAAAACGCTTGGCAATTTGGGTTGTATCGCTGAGGGGATTTTCGGGGTCGCCGAGCGCAGAGAGATAGTTGATATTGAGTTCGTAGGGACTTTGGCTGCCATCGCCATTGCTTTTATAGGCAACGTTGCCATCGAGTTGACGGGTGCGCTCAATAGCAGCGTTGATCTCTTTTTCGCTGAGGATATTTTTGACAGGCGTTACACCAATGCCATCGTGGCTGGCGAGAAAGTTGAAGAAAGTGGCTCGCTGGGAGGGGAGTTCGAGAGTATCTGCCCAGGTTGTAAGTTTTTCAGCGTTGGCACTGTGAAAAGTGTGCAAGACAAGTGTGGGGAGGGCAAAATTGTAGACCATTTGCGCTTCGTTGAGACCGTCGCCAAAGTAGGCGATATTATCCTGATGGGGAACATTGGTTTCAGTGATAAGGGCAACATTTGGAGCGACTTCATCCAGCACGGTGCGGATCAGTTGAATAATGCGATGGGTTTCAGGCAAATTGGCAGAAGAGGTCTTGAGGTCTTTCCAGAGATAAGTAACGGCATCCAGACGGATAAATTCGGCACCTTGTGCGATATAGAAAAGTAGAATTTCGATCACTTCAAAAAGTACGGCTGGATTAGCATAATTCAGATCAATCTGATCTGCGCTAAAGGTCGTCCAAACATATTTTTCACCTTCGCTCGTCTGAAAAGAAGTCAGCAATGGTGATGAACGCGGGCGAAAAACCCGTGATGTATCTGCTTGAGGGTCTATAACAGTGAAGAATTTTTCAAATTTTGCTTCGGCTTTTAGAAAGCCTTGAAACTCTGCACTTTGAGCCGAGATATGATTCACAACCGCATCAAACATTAGACGGAATTTTTTCCCGATAGTTCTGATGTCATTCCAAGTGCCAAGCGCAGGATTAACTTGACGATAGTCGATTACCGAAAATCCGTCATCTGAGGAAAATGGATAAAAGGGCAAAATATGAACAGAGCTGATCACATCGCCAAAATATTTTTTCAAAAAGCCAGATAAAGTCTGGAGCGGTGCTTCTCCTGTTTTTTGCACCATATCCCCATAAGTGATCAAAATGGCATCTTTTTCGCTAACCCGCCGCGCTGAAGATGGCTCTGCAAGCTCAGGATGTTTTGCCTGATACGCTCCTAAAATCTCAAGTAGTTCTTCCCTAAGTCGAGGCGCGTTATCTGCCCCATAAATAAACGCGAGATGACCAAATATTTTCTCTCTAAACTGACTCATAAATAAATTCTTCTTCTAAAATTTTTCGCAAAGTATGTATCGAATAATTGCGTCTACCTAGCTCTAGATTCTTCTGCACTATTTTCTGGCGTAAGGGGGCATTTGTCAATACATCGATGGCATCATTGGCTGCCGACGCGATAATTTCAGGTTTTACTCTTGCCAAGCCTGCCTCGTCATACCCTGTCACTTCTGCGCCAAGCGAGACCACGTCGAAGCCTTTTTCAGCAATATCCGCACGATAAACGGGGTACTCGAAGATCATAATAGGCAACTCAGCACGCACGGCTTCCAAAAACTGATTCCCCCACCCTTCCCATAAACTTGGGTAACTCACCAAATCGGCAAAAACATAGGCATCCCAGAGCGAATAAACCTTATGACCATTTACGCTGCCACGCTCGTGGTCAATCCACTCTTCGATAAAGAGCAATTCCACATTCAGGCGGTCGGCTTTTTCCTGCAAACGCTGCACATAAGTACCGCTGGCGTCGTCACGGGCGTAGCCTGCCAAAACCAGCACGATCCGTTCTCTACGCTTTTTGCTCATCTCCGCAACCACATCAAACGCCAGTTCAATGCCTTTCCGCTCCACAATACGGGTCGCCTGCAAGATCAGCCAATCTTCATCATTCAAACCAATCGCTGCACGAAAATCTTTATTGTACGCATCTTTTGACCAGCCGGGCGCATCAAAATCAAAGATATTCGGGACAATTCTCGCATCCACATTTTTGCGTTCTTTCAACGCCTTTTGCGCCAAAGAATTGATCACAATATGCCGGATTTTCGGGTCGGTCGGTGGCAAATACATCTCGGCAACTTCAACAGCTGCCTCACAAGTGAGCGTCTTATCATCGCCGCGTTCCCAATAAAAATCATGATGATGGGCGATGGCCGGGAGGTCAAATTCCTGACGGATCTTCTCGAGAGCGACCGCGACCCCGGGGCTTGCTCCCACGCACCAGACATTTTGTGCGATAAGCACATCTATCTCACGCTCAACGACGAAACCCCGAAACTTTTCCGTTAAAAGGGCAATCTGCCGCTCCAACTCCACTGCGTAGCCTACTTCGTCAAAATCTCGCAATTCCTTAAAAGTGTTATACGTCAAAATCTTCGCTTCAGGCAGATGATGATACATCTCCGGGATAAGCGTCCCCTCTGCTGAGCCTAGCTCCCCTGCGCAAAGATGGACGCGATGCCCCATCTCCTCGAAGATACGCTGCCACTTTTCGATCTCCAGCGAGACTCCATCTGTGTGCCCGACTTGGTAATGGATAATACCGATATTTTTAGATTTCATGGGAGAGTAGATAATAAGTCTGTTGGCTGAAGAGAAGGCGATAGTACTTGCATCTACCGTCTCATACCATTGATGTTCACAAAAATTGGTTCTGCGGAAAAGGTCCCGCAGGTTCTCGTAATCTTAACTTTGCCACATAGTAATCCTGTGGGACGCTCATAACCAATTTATCCAAAAGTCAATAGCTAGCGTGTTCGCGGCACGAACGGTGTAGACGAAGGGCGGGTTCTTGATAAGCCGTCCTTCGTCTACACACCATTCTGTTCTGGAGCTATATTTTTACCCCTTTACACCACCAGCGGTCAGACCTTCGGTCAAATAGCGTTCCATCGCCAGGAAAAGCGTCACGATAGGAACGGTCATGATCGTCGATGCAGCCATAACAACATGCGGACGTGGAGAGGGGTCATTGAAGATGGTGTTGATCTTGATCGGCATGGTGAACATGGCGTGATCGTTGAGAAATACTAAAGCATAGAGAAATTCATTCCAGGCGATCATGAAAGTGTAGATGCTCACAGAGACTAAAGCAGGAATAGCCAAAGGCAATGTGACTCGCCAAATAATCTCGAAGCGGCTACATCCATCTATTAGTGCGGCTTGCTCAATCTCGTCTGGGATGGTGCGGAAATAATTGGTGAGCATATAGAGGGCAACCGGCAGTGTCTGAGCAAGGTAAGTGAAGATCAACACGCTGAGATTATCCTGCACGTTGAATCCAATTCGGTCACCGACTTGTGCCAACATCGCAAAAAGAGGGATGATCAGGAGCACACCAGGAAAAAGATAGATCATCAAAATACTGTTGAGCAATGCTTCTTTCCCCTTAAATCTCAGGCGAGCAATGGCATAAGCACCCAAAGTAGAAAGAATGACCGCGATCAGAGTCGTAGGCAATGCAACCATCAAGGTGTTAGCGATATTTTTCCCGAAATCCTGATAACTTTCATTCTTCGGATCAAATAGCTCTTCATAGGCAGATAGGTTTAATTCTGAGGGGATATAAACGGGTTCCCGTCCACCAATTTCGGCACGGCTTTTGAAAGAGGAGCTGACCATCCAATAGAAGGGGAAGAGGATGCCTGTCAGGAAGAAGAGCAGCGTGAGCGAGAAGGCAAAACGCTGCCAGTTCATCCATGCGGCGAGATGTCCGATAAGTGTTTTCTTTTCCATGATTATTCCTCCACATTCCGCATGACAACTTTGACATAAACGGTGATGAAAGCCACGAGAATAGTAAGCAAGATCATCGCTGTGGCGGCACCACGCCCAAAGTCAAAGAGGCGGAAAGAGAATTCATAGGTCAGGACGGGGAGCACTTTGGTACCAAATCCGCCGCCAGTAAGAAGAAAGATGTCGTCGAATTTATTGAAGGTCCACATTAGGCGCAGGAGGAAGATCGCACCGATAACATAGCGTAATTCAGGAATGGTGATATTCCAGAATTTTTGCATGGTATTCGCGCCATCCACTTCGGCAGCTTCGTAGAGGGTATTATCAATTGCCTGTAGACGAGCAAGAATCATCAGCATCGCAAAGGGGAAGTACCGCCAAGCCTCGAAGACGATGACCAGCAGCAATGCCAGTCCACGCTCAGAGAGGAATGCCATCGGTAAGTCAATGATATTTAGCTTCATCAAAATATCGTTGATCACACCAGAGGGGCGAGGGTCAAGTATCCATCGCCAAACAAAGGCAACACTGACGACCGGGGCAACATAGGGGAAGAGGAAGATCGCTCGGGAAAAACCACGTCCCTTGAAGGGGCGGTTAAGTAAAATAGCAGCGATCAAGCCCACTACAAGGGTGAGGGCAGTGGCTGTAAAAGAGTAGACAATGCTCGTGACTGCCGCTCCCCAACTTTGCATCCCTTGAAATTTAAAGGCAAAATCATCGAAAACTTTTTGATAATTTTGCCATCCGACAAAGGGGGCGTTGAAGACGTCGTTCAGGTTATGTAATCCAACATCGTGAAAGCTAACCCAGATACTAAAAATTGCGGGGAAGATAACGATGCTAAAGACGATTAGTGCAGTGGGGGAGATCAACGTCCAAGCGAGGCGTGCTTCTTGCGCTTGCCTGCTTTTATAACGCTGTTTAAAGGAGGAGATGAGGGCTGTCATAAGCCACCTCTTTGTTTAGAAATTGAATAAGGGGAAATAATTGCAAATAGCTAAAAAAAGGGGAGGCAAGGCGAACCCTGCCTCCCCCACACTAGAGGAAATTTACTCAGCTTGGCGCTCTGCGTAGAGAGCTTCGACCTGTTCTTGCAGCCATTCGGCGGCAACTTCAGGTGTCATCGTGCCTTCAAGCGCGATATTGCTGATCGCTTGTGAAATGAGCAGACGTCCTTCCATATCACCGATAACGGCACGTTGGGTTGCATCGTATTCGGGGCGGAAGAGCCAGCGCTGCATGGTCTCGAAACCGTTGCCGATCTGGGCGATGGTTTCAGGGGAGTAATTGGCGAAGTAATCGCTCAAACCACCCCAGCCTTCCACTGCGCTTTCAAGCACAGGGACTTTGCCAAAGGGCGCTAAAGCCAAAACTTTGAGATAGTTCTCGCCATCCATGAAGTAGGCAACAATATCCTGCGCAACGGGGTCTGCGCCAGTCATGATACCCAAAGTAACGAGCTGACCGTAAGAAGCGGAGCCGTTGGGTCCTTCCATTTCGTAGGCAAAACCGGTGTTGCCGGGGAGATCTTCAACGGGGATTTCAACATTGCCGCCGCCTTCAAGACCGGAGCCATCAACCAGATCGTCCATGATGTAGGTGCTGTAGAAAAGCATACCGGACTGGTCAAGCTCATAGGCTTCACGAGCACCACGCCAATACTGCGGACCGGGAACAGCACAACGCTGCAAGTCAGCGTAGAAAGCAAGGGCTTCAACCATTTCGGGGGTGTTCATGGTCACATTGCCATCGGTATCGAAAGGCCAGGCATTGTTGGAAATAGCAACTTGTTCGAAAACCTGGATGGGGTAATTCTGTCCGGGGTCGGTGCCAAGAGTGAGACCATAGAGCAAGTTTCCGGTTCCGGGGAGGGCATCGCAAGCAGCGTTGATCGAATCCCAGCTAAGGGGAGCATCAAGACCGGCATCAGCAAATGAATCGGTGCGGTACCAAATTGCCTGGATCCAGCCATCAAAGGGAACAGCAGCATAACCACCAGAGGCGGGGTTCGTAACCATCGCCAAAGGACCAGCGCGGAAATCATCTTCGCCAATGGCGGCGATGGCTGCCTGTGCAGCGGCTTCGTCCAGAATGCCGTCAGCAGCAAAAGCGGAAACACGCTCAATGCCCATACGGACAATGTCGGGGAGACGGTTGGCAGCTTGAGCGGTGGCAATACGTTGAGCAATGCCAGCTTCTTCGATGGGGATAATACGCAGATCAACATCGGGGTTTTCTGCCATATAAGCAGCGGCGAGTTCTTCATAAACATCAACGCGAGCTTCTTCGTTATCAGTCGTCCAGAACTCAACCACAGTTTTGTCTACGGGTTCAGCGGGGACTTCAACTTCAACCTCTTTGATCACTTCAACTTCTTTGATCACTTCTTCCGTAATCACCTGAGGCTGGCAGGCTGCCAAAACCATGCTTGCTGTCATCAGCAAGGCAAAAAAGATCATAAGTTTCTTGTTCATTTTCTCTATTCCTTTTATTTTTTTTAGGTTTAAACAAATGGTCGCAAACTTCAAAATATTTCGAGTTTTACCTCCTTCATTAGGTAATCGACAATCCGCTGGACTGCCGCACCATAAGCTCTGGTTTGAGAAGAACATATCTCTTTTCAAGCGGCTTTCCACGAATTAATTGAATAAGCATTTCACAAACCATGTCCCCAATTTGATAAAGGGGCTGATGCAAGGTTGTCAAAGATGGGTGGGCATATTCCGACATCGGAATATCATCAAAACCAGTAATTGCAATATCTCTTCCTACTACAAGTCCGCGATCTTGCGCAGCACTCATTGCACCAAAAGCCATCAGATCATTACAGGCAGCAATAGCAGTGGGAGGGAATGGAAGGTCAAGTAGTTTGCCTGCTTGCTCATATCCCCCACGCTGCGTTAAATCGCCAACTAGAATGAGCGAATCGTCCGCCTGTAAACCTGCTTCCGCTAAACCTTCTTTAAACCCCTGTAAACGATAGTGTGCAAACATCAACTCTGGCGGAGGAGCAAGACAAGCAATTCGTTCGTGCCCCAAAGAAGTCAAATGCTCAACGACCAGCTTCATCCCGTAAGTGCTGTCTTCATCTACAAAAGGGAAATCCAACTTATCTTCAGCCCGACCAAAAGCAGCAAAAGGAAAATCAGATTCCTGCAAAATAGAAATCCGTTCATCATGCCTGCGTGTGCGCACAAGAACAAAACCATCTACGCGGCGACCATTGATAGCAGCCTGATACGCTGCCCGTTCTTCTTCCCCAGGTGAGCGCGTGGAAACCAGCATGTCATAACCCAATTGTGCCGCGCGATTTCCGATCCCTGCCAGAAGTTCACTAAAAAACGGATCGGAAAAACGCGGTCCAAAAGTAGGGATGATCAAACCAATGGTTTCTGTATGCTGTTTTTGCAGGCGTTGCGCCCAAGTATTGGGGGTGTAGCCGAGCTCTTTTGCCACGCGCATGACAAGGGATTTGGTCTCAGCACTGACATCGTCGTAATCATTTAATGCGCGCGAAACAGTTGTAATTGATTTCCCCGTTGCTTGAGCAATATCCTTAAGCTTCACAACCATTTCTGTTCCTTAGATTTATCAAATCTTCCAAAACGTTTCGGATTACCTTTATACTATACCAAAACGTTTTGGAAGTCAAGAAGAAATCGCTGCACAACCCCCTCCTAAGATATCAACTTCAGGATGTGGAAACCGCCACGCCCGTGAATTTGAACAGGGTCATTGCACCCCAAAAAGCTGCCGCCCCGATTCATCCTATTTGCAAAAGAACACACTTCGCCGATACGCATATCAGTATTGGTCATCTCCTACGCTGAAAAGGAAATTGCGAAGAAACCAGTTAATACCTATCCTGAAAATGCTCTAGCCGCCGTCCTTCGCGCAGCATACTCGTAGGAGTGCGGCGGCGTGTTTCACAGAGGCGGCGCAGGAGCATGTGAACATCAGACTTTTGCAATATCTCTAATGGACAAATCAAATAAGGTCTGCACAAAAGCTTGTCATCGCGAAGAGCGTACTTTTGCGCCGCGCCAATCTCTCAAGACCAAAGGGAAATTCCAAACAAACCCGTAAACCAAAACACCCCCGATTTCACAAGGAGTGTTCAATTTAAAGCGCAAAAACCACACAGCCACCGCCATGACTAATGCTAATCAAATTTTCTATAACTCTCAAGCATATCTTCCTGAAAAGGAAATATCTCGCGCCCTTCTTTGAGTATATTCGCATCAACTTCAAAGATGGCAAAGGTTTCAGACTTAGGAAGAACTGTTGCTTTGATATTGTGGTCTATCCAGGGCGGGCAATAGATCGATGAGCCGTAGTTTTCTCCAGCACGATTAAGACTCAAAAAATATACTTGATTTTCCATCGCACGTGTTATTACAAAGTGATGCCAGCTAGGGTAAGACTCATCGTTATAAAAGGCAACAGAATGGATAATAAGCTCAACGCCGCGCGTATGGCAAAGCTCCCGGTAAAGTTCCGGGAATCTGAGATCGTAGCAAATTACAGGCGCTATTTTGATGCCTTTGATTTCAAAAGTTAATAACTCTTTCCCTCTCTGAAAGTATTCCTTTTCCATCGAGGCGCCAAATTGAGCCATGTGCAATTTATCGTAATGCCCTACATAATGACCTTTGTCATCTACGATGACTTGTGAGATAAAGTAATTCCCGTTTTCCACGCGTGGCATCCCGTAGGATATAAAAGCCCCGTGTGTTTTTGCAAGGTGGCTAAAGATCGTGAAAGATTCGCCATCTAAAGGCTCAGAGAGTTGATCTAACTCTTCAAACGAGGCTCTTGAATAATCAATCGTCGATAATTCTGGTAACACGATCAATTCGATGCTTGCAGCAGATTTTGCTATATGATCTGCAATCTTTTTTGAAAGAGTACTCAGGTGATCTGTTTTCTGTTTCTTGCTTAACACACGGGGTATTTCTATCTGACATGCTAAAAGCCGCAAGTTTGCATCCATCGAGATTTAATTTCTCAAGACCAGAAAGCTTTCTCTAAGTCGGTGAACTCTTCTGCGGGACCGTCGAATTTATTGCGTCCCAAATCGAGGACGTAAACGTAGTCGGCGATCTTTAGGGCAGAGCGAATTTCCTGATCTACCAGGATGATAGTTAGCCCATCATTGTCGCGGAGGCCTGTCAGCATGTCATAGACCTCTTGAGAGAGCAGCTTTGCCAAGCCCGCAGTTGGCTCGTCTACCAAGATTACGGTGGGGTCTGTCATCATTGTACGTGAGAGTTCCACCATGCGTTGCTGACCACCCGAAAGCTCTCCAGCTGGTTGATTCCGTTTTTCCTCCAAGATGGGGAAACGTTCGTAATTTTCTTCAACTTTTTGTTGCAAGCGCTCTTTATCTTTACGGAAAGTCCATCCACCAAGTTCAATATTTTCTTTAACCGTCATCCATTTGAAGATGCCGGTATGTTGGGGGATGTAGGCAAGCCCCAAATTGATAAGTTCATGGGTTGGCGTGCCATCTACCCGTTTATCATCCAGCCAGATTTCACCATCGTTGGGTTTCAGAAAACCGTAAATAGCTTTTAGCAAAGTAGACTTGCCCACGCCGTTCGCCCCTAAGATGGCGGTAATTTTACCGGTAGGGGCTTCTACGTCTAAATTTTGGAGGATGTTCAGATCCCTGTAATATCCAACATATAAGCCTTTAGTTTTTAGCATCTTATTCCTCCTCGTCTACGCCCAGATAGGCTTCAATTACAACGGGATCTTCTTTTACTTGGTTGGGATGTCCATCTGCAATGACCTCGCCAAAATTGAGTACAACGAGGCGTTCACTAAGGGTGAAGATCGAATCCATATCGTGACTGATGAGAATGATCGCCTTGCCTTCCTGGCGTACTTTATCGATATAACCGTAGATGGTCTCCTGGAGTTTTGGGTGCACTCCTGCAAAAGGCTCATCCAAAATAATGAAATCGGGATCAAGCATCAGGAGGCGAGCGAGTTCGAGCAATTTCTGCTGTCCGCCTGACAGTCCACGACCGTATTCGTTAGCCAGATGCTCAACCGTCAAGAATTTCAAAATTTCATGCGCTTTATCAAGAACATCCTGACGGCGTACTCTGGGGTTGATTGCCATCGCCGGAACCATCATATTCTCAAGAACAGTCATTCGGCGGAAAGCGCGTGTGACCTGGAAGGTGCGCCCCAGTCCACGACGCGCAATCTGGTAAGGTTTGAAGGTGTCGATACGCTCGTCATTGAGCCAGACTTCTCCCTCTGTTGGGTCGTAAACGCCATCGATAACATTGGTAAGCGTTGTTTTCCCAGCGCCATTTGGACCGATCAGCCCAACGATTTCTGATTTGTCTATGGTCATAGTTACACCATTAAGCGCCCGCATACCGCCGAAGTTTTTGCTTACATTTTTAATTTCCAACTTCATGGCTGCACCTCCGTGCTTCCTGTATCATCTTCTTGCGGTACTTTGCGTTTGGCTACAGTTTCTTCGGCAACACCTTGTCGACCAAGTTTTTCAAGCAATGGCTGAATAAGTCCATTACGCCAAAAACGTAGAGTCAGCATAAGCACTAACCCGAAGAAAACCATACGCCATGCATTGGTTTGGATAACACCATCCCCAAGAGACAACCCAAACTGTTGCACAGTGGCAGAATTTGCCTGCAATTTGACCATCATCGCATCAGTAACCGGAATAGCCTGCAACCACTCCATCATAAAGTGGATGAAGATGGCGCCAATCGAAGCGCTGATCAAACTCTCTGTACCACCAATCACTGCCATTGCGATCACCAAACTCATGCGCGGGATCATCAATTCGTTAGGGGCGATGAAGCCAATAATATGATGATCCAGAGCGCCTGCTGTGCCAGCTATCATGGAGGTAATCACAAAAGCTGCAATTTTGTAGCGCACAACATGAACACCCATCGCGGCGGCGGCTTCTTCGTCTTCACGGATAGACCGGAAGAATAGTCCGAAACGAGAGTTTACGATTGCGTACATGCTGACAAGTGAAAATACCAAAGCTGCCAACATAACATAGTATACGGGAACGTAGGACGTTGTGCCAAGCAAAGGCTCCATGTAAAGCCCCATCGGTCCACCTGTGGCTTGATGTTCGGCATTGATGATCAGGCGCACGATCTCTGAGAAAGCAATCGTGAAAAGGGCTAAGTAGGTACTCCTGAGTCGCAGACAGAGGTAACCAACAAACAACCCGACCAAACCTGCCACAAGAGTACCAAGGATGATGCCTGAAATAGGCGACCACCCCAAATCTCTGCCCACCATACCGCTGGTGTAGGACGCGATGCCCATAAAGGCAACATGCCCAAAGGAAAATTGCCCGGCATACCCGGCAAGAAGCGCCCAGCTAGAAGCCATCATTGCCCAGAAAAAAGCTTGCAAAGCAACATAAAGCCAATATGGCTGGTCTTTCATTAGCGCAGGAAACGCAAGCGCATATGCGAGCAGGAGGGCAAATATAATTCCCTGAATATATTTTCCCTGAAGGGGTATGCGTTTCATAGCTTCCTCCCAAAGAATCCGGTGGGTTTAACCAAAAGCACCAGAGCAAAAACCACTAATCCAAAGGCATCCTTATATGCCAGGGCTTTGCTGGGGTCAGGATATAAACCAGCCCCCATAGACTCGACAATTCCCAGTACCAAGCCTCCCAAGAGGGCGCCGGGCATGGATCCCATACCACCCAACACGATAATGATAAAGGCTTTGCTGGAGGCTGCCATGCCTACCCAGGGGACCCAGGCAAAAACTGTTACCAAAGCTGCTCCAGACATACCAGCAAGCATTGTGCCCAGACCAAAGGCAAGGGTGTTCATCCTCAAAGGATTGATCCCTACAACAGAGGCAGCTTGACGGTCCTGGCTGACCGCTTGTAACCCGCGTCCTGTCCAGGTTTTGCTCATAAACCAGATCATAAGCGCGGTAAGAAAGATCGCAACTAATGTAGCAATAATGCGGCTGGAACTGATCGGCATGTCGAAGAACCAGACCGTAGCCGCGTTCATTCTCAGCCAACCCCAATCCAGTGTCGTGAAATCATAAAAACGTGAAACCTTGGTTGGGAAAGGACCAACAATACCAATCATGACATGCTGAAGAAAAAACGCCAACCCAAATGTGAGGAGAATAGCGTATTCGCCAGGTCTTTCGATGTCACCTTTGCCCATCGGCTGTAGAAATAACAACTCAAAAATGATCCCTATGATAAATGTAACCGCTCCTGCAATGAGAATTGCAAGCATAGGCTCCAAATCTGCAAAAGCCTTTAGCAGATAGTAAACAACATAACCCCCAATCATGTAAAACTCTCCATGAGCGAAACTGACGATCCCTAAAACAGAAAAGATCAGCGTCAGCCCCAGAGCCATCAGACCATAGATCAGCCCAATGAGAACCCCGTTCACAAGTAGATTTACCAGATATTGACCAGTAATATTAACCATATTTTCCTCCAAGAGAAGAATGGCTGGGAATTGTCCACTGTCAATCGCGAATCAGTCACCCTTTTTAAAAAAGACGCAATCATTTGCAATTCACAATGGAAAATTCTGTCCATCACGAGAAGGGGCGTCTGATATTCAGACGCCCCTTCCGTTTATATCTTGTGACTTTTACACAAACTACGGAGTCTCTCCAAATGGAATCAGGAAGGTGCCGTGAGTCTGGTAAACCTCGGGGTAAATGACAGCCGCCTCGTCTGAACTCTGGCCTTCTTCAAAGTATTGAAGGAAGAGCACAGCAGCGTCGGGCCACTGGTGCCACATCCAATCCGGTTCGCCTTCGGGGACCGGGTTGTTCTTACCATACGGGAAGTAGTAGTGACCTTGCGCCAAGTCAACATCGGTGGCTTCAAGTGCGTCGATGATCGCATCGGGATCAAGAGAACCAGCGTTTTCAATCGCGATCGCCATGATCATCATTGCATCATAAGCTTCGAGCGCGAAGGACTCGGGGAAGATATCGAAGCGTTTGCGGTACTCTTGCTCAAAGGCTTTGGTGACATCGTTCGCCGCAGCAGGAGTCAAGCCAACTTTGCGGAACGAGCAGTAGTTACCGCCGGGGACAGCGTCCCAGAATGCGGGCTGAACAGCAACCTGGTTGGCGATACAAATGGTGTCTTCTGTGGGCATAAGACCCGCTTCAATAGCTTGATTCTCAAAGTTGTAGGAATCTTCGCCGGTGGTCAGGGTCATGATGATGTCAGGGTGCGTACCAGCTTGAATACGTGTGATGACCGCTGAGTAATCGGCAACGCCTTTATCAGCAGAATAAATTTCTGTCTCGATGCCAATTTCTGCCAGAGCTTCTTTCGTCTGGTCAGCAGCGGGCAAACCGTAATCGGTGTTTTCGGTGACGATGACAACGAATTCAATGCCTTCCAGGTTGGAGATATAGTTCACGTCAGCAGCTGCAACCATGGAGGAAGCAGGAGCAATACGGAAGGATTCTTCGTAGCCAGCAGCAGTAATACCATCATTCCAGGTTTCAGCAAAAACGGTGGGGATATGGTATTTATGAACAACTTCATTGATAGCCACACCAGCGGAGCTATGGTATTCGCCAGCTATAGCGACAACACATTCCTGGGTAATGAGATATTCCGCTGCAGCAGTGCCACGTTCAGGCAGACTCTGGGTATCATAGAAGATAGGCTGAACGGGTTTGCCAAGAACGCCACCATCTGCATTGAGCTGGTCAACAGCGATGTTGACCGCGTACTGCATAGCCAAACCACCAGCAACGGCGCCAGGTGCAGACATGGGCAAAGGAACACCGATCTTGATGGCGTCAACTTCTGCTGCATCCATCGGGGCGCAGCGACCAGCCGGAGCTTCCTCAGCTACGACTTCGACTTCGACTTCGACGACTTCAGTAACAACAACTTCAACTTCTTTTTCGATAACTTGGGGCTGGCATGCGGATAAGACAACCGCAAAAACCATAACCACCAAAATAAAGAACGACATTTTGCGAAGCATTTGCTTCCTCCTTGTGGGTAAATGAGTTAATAAGCTTTGAGCGAATAATAGGTTTTTCATTAACTTATAGTGGACTCCTTGGATTCTCTTTTTATAAACAACGAACCTTTTTAGGTTCGCGAAAAATCTCGAAAAATATTATCTGATTCAAATTTGAAACAAACACATTTTCAAGGTTGTTCCTATTTAAAAGCCGAGTCTATGAGATAGTCGTTAGTAATATATTTCTAGCGTCAACAACTATTTGGTCATCCATGGTAACTGTTGGATGGTATATAACCATATCCATATGTACAGCACCGCCGTAGAAGACATTGTCTCCAATGGCAACATGGATATTCCCACGTCCCTTCTTCTCCTCTTCAAAATCGCCACATCAACGACAAGCACCATTAAGTCCAATGCCTATCTCTGCAATATTGTCCGCATTTTCAATATCGGTGATAATATCGCGTAACTCATCAGCTTGACGGCAAGCGCCAGAAACATCTACAACGCGTCCATTTTCTACTTTCAAAGTAATTATCAGAAAACATCGCAATGTAGCAATGCGTTAGGTACAAGAACTAATTATTTTACGCATCTGCACTGTGCGAAAACTCGTATTAAAAAATGATAAAAAAGGGAAAAGTTGATATTCTTCGGCAAAACGTTTCGGCCTCCGAACTGTCGTTCCACCTTATGGAACATGGTTTCATGATTCTAGCATAACCAGAGAAATGCGTCAAGAAAACATCCTTTTTAAGTAGGTATTGTGCCTAAAGTGTGCAATATATCTTTTGCCACTTGGTAATGCAAAAGCATATTGCACACTTTTATCATTACCTTAGTGCCCAGTTTTTTTCAGGTCTTCTTCATACATCTTAGCAAGCTCGTCTTCGTAGAAAAATTTTTCCTGCCCAAAGGCTGGTTTTAATTCGTTCATCCAAGTTGCTTTTTCATCATATTTTGCATAAAAAGGTTGCCCCACCCAATCAGGGTTACGACCTTGGAGAGCCTCCAGTGCCATAACTTTTTCGCCGTTGATGGTAACAATTCCACTCACCCGCACCTTGCCAGGATCACAGGACATGCTTGGGCCACGTACGGTCCGCGCAAGTCCACTCACCTGCTTATAAGCATCACGGAAAAGTTGGGATGCACGCACTAGAGGAATGCCAAAGTAGTGTTGAGCACCTGTATCGCGAGCAATAAACATATAGTACGGGATCATCCCCATATGAACTTGCTTCCGCCACATCTCGGCCCAGGCATCAGCATCATCATTGATATGCGTCATCACAGGAGACTGTGTGCGAATCTCTGCCCCAAGCTCCCGCAAGAGATGGACAGCATCGGCAACAGCAGGGGTTTTCAACTCTTCAGGATGGGTAAAGTGAGCCATAATGGAAATATGCTTACCCGCTTTAATAACTTCTCTAAAAAGATCAATTAACTCTTTAGAATCTGGGTCAGTCAAGAAGCGATAGGGCCAATAAGCCAAAACCTTGGTGCCAATACGAATATTGTGCAAATGCGGGACATCGAGCAACCCTTTAAGATAAGTAGCCAAGTTGCTGGTACGCATGATCATAGGATCGCCACCAGTAAACAGAATATCAGTCACATCTGGCTTAGAGGCAATATATTCTGCAAGCAGACCACTCTGGCGTGAAGCGAATTTGAGTTCATCATCGCCAATAAATTGTGCCCAACGGAAACAGTAAGTGCAATATGCGTGGCAGGTTTGTCCCTGGCTCGGGAAGAAAAGTGCCGTTTCACGATATTTATGTTGCATACCGTGTAGAAACTCTCCTTTATAGAAGGGGACGTTATGCGCCATTTGCCCTGCTGGATGCGGGTTAAGTTTTTCACGAATGGATGTAGCAGTCTCGTGAATGTGCTTCTTATCACTGCTTGTCACTGCTTCAGCCATCTCCTCATAATCTTGAGGCGTCAGCATTGCGGCCTGAGGAAAAGTTAACGCAAAAATAGGATCCTTTTTGTATTGCTCCCAATTAATCAGTTCATTTACAACATAATTATTGGTGCGAAAAGGGAGAACATGACTAACTACCTCTATGGCAAATTTCTCATCTTCAGAAAGATTTTCTTCTACCTGAGGTAAATCTTTAAACGTTTTAGTGGTGACGGGCTTAAATTTCTGTCCTTCAGACACAGACATTTTTAATATCTCCTGTTTTTTGTTTTTGTTTATTGGAAGTTCTGTAAGAGTTCAAATTCTTATGGTTGGATTAACAATCCGCCCTATTTCTCACTCCTATAACCTAACTCTTTTGAGAGTTTTTTAGATATTTCTAGTATTGTAGGGATAATCTCATAAATACGTTCTTTCGTTAACCGATTAGATGGTCCGGAAACACTCACGCAAGCAACAACTTGCCCTTCGTGATTCCAAATAGGCATAGCAACCGCATTCAGGCCTTCTTCCATCTCTTCTATTGCAATTGCATATCCATTCTTGCGTACATCACTCAACTCTGCCCGCAATGCATCTCTCGTTGTGATCGTACGCGAAGTGAATTTCTCTAATGATTCCAAAAGAATTTTATTTTGCTCCTCCTCCGACTTGAAGGCAATAATTGCTCTTCCTGAAGATGTGGCATGAATAGGCATCCGCCTTCCTACCCATCCAACTCTCATGATCAGGCGCTCTGGCGAGACAAAAAGCTCTAAATTAACAACGTCGCTATCATCCAAGGCACTCAATGAAACAGTTTCATTCAACTCACTTGCCAATTGGCGCAGATAAGGGCGCACAACACGTTGCAAGTCTGTGAAGACCATCGCATTATTTGCCAAAGCAACCAACTCGATACCAAGTCGATACAAACCCGTTTCAGGGTTTTTGCTGATGAGCTTTCCATCTTCCAGTGTTGCTAATAAACGAAAAACCGTGCTCTTAGGCAGACCTACACGGCGACTGATGTCGCCTACACCTAATTCGGGCTCGGTTCGTGTAAAAGCTTTTAAGATAGAAATTGCTCGCTCAACAGACTGCACTAGTGGAGATCGCGTTGACAATATAACTCCTTGAATAGAGAGGGCTGCTAAAATGGCGCTTCGCATTGCGGAACAGCGTTCCGCAGATTATAGGCAACATAAATAAAGCTGTCAAGAACGAATAATTAGCGTTACAGTAACAAACTTAGTGGGCGAATTGCGAAATATCCAACATGTTAGGTTCATTCTGTTTGCAACTTTCCTGACTGTGTCCAGAATTGAGCAGCAGCCCAGCTACCCGCCAGCAATCCCTGGCTGGTATTATATCCCCGCACCCTTTTCGCCCTGTTTTTGAAGCGTCCAATGATCTGTTCTGTGCGATTATTTGTCCAGGGAATCCCCGCATCAGAATAAAACTCAATATACCTGCTCCAATCTCTACTCAGGCGCAAAACAAGGTCTCGCAATTTTTCCAAAGGCGTGCGTGGTTGATCAGGTTGGGTCGTTCTGCTAGGCATTCTCTCCCAGAAGTCGAACAAGATCTTACTGCCATTTTCTGGCAAATCGGCGATCAATTGCTCAAGGATGGAGAGTGAAAAGAGCCATTCTTCAGGCAGTTCTTCTTCCAGCTTCTTCAAGGCTTTGCTCAGCCAACGGCGCACATGGAACTGGCAGACCTGATGCCCAAGCTCCAAATCATCAGCGATCTCTTTGTAAGTCGCCAGATCATCGGTGACGACTGCCCCGATTTTCTGCTTTTGCTTCAACAGCTTGAGCCAAGCGGCGACTGCCTCCTTGTCCTTCTCGTCAATTTCAGCAAGAGCGAGAAGCTCTCCATCTCCCATATCCACAGCGACCATGATCCCTTTCCCATTTACCCAAGCCCCGTCTACACCAACAATACGGGCAGATTTCCATTGCAGCTTTCGGCGAATGGTTTTCCCAGCTTCCTGCAAATCTCGCCAGGCGCTCATATGGCTCAACTGTACCCCAAATGCCGATAAGATCAAGGCTACACTGCGATGGCTCAAACCCAATGACCACATGATCACACAAAGCTTCATCAAACGCATGCTTTGCTGGGCACGACTGATCCCTCCTGGATAGAAACGAAAGGTGCTCTGACAGCTTGTACATTTCTAACGAGAAACTTTCACTGTCCGCACTTTCGTATCCTTGATCTGCCTGGCCACCTGACCCCAGCGTTGGAATGTCTCACCTTTGTAATAAGGGCAACTTGAAGCTCTTTTCAGATTTTCTCGTTTGACTGCCGGAAGTTGTAATACAAGAGGCATCGAAGGTAGCCTTGTTGATGTTTGTTTGGTCACTACATCACAAGGATATCTCCCTTTTCAGGCAAAACCCACCGCTTTTGTTACTGTAGCGCTTTCAAAATGTCGGACAAGTCGTCGCCTATGCCGGGCTTAGCCCACAAAG
>CAZOOX010000066.1:0-20820 GCA_964581545.1 uncultured Anaerolineaceae bacterium
TGCTTCTGAAAAATACGCTAAGCTGATTGCACTTGCGAAAAAGCATTTCGCAGGAAAAAGAGATGATAAATATTCTCGATTGAAAAACCAAATCATTGAAGATGGACTGCAAACAGAGTTAGACGCCTTTCTGAGAAGACCACGAGATATTGTGGCAATCTCAGAAAATGAAGAATATTGCAGAAAATGTTTCGGGCAACTAGCGACGGTGGCAGTATCAAAACTAAACCGAGGCGAGTTAGTGCTTTGTACAGTTAACAAAGATGCCTGGATATATCAGGTGCCACAATTACCGGAAAGAGTTATATAAGTAACAGACAGACAACGACCTCCAAAACAGTCTCTAAAACAGCAGGGCTGCTTTGCAAATAGCTTATGTAAATCTTAGTTCCCTCAGTCAACAAAAACACAAAAGGAGCTTCTCAAGAAAGAAGCTCCTTTTTGATTCATAAAGCCTGTACACCAGTGGGGGTACCCCTACACATAATACGCTATATATAGCTGCGTACAAAATAGACATTCATCGAATATTTCTGCGAAAGGATTACCCAAAACAAGAATGTACCTTTTTAATAAAAAGATATTCACAAATTTCTCCCAGTTAAGGAGTGCCTATCATGTCTGAAGCACCCACCTTTACCGGTTTTTCAGAGCCGAAAGATAACTGGTATCGCCTCCCCAATAATTGGTTTGACATCTGGCATACCGTTCGCAATGAGCATGGTTCACGCTTTGTGCCTATGCTTAAGATGACCGAATATGTTCTCAAGCACACTTGGGGCAAAGGTAGATTTAACGGATGGGTTCAACTATCCGCAGACGAGATCCGTTCAGGGCGACGGCGTACTAAATCCGCACGTTTTGATCACGGCACAGGCATATCCCCAAGTTCAGTCCAGAACGCATGCAAAGTGCTGGCTGAGTTTGGTTTGCTGGAAGTTGCGCAAGATCAAAATGATTTGGCACGTCGCCTGCGGACTTATCGCCCCCATATCCATGAAAAAAATGCAAGCGACCCCTTGACCGGCTTTTCTTGGCCGACACAGAGCTATTTCAAAGTCCCCAATTTTTGGAGTGATATCACAGCCAACATCAGCAGTGCCGCAACCATTCTGACGGTGGAATATCTATTCCGCCATGCCTGGGGGTTCAACAACAAGGAGGGTGTCTGGCTCAGTGCAAATGAGATCGCAGCAGGCCGTCTGTATAGCGATGGACGCCGCTACGATGCGGGGACCGGGTTCAATGTCGTATCCGTTCATCGAGCTTTGAAAGAAGCTGTAGCCTTGGGGCTGATTGTCTGGACAGAGAAATATGAAGCGGGGATCAATACGCGCCTGTTCAATCTCCATATCAAAGGCATGTATACCAATGAGAATGGCGAATATCTGGGGCGTGCAACAGAAGAGCATCCCGAAGACAATAACGCTATTGAGGGGGACAATAACACTAAGGACAACAATACCATTTCGCCTATTTCAAATTCCAGAGGCACAAACCCACTGGTTGCAAACACAAACAAAGGGGTAAATAACACAAATGGAGCGCGATCAGGCAGGGAATACACTTTAAAAGACACGCTTTCAAAACACGACTTAAAAACACCATCATCAAGGGACGCTAAAAAAACAAAACGCAAGCGGCATCGAGCGAAAAAAGCTGGTGATGATGATCTATCCAAGCTGCCTGATGACCTGATTGAAATTCTTGCCGAAATCGGATGGAATGATTCACTGCGCCCCATTCAGCAACGCTATCAAGAAGAGCCTGAACTAGTCCGTGCGTGGGCGGAACATTCTCAGGAGAAAACGGGCCTAAGAAACAAGGCAGGCTATTTCCGCAAACGCCTGTTTTCCGGGGAAAAGCCTCCCCCAAAAAAGGTTGCTGTCCGTGATGATCGCAATCGCTATCTCAACAGCAAATACGCTGAATATTTGGACTAAAAAACAGACAGGAGAAGAAAACCTTGAGCGCAAAAGAGCCCGCAAAAATTATTCTCGGCGAAGATCTCGGCATGGGTGCCAATAAAATTTACGGAATCCCCGGAGGCGTCGAAGTTCCATCACAGGTTGCCGTCAATGGTACGCAACAAGTTACTAAAATGCTGGGGCTGAGAAACAAAAAGCCTCCCTTGCATGTCCAAACCGAGCAAGGCTCCTTTTACATCGGCAGCGGCGCACATGATTGGGGACATCCGATTGAAAACCTGGACTACGACCGTCTCATCGGCGCACCGGAAATGCGCGCGCTCTTCTACGGCTCCCTGACGCACTATATACAAGACTATGGTTCGCTAGACGGTGATATCACAGTAACCGTAGGTATGCCCTTGGAACCCCTAACAGGTGAAGATGCCCAACAGAATGTCTATGCCGTGCGGCGCTGGATGAAGGGCTCGCATACCTGGGAAGCAGATGGTCAGCCTTACGAAGTCCATATTCAAGATGTCAAAGTGACATCGCAACCTGTAGGAGCGCTCTTTGATTACCTGCTAGATGAGCAGGGGCAATTCATCCCACAGCGCAAAGCCGCCTTCGGGAAAGAGGTCGGGATCATTTCGGTGGGCTTCAATACCGTCGAACTGCTGGTTGTGCGCAACAAACAAACCGTCCAACGCTTTACCGCAGGGACGACTGCAGGCGTGCGCCGTTTACTGGAAATCACCAATCCACGCGGCATGTACTCGATGGGTGAACTGGACACGCTCCTGCGAAGCCAGCAGTTGGATATCCGGGATGCACTTGTGATTTGGGAACGGGAGGTGACCGGTGTGATCGAAAGCACTTGGGGGCAGGCCTGGAAGCGTTTTGCCGCAATCCTGATGGTCGGTGGTGGCACCATCCTGCTGGCAAACTCCCTGCCCTATCACTTCGGTGGCAAGGTCTTTGTCCCTGAAAACCCCGTACTCTCAATCGCGCGAGGCTTATATAAATTGGGGCTTTTTCAGGAAGGACGCAAGCGCAGCTAATGGGCCGTTCACGCAAGACCGGGCAACTTCACATCTATCGTCTGACACTACGCTTGTGGGAAGGCGAAGATGACGACCTGATCGCCTTTCTGGAAGGTTTCCCGATCGGTAAAAGGGTCGTGGCGGTCAAGAGCGCTATGCGCAACGGACAACTTCTCATTCTGGAAGCAGATGACTTACCCGACGATGACGACCTGGCAGCCTTCGCAGATGATCTGCTCCTGTGATTTCTGGTGACTAAAAACCAACTCTTATATTTGGTGACTAAAAATCCCTGAGAAAACTCTACATGTCGGCTTTTTCTTTCCCCGACATGTAGGCCAGAAACCCGACATGTCGGGAGACGAAAGAAAAAACACAATAAATACCTGACAAAACTTTACCAACTCCCTTTGCGAATCTATAACCGATCCGTCTTTACGCATCGGTTTGAATAGACCATCTAAACTAACTCTTATGAACAAAGGAGATAACCCATGAGATACATAGAAGATGATTGGCGTGTGCGAAAATTAATCCATATTTATGAAAGTTACTTCGCGCCACTAACAGGTCGTGCACAAAGAGAAGGATCTGCCTATTTATTTCACGCTTTCAACGCTGTGCTTGATTATGAAAGATTACGAATATGGCAGGTGAATGAAAAATTACAGCACGCTCTCAATGGCGGATCTTATTTTATGCTGGATGGAAAATACCTGATCGATCTGGTCTCGGCCAAAACCTTTGATGAAGTATTTATACTTCAACATATCCTACAGAATCCTGCACTTGATCATTATGATTACAAAGACGCATTGATCGTTCTGAATTTTGGAGGAGAAAGTCCTGGATGGTATCCATTTGAGCCGGAAGAAGATGAAGAAGATTGCTTCGATGATGAAGATTGTTGGGGCGAAGATGATTTTGATGATGACGATGACGAGGACGTCTAATGCTGACAGCCTTGCCCGAATTTCATCAGTATTTACGCGCGAGGGGCTACCTTTCCAGGGAAATCCGCCTGCGGAACCCTTGTTTTTGAATAAGCCAGTATCACCCCATTCAGCCCCCGAAAGACGTTCCTGAGTATCACCCCACTAAGCCCCTTTAACTACTCCGTATCTAAGGCGCAAAGTAAGGGATCGGCAAATAACCAAAATCACGCCAATCCTGCAACAAACCTGCCATCCCAGGAGGCAGTCGAAGAAAGACGGGGCGTATAACCGACAACACCCAAGGTTTTGCCAGAACAGTAAAAATAATCGGCAGCTTATGGTACTTGGCATAGAAAGCAGCCTGCTTCAAACGTCTTGCATAAATCTGTCTGAGTTCATGTTGATTCTTTTTTCCGGCATCCACTTCCAGCCAAAATAGCATTTCCTGCCCCTGCCAAAAACCCCACACTAGCGAATCTGGATAGCCTGGTCTGAGCGAAGGTTCAGACCAGGCAGACCAAATCTCCGCAGTACGATAAGCGCTTTTCAACCAGGCAGGCCACAAGCGCGCAACACGCCGATGACGATAGCCCGCATAACGCTGTTCTCGCCGAAATGATGCGAAGGAGACACCCGGTGGAACATTCCAGGAGCGATGCGCCATAATGATCCCTTGTCTGGTGACTGCCCAACCCGCATATTTGCCAACCAATGCTCTTTCCACCAGTGCTTTCATCTCCAGGACAACCAGCATGCGACTGGCGTAGGCGCGGCTGATCCCGCTCTGGGCAGCGATCTCTTTGGTAGAGGCTTTGCCCAGACGTGCCGCAGTCCGAAGCACAGTTAATTCCGTGCGCGCTTTCTGCGATAATGGATCGGCTTCAAAGCGTTCCAAGGAGAATGTCGGCGGTGATAAAGTTTCTCCATGAAATGGAAAGGAGGAAAAATCATTTAAAACCGGCTTTTTGCCTGTCGGCATAATCGCAATTGCAGGAAAGGCATAGCCCCGTAAGCGTCTGAGCTCGTTCAGATACCAACTGCCCGGAGCAGAAACGGACACCCATATACCTGCATTCCGGCGTACTTTCACCAGACGTCTAGCGATTTCTCGGATGACTTCAAGTTGGGCTGTGGGAGGTAGACCGTCTTTAGCAGAGATCGGATACTGGAAAACATCCAGCATGTACTGGTCGTGCCGTATTGGTTGCCAGGTCAGGGGAAGGGGTTTTGTTTTCATGCCCCCAGCATAATCGTTTTGGCAACGGGGTACTTACACTGTGAACCAAAGAAGAAGTGTAAATAAGGGGCTTTCTTATTTACACTTTTCGGCTAAAATAGAAATAAGGGTTTTGATTTTTACACTTTCTGAGAGAACTTCTATGAAAATTAACGATTTTACGGCATCTGCTCCTGGGCGTCTGATCCAAACCGAGCGTGGACATTTAGCCTTTATCCCTGCTGCGCTGCCACCAGAGATTGAGTGGTCGCCACAGCTTATTACGCTGTTGAGCGAAGTCGAGCGTGCCCTCGCTCACCTGGCGGCTGCCGGTGAAGCCTTCCCGCCCACGATGATCTCTGTAAAGCCCTTTGTGCGCCAGGAAGCCGTTAGTTCTTCGCGCATTGAAGGGACGCATACATCACTGCGGGAACTGTATATTTTTGAAGCAGAGCAACTCTCCTTCACTGAAAGCACCGATGCCGAGGAAGTCCAGAATTATGTCAAGGCACTGGAAGATGGCTTGGAGCGGATCGAAACGTTGCCGGTCAGTTTGCGTTTAATTCGGGAATTGCATGAAAAGCTGATGAAAGGCGTACGCGGCGACTTTTGGACGCCTGGCGAGTTTCGCCGCAGTCAGAACTGGATCGGGGCAGCCGGCTCAACGCTGGAGAATGCTCGCTATGTTCCGCCACCAGTGGACGAGATGCACACCTGTTTGCATGCTCTTGAAGATTTCATCTATGCGCCATCTGACTTGCCAGATTTGGTGCGTCTGGGACTGATCCATTACCAATTTGAAGCGATCCATCCCTTTCTGGATGGGAACGGACGCATTGGGCGTTTATTGGTTTCTTTGTTGCTCTTTGAGTGGGGTTTGCTGCCCCAGCCTTTCCTGTACCTGAGCGCCTATATCGAGACGTACCGCAGCGAATATTATCGACACTTGCTGAACGTGAGTTTGTATGGGAAGTGGGAAGACTGGTTGACCTTCTTTCTGGCTGGGATTAAAGAGCAAGCCACCAGCGCCAGAGAACGAGTGCGAGCATTAGCGAGATTACAAGAAATTTATCGCAAACGACTACAAAGCGAACGTACCTTCGAAAACCTGATGCAGCTGGTCGACTTCATGCTCGGGCAACCTATCCTGACCGTGCGCCAGATCGAAGCCGGTCTGGGTTTAAAAAATTATCTTTCCGCCCAGCGTTTGATAGAGAAACTGGAATCTTTGGGGATGTTGCGTGAGATCACAGGGCAAGCCCGTAATCGTATTTATCAAGCCGATCAAATCCTGCAGACCATTGATGCCCCACTTGAAACTTTAGAATCGCCAGACAAGCCCACTGGGTTCAAGGATGAAGCATGAGCATTTGGTTTACAGCCGACACGCACTTCGGACACGCGAATGTGATTGCCTACTGCGAGCGTCCCTATCAAACGGTATCGGAAATGGACGAGGCATTGATCGAAAACTGGAATCAAGCCGTTCGTCCGAATGATACGGTTTATCATCTCGGCGATTTCACACTGGGAGGACAAAAACAGGCAGAGACCTACTTTCCACGTTTGAATGGCAGAATCTCCGTTGTTCCCGGCGGGCATGACAAGCATTGGGTATCAAAGCGAGAGTATCTCTCCAAGTCGGGACATCCGGTTGTGATCTTGCCCCCGTTGCAGACGATCAAAGTATCCATTTCCGATCAGGACAAGCCACAGCTATTGGTGCTTTGCCATTATGCGATGCGGGTTTGGGATCGATCCCATTATGGGAGTTGGCAGCTCTACGGACACTCACATGGCAATCTGCCGCCGCTACTCAACAGTTTGGATGTAGGTGTGGATAATTGGGATTACACCCCTATGTCTTTGGGAAAAGTAAAAGAAGCAATCGAGAAAGCTGTCTGCTAAGGACTATTTCTTTTTACGCTTTCGCTTACGTGATTTCTTTGCCTGCTTCTGTTTGTTCTTTTCTTTCCTTGATTTCTTGCCATCTTGCTTGGCAGCATCCATTTCCTGAAGGATACGCATCAAGTCTGGGGAAATTGGTGTATTGGGTGCCGGTGTATCCCGTTTTTCCCGCATGCCAAACTCAAGTTCCACGTCTTCCAGATCGCCTGCGATGCGCAGGTTCACGTTCTTGGCATCAAAGGCTTTCTTGATGACTGGGTAACTTTCAACGGCTTTCAGGTCAAGCAGATCGGAGATCCAATAGCCGTTTATATCCCCATCGTTGTGTTCATATTTTTCATCCAAGGCAGCCGTGATAATCTCAATTACGCGGTCACGGGTTTCGGGATGTTTGACACCAATCCGACCAAGAATTTCAGACGCGCTGACATAGGCCCACATTTTATGGTAGGGTTCGTGAAGAAACATCGCTAATGGTTCAATGACCGGCGATCCAAACTTCTGAAAAGCGTTTGATAGCCCTTCACTGATCAAATCACTGTCTACCTCATCCGTCCAGTCAAAGACATCCAGCAACGGGAAAATTGCTTCGCTTGCCTGCATTTGGACGAGGGCGCGCCAAGCATGCAGGGGCGCCCATAAGGCCGCGTATCCTAACTCGGCATCATCGACACCAATAATAAGCGCGCGATCTTTGCCCAGCCGAATGAGTTCTGGGATATGTTTCTGGCTGAAACCAAATGCGGAATAATCATCCCATTCAGTCCAATCAGCTTCGCCGAATTCAAGCAGTTCAGATACGGGTTTCTCGTAATTATTTTTCATAATTCACCATTAGGGGGAATCCGTCAGTGGCGTATCTAAATCTCGCCAACTGAGAAATTTCCCTGTACTTGTACTCATGCTCTGCTCACCACCATAAACGACGAAACCATCATCATCTGGTTTTTTCGCTATTTCTCTCCAATACTGAAGGTTCGCAAAATAGCTACTACTCATCGTCTTGCCCGCCTTGATCTCAATCGGAACGATATTTTCCCCATCTACCAGCAGACAGTCTATTTCCTTGCCCTGGCTATCCTGCCAGAAATAGATTTCAGGCTTTTCACCACGATGAATACTTCTTTTGATGTATTCATTGATGACCAGATTTTCAAAAAGCGCACCTTTCATATAGTGTAAAGCAACCTGATCTTCATCTTTAATTCCGAGCAGAGAGCAGGCAACACCGGTATCGTAGAAATAAAGTTTTGAAGATTTCACGATCCGCTTGTTGAAGTTACGATGATACGGGGGCAGCTGGTAAACAATATACGAGCTTTCAAGAATGGACAACCATGCTTTGGCTGTATTCGGGCTGATGCCTGCATCACTCGCCAGGCCGGCGTAATTGACCAGTTGCCCGGTGCGACCGGCACATAACTGCACAAAACGAATGAAAGTATTCATGTCGCCAATATTTTTCATCATCCGAACGTCTTTTTCGACGTAGGTCTGAATATAGGACGGGTAGAAATCGGTTGGCGCTATCTCACGATCATAGATGCGAGGATATTGCCCCTTGAAAATCAGACTTTCGTAGCGATCAAACGGTGGAATATTCGGGTTGAGTTCAGCTATGGAAAAGGGTAGCAAGTGAAGGATTGCGGTACGCCCCGCCAATGTTTGACTGATCTTTTCCATGAGCAGGAAGTTTGATGATCCCGTCAAAACGAATTGAATATCTCTATCCCCATCCACCAGACTTTGAATATAGGAAAAAAGCTCAGGAACGTGTTGGACTTCATCAAGAACTGCACCTTTGGGGTAATTAGCCAGGAAGCCCCGTGGATCCGAAAGCGCAATTTGCCGAATATCAGGTTCTTCAAGAGATATGTAAGGAAGATTAGGGAAAGCGGAACGCACCAAGGTGGTTTTCCCGGACTGACGTGGACCGGTAAGGGTGATCACCTGAAATTTCTTGGAAAGAGTTAGCAATTTGGTTTCGAGCGTTCTTTTAAACATGGGAAGCACCGCCATTCTTTATGAGTTATCTTACAGATTTTATAGCATACTCTTTGCAAATATGCAATGAAATTGCATATTTGCAAAGCCGGTACACCTATGGGGGTACCCCTGCCCCATTTGCAGTATCCTTTTCACATGGCAAAGAATTGTTATCGCAATCGCAGACCGTCGCGTCCGCATCCAACCAAAAACTCACTTTTCGAGGTGTAGCATGAATAAAAAACCGGAATATATCACTACCCATGTGTTGCTCAAGGCAGCCGATATAGCAAAAGTTTTAAATATCAGCAAATCAATGGCATACCGATTAATGCAAACCGGCGAAATCCCGACAGTCAATATAGGGAACGCCAAGCGCGTTCGCCCACTAGACCTGCATAATTACATCACTGCCAACCTGACGAAAGCGAGTTCATAAAAATGAGTCAAGGGTATGATTCCCCTCACCATATGAAGAAGGGTAAAATATATATGGCAACGTGGAACCTTACCAACCCAATAGCTCAAACGGCAACACTATCAATCGCTAATCTTGACAACTTCTAAAAGGAGATCAAGATGGCGAAAAGAAGAACGAATCAAGAAGGGTCTATCTGGAAGGATAGAAAAAAATGGCGCGCTGCTGTCACGATTGACGGACAGCGTTTAACCTGCAATTTCGATACCAAAACCGAATGCGTTGCATGGATAAAGAAAACGCAAACTCAGGTCGAACGCGGTATGACCTATAGCAAAGCAAATGTGACGCTCGGCGACTTCATCCCAAAGTGGTTGGAATTTCATAAAACCACCGTTGCGCCCAATACAGCCGTGCAATACAAACAACAGACGGACAACTACATCCTTCCAGAACTTGGAAAAATCAAATTACGTGACCTGAGTTTGAATATCATCGAAGCCCATTACATGGCCTTACAAAAAAGTGGTTTGGGCGCTTCTAGCGTACGCTATGTTCATGCAATCTTGCGTAAATGTCTCAATGATGCCGTTCGGCGAGGATATATTGGCTACAACCCAACACAAGGGGCTATTCTGCCGCGTGTTGACGATAAAGAAATGGTCTTTCTTGATGAAGACGAAATCTTGCGATTCTTGATCACGATTCAGGAAAGCTCTTATAACGCTTTGTACACTTTAGCCATCAAGACAGGAATGCGCAAAGGTGAGTTGCTGGCGCTCAAATGGACAGACCTGAACTGGCAGCACAGTACCCTTCGTGTCCAGCGACAAGTTCAGCGAATCAAAGGGGAAGGGCTTGTTTTTCGCCCACCGAAAACCCGTGCAGGACGCAGAACCGTTCAATTAGGGCAGAAGACACTAGAAACGCTTCGTCAACAATATCAGGAATGCAAACGACAGGCAAACCTTGCAGGAGAAAACTGGAAAGAGCATGGACTGATTTTCCCATCCGTTGTGGGCACACCTCTGGATGGAGAGAATGTCACAAAAGACTTCAAGACACAGTTGGAAAAAGCCGGGGTCAAAAAGATCCGTTTCCATGATCTACGCCATACCGCCGCATCGCTTTTGCTGAATAACGGCGTCCCCGTAATTGTTGTCTCAAAGATGCTTGGCCATGCAAAAACCAGTACCACGTTGAATATTTATGGGCATCTTATGCCAACAATGCAGGAACAAGCTGCCCAAGTGATGGATGAAATCGTAACCTTAATACCAGTTAATTTTGGGGAAATACTGGATAGCGAAACACCTTCTCAGCGCTAAAGCCCCCCAATTGCTCGCGAAACTGCTCGCAAAAAGAAAAACCTGTCGATTTCGACAGGTCTTTACCCGTATATATAGGGCGTCGCAGGAGAGCGACCCCTGCATATTGTAGTGAGCGACCAGGGACTCGAACCCTGAACCGATTGATTAAGAGTTATACATGCAACAAAGGTCTTTTTTATTGGACATCCTTAAATTCTAAAGTTCGTCGAAGTCATTTTAATACTCCACGCCTGAAACAAGCCTTTTTGATGCGTTTTACATACATCCTGATGAGCATCGACGAAATAGGTTTTCAATATTATTTAGGTAAAAATAATGACACTATGGATAACAGTTTGTATCATTTCAATTATTTCATATCCCTTGTCACTGGAGTATTCGACAATTTAGCAATTGAAACCAACACAAAATATAATCTCGGCTTCGAGAATAATCTATCAAGAGTGTCTCTCAATCCAAGATCAGGAAGGGATTTTCTAAGAGCATTCCGAGAAGATGCTCCAACATTGAGGCAACATATCTCAAAATTCACCAGTTTTATAAAATTAATTTACGAATTTCGTGAGTTTGTAATACATCGGGACATGTTGGAAAAAACAGGAATGATATCAACGGGAAAAGGCAAAAAGTGGGAAATGAACTTTATTAGGACAAACCCGAATATCTTACAGTTCATTCGTCAATGTGGAGATTCGGATCAAAAATATGACCTGCTAACTAAGTGGGGATTATATAAACTAGTTGACGATGAATTTTATTTAGAACCCTTTAGATTTACAAAAACAGCCACACGTATGCTTATTGATTTCTCAAATGAATATTTAGAATTATTAGATATCGACAATTCAAGAGATGAAGCACAAAACAATGAAGTAGAGAAAGCTGTTTTTCGAGAGACTGCGCTTTTCAACAAAGGAAAACTTGGGTTTTAACCATGTTCCGAAAAGAAATCAAAGGCTTCATCCCCGCCGAGTGGCTGAAAAACCGCATGGGGATGAAATCCCCACGCTACGAAACAGCGCCCGATCAATCGGGCTAAGGTCGTGTTGAGAACAAGCTGGACTTTATCCAGCGCTGCTATGTAGCACGGAGATTTCATCTCCGTGTGGTCTGTGAAGGGAGAAAATTATGTCAAATACAAAAGGCATCTTCCAAGAAAAAATCAAAGGCTTCATCCCTGCCGAGTGGCTAATCGTTGTGCTGATCTTTCTGGTGCATATCGGCTTGACCTCCATTTTCAGAACCATCGGCTTGATCGCCGTTTGGGTGTGGATATTCGTCCTGCTGCGCCCCGAAGGTCGCAAGAGAATCGGCGTGCGGATGCCGAATCATTGGGGCTGGTGGGTGGCGGGTCCGCTTTTGGGGTTGGGGTTGATCGGTGTCACCGCGTGGGTTTCATCCGCGCTTTGGGGATGGGATGAGCAAAATATGCTCTACGACATGACACAGGGCATCCATGAGTGGCTGGGCGGCGGTCTGCCTGCGTGGGCATTATTTGGCTTGCTCTTCTTCGGCTGGCTGATGGAAAGTCCCTTCATGGAAGAGCCGCTTTTTCGTGAGAACTTCTTTTCGCTTTTTTGTATAATGGCACCATATCTAAAGGAGAAAAAAATGAATATTGGTTTACAGGTTCCCTCATTCAAATATCCCGGCAGCACAGAAAGCATCCGTCCCAAACTCAAAGAGATCGTCACCACGGCCGAAGAAGCCGGTTTTCACAGCCTATGGGTCATGGATCATTATTATCAGATCAAGGGCTTATTCGGCGAAGCCTACACCGACCCCATGCTGGAAAGCTACACCACCCTCGGCTATTTTGCGGGATTAACAGAAAAAGCCCAACTCGGCGTCATGGTCACGGGCGTGATCTACCGCCATCCCTCCGTGCTGATGAAGATGGTCAACACCCTCGATATTCTCTCCGGCGGACGGGCTTATCTCGGCATCGGTGCGGCCTGGTATGAAGAGGAAGCCAAAGGATATGGGATTGACTACCCCTCCACGTCGGAACGCTTCGAGCAACTGGAGGACAATCTCCAACTGGCGAAAGCGCTCTGGGATGGAGACGTGGTCTCGTTTAAAGGGCAGCATTTCTCTGCTCCGGCAATTACCAATAACCCCGCTCCCCTCTCGAAGCCGCATCCCCGCATTCTGATCGGCGGCATGGGCCCGAAGAAAACCCTCCGCATGGTCGCTCAATATGCCGATGCCTGTAATTTCTTCGAAATGGCAGGGATGGATAAAATGCAAAGTGCCATTGACACGCTCAAGGCGCACTGCGAAAGATTGGATCGTGATTACGACACTATCGAAAAAACATCCCTCGGCACCGTACATCTTTCAGAAAATGACACCGTGGATAGTGTCATTAAGCGTATCAAAGGACTCTCTGAGATGGGCTTCACACATACCATCTTCAATATGCCGGATGTCTACAAGGTCACGCCGCTCGAAACTTTTGCAAAAGAAATCATTCCGGCAGTAGCAGAGCTATAAACCACCTAATTGTTGGTCTAAAAAACGGAAAGAGACGAGAACTTCTTTCCGCTTTTTTGTATAATATTAATATTCAACTTTATGCAGAGGCAGGCTCTGCATACCACCTAGTTAGGCGGGTGCTCACGGTTAGCGCGGCGGTCGCTTCGCGACTAGTATGCCGCTGAGCAGCCATGCGACTTGTGTCCAAACACCATACTTTCGGGAGGAGGTTTCTATGGTAACAACAGCTTCTGTGGCAACGGCTTGCTACCTCGTTGCAGCTCTGCTATCTGTGATATTCGGAGTAGTCTATCTAACTCGATCGAAGTTCATGCCATATCATGGCAAAGCAATTGGTCAGGAATGGGATGAGCTCCCTGCAAATCTGCAGGTTCTATTGCTTGCCCTAATGCGAGCTTGTGGAGGAGGACTGCTTGGGGTTGGCCTCTGCTTAACGATACTGGTGATTATCCCCTTCCAATCTGGAGCGATTTGGGCAATGTATGCAATTTCAGGTATAGGACTGGTGGCTTCCCTATCCACGTTGTACGCTACCTACTTGGTGAAAACGAAAACACCTGGAACTCCACCTGTTGGAATGAGTGTATTGGCGATTGGATTGTTCTTCATAGGGTTTCTGCTGTCGCTTCTGTAGAAGTATTTCCCGACGTCCGCGCCTTCTGCGCGGAGTTGGACCGGCTGTGAAATTACCTTCTGCGTTGGACATGGGAGATACTCTGGTCAAGTCGGTGCGACGTATGAGCTAAACGTTGTGCGGCAAAATCAACCCCTCAGATATAAAGCGGAAAGAGGTGAGAACTTCTTTCCGTTTTTATTTATAATAATGCTCATGCCCAACAAAAAGATTCCCCTCCTTGCAAAAGGTTTACTCATCCTTCACAGCCTGGTCACGCTTGGCTATGGACTTTCCCTTTTGGCAAATCCTGGCAATATCGCTGTCTTCATGGGGCTGGAGATCGCATCTGCTGATGGGATGGTGGAACTCTTCGTCATGTATTTGGGTTTGAGCGGGGCGATGAGTTTCTTTATGCTCTTCGGCGCATTTCGGGAAAAATGGCTGATGACTGCGCTCCTTTTTTTGGCGCTGTCAATGAGCGGGGTCACGTCCGTGCGATTCGTGAGCGCGCTCCTGCTCGAAACAGGGACTTACACATCGAATTCGCTCTATTACGATATTCCAATCACCGCTTTAGCGTGGTTCGCTTACTGGAAAATGAAATGAGAACAAAAAAATACTTACAACCATGTTGGCAAATATGTGGTTTGCTTACGAGTTGAATCGTCGGCTTGCGGGGACGGGGGTCACGTCACATGCGGTGTGCCCGGGATTTGTCCCAGAAGCAATTGGGGCGCGGAGAGATTCTCCGGTAGCAAGGTTCTTCTTTATGCAGGTGATGCCAAAGATGCCTTTCGCGCGCTCACTGGATGAGGCATCCGATTCGTATCTTGTCGCAGCGACCAAGCCTAAATTCGGGAGCGAGGGCGGCAAATTCATCGTGGATGGTGAAGAAAAACGTTCGAGCGACGAATCCTATGATGAAGAGAAGGCTCGCATCCTATGGGAAAAGAGTTTGGTTTGGTGTGGGCTAGATGGGATGCGCTCAGCTTAAAGAATTTCAAAATCAAATTGTTTCTTCGCTCTTTTTTTGCCATAATGGTTATAGAAAAAAACTATTGACTGATGAGAAAGGAGAAGAAAATGGCAAAGACCACCCCCGCTTTACGAAAAGCGCTGCTGATATTATCGCTTCTAAGCATCTTGTTGTGTCCGTTGCTTTATATCGCCGGTGAATTCTTTACCGACTCTCTTAGTTTTTTAGAGCCGGTTCTTTGTCCATCGGGGATGCATATGAAGCGGACAACAGAATCTATATCTGACCCACGAGGCAATGCAACCGGCAGCTATCTGGTCTGCACCGATGGCAGCGAAGAAGTAGATGCGACAGGAAAAATGCTGGGGCTTCTGTTTGGCGTAGCAATACTGGGCGTGGTTTTATTGGGGACTTGGGCTTTGACTGGTTCTGGCGAAAAAGAAGATGTTCCTGAAATCACACTGAAACCATAAGCAAAGAAGGATAAAAAATGGGAAATCAATTTCACATAAAACTAGAGAGCTACAACTTAGAAAAATTTAAAAAAAGTCTTCAGCACCGAGAAATGATCCCTAGCCGGGTGATTCTAAAAGAAGATATTGAAGGACGATTTAAAAAATTGGAAAAGCAGCAACTATCAAATCTCAAAGAATTAACAGATCGATTAAAAACGAAATCAAAGATCGAAGAATTCTCAAAAGAAACGGGATTGTCAGTTGAATATTTAACGATCCTAAACCGAGAAGCAAAGAGTTATATCCCAAAGCCAACACGAATTGATAAATATGCTGGCATAGAAAGGAATCACATAAAAAGATTGGCCTCGGTAGGAATAAAAAACACCCGTCATGTGCTTAATGAAGCAGGCGAAAAAGACAAAAGAGAAGAACTCGCACAAAAAACAGGAATTCCAATTGAAGCATTGAACGAAATCGTTTCTTTATCGGATCTATCCAGAGCCTATGGAGTAGGGCCAGCATTTGCGCGAATGATCTATGATATGGGTATCGGAACAATTCAAGAGTTCGTTGAAAAGACAGCGGAAGATTTTATAGAAATATATGAAGAGAAAACAAAGAAAAAAGCAGATTTTGGCACGAATGAAATTCAATTCAGTATTGAATTGGCAAAAGACTTGGACATATTGGTTGAGTTATAGATGTGATGAAAAAACTGGTGGTGGTAAAGTTATAAATGATGCTCTCGCTGGGTTTGTATCCCTCGGAGCACAGGCAAGCCAGCGTTTTTCTCATAAAAACGGGGATTGCAAATCCCCTTAGAGCCTTTTTCAACCTTTAGAGCGAAAGTCCTAATGAAACTAAACAGAGGGCCTGTACATATCAGTAAATTCTCAGGCTTGACTATTCACGTTACTGCCATTGTGTTTATACTGGGCATAGCTTTATCATCTTGTGCTACTGAAGCACGACCAATGCCTTCTTTAAATGCTAAAATAGGACAAGTTACAGAAGGGGATGATGGCTTCGGCACCTTTTATTCTTATGTACCAACTACGCTAAGTGAAAACACAAAGATATTGGTTTTGGTACACGGGACCCCAAAAGACGGCACTGCAGAGGAAAACGCTGAATTTTATGTAAATAGTTGGAAGACCTTTGCTGAAGAGCATGATTATATTTTGATCGCCCCAGCTTTTAATCAGGAAGATTTCAGCAGCCGTTATGGTGACCAAGCAATGACTGGCTATCGCGGTTTATTTGGCCGAGAGATCGGTGCAGATGAATGGGTAATTCGCTTGGTTGAAGCATATCAATCTGCTTTTGAGTTATCGAATGCACAATACAATCTGTATGGACATTCAGCAGGTGGACAATTTGTAGGGCGTTTCTTAGTAACGCATCCGGAAAAAGTCAGGAAAGCCGTGATCACTTCCGCGGCAACTTATCCACAACCTGACATTGATATTAATTGGCCCTTTGGCATGGGAGAACTCCACACAACCATCACGTGGGATGAAAATATAAGCAACCGAGTAGATATTATTCCTGAAAAGCAAAAATGGCTGGATGCAACCCAAATTCATCTTACAGTGATCGTTGGGTTAGATGACAAAGAGGAAATACCCCTAGAGTTAATTATCGGGCAAAAAGGAAGGAATCGATTTACGATCGCTCGAAACTGGATAAAAGACATGAGCACATTTGCAGAAGCAAACGGGGTTGAAAGTCAATTTATGATCGAATTGATTCCAGGTATAGGACATAGCATGAACGGCCTGATCCCTTACAGCCAGAGTGCGTTGCTCGCAGAATAGCTCACCAATATTTTTGAAAGTAATCAACAACAAGTTCGCAGAGAGCGAATGAAAAATGGAGAAAGAAATGGTCTGATTTTTTTCAGACCATTTTTCTTTTTGCTCCTGCGCTATAATCCATTTTTCAAAATCCAATCGCTAAAAAATCTATCAATTATGAAAAAAATCTCGAATCTAAAAATCATTACGGCCTTAACACATTATTACTTCATGGCTTTCTTCATATGGCTTGTTCTAAGCCCATTTTTTGGGGATCGTTGGTGGTGGCTTTTTCTGCTGAACTCTTTTTCTGTGTATTTCTTCTTTCTTTTGCCTCTGCCATTAACGCTAGCAATTATCACCCGCAAGCGCAGTCTACTAATAGGCACTCTTGGCATTTTTCTGGCAGGCTTGATTCTGTATGGAGGATTATTCCTGCCTTCTTTCGAACAAAACAAAAAGACTGAACAGCAACTCTCCGTAATGACTTTCAATCTGCTTGGGTCCAATACAGAACCAGCAGGAGTTATTTCATCCATCCGAGCGTCAGACGCAGAGATCATTGCCTTTCAAGAATTAAACCCGGAAATAGCAAGAGAAATAGAGAAAGAATTACTAGATGAGTATCCCTATCAACTCCTTGCTCCAGAGAGGGGCGTAGTCGGGATGGGTTTGATCAGCCGATATCCCTTTAGAGAAAACTCTTTCGACCTGCAAGGTCGTTGGGTTGGAAAGCCCCAAATTCTGGAAATTGACTGGGAAAAAACCAAAATTATCCTGATTAATTTTCACGCATCGCCACCAGGCTCGATGATTCCCTTCGAAAACCTGATCTCCACCGCAGAGAAGAGAAATCTGGAGATCAGCGCATTGCGATCTTTTGCAAACAGTCGAGAAGAGCCGTTAATCGTATTAGGCGATCTCAATATCACAGAGCAGAACGATGCATATAAAATACTCAGTACCGACCTTCAAGATACGTGGAGAGAAAAAGGTTGGGGGCTGGGACACACCTTCCCTGGCGCGGCATCACCGGGCAGCTCTCGCATAACAATGGCAGGAATTCCACTAACCCCAAAATGGCTCCTTCGCCTAGACTATATTTTTTGCTCGGACCAATGGCAAGTGGAGAGTGCGTTTTTGAGTCAATGGGATGGGGTCTCCGATCATCGTCCTGTAAAAGCCACGATCAGCCTGAAAGATTGAGCGTAAGAAAAAGGTCTGACCCCAAAAAAACAGACCTTTTTCTTATGACATTCATCCCGATTAACAAATATGTTAACCCCTAAACTGAAATGCTATTGTATACTTTGTAAAACATGACTTAAGTACTAAAGCAGGTAGGAGAAGACATGATCGAAAACCTTTTTATTTTTTCAAGCAATATTCTCAACGCACTCTTCATTGCAATTATTGGTGCATTGGTCGCCTTTTTAGCAGGAGAAATTCTCGCTCGCTTGCTCGAAAAACTTTTGGGCAGACCCTTCGCTCGCTTCGTTGCAAACCTTCTGCGTCTCGCAATTGCGATCTTGGCAATCAAGATCATTCTAGATATCAGCGGAGCAGCAGGTGTGGCAGTCATTCTCATCACCGTTCTCACCGGCTCCTTTGCCCTTGGTGGTGAACGCTTTGCATCGGATATTTTGGCAGGCATAAAACTCTTTACAACTCAGCCTTATACTGTTGGAGATCATGTTTCTCTGGCAGGCTACAAAGGTAAAGTAATAAATATAGATATTGCGAACACTTCACTAGAAGGAGTACTCGGCGACAAGATCATCATCCCCAACGCAGATGTGATGGACGGCACTATTGTCAATCACTCTGCTATCAAAGGACAGTTGATTTTCGTTCTCATCGCCCTCCCAACTGGAGAAGATCTTGAAATCGCCGTCAAAGCCATTCTCGAAGATCTCAAAGATTTTTCCGACCTCGAAGACCCGCCCTTTATGCCCAGCGTAACTTCTGACGAAATCTCATTTGGCTACGTTAAACTCAAGGTTCGAGCATGTGTCAGCGAGAAAGTCGATTACGGCCCCGATAAAGCCAGACTCATGGTCCGAGCCGTAGCTGCCCTGAAGAAAAATGGGATCGCTCTGAAAAACTAGAATATGGCTGCTCCCAACCCCAAAAAAAAGCGACAGAAAAAAAGCAATTCTTTCGCTCAATCCTTTCTCATGCTCTTTTTCACTGTGGTATCTCTCTCTACAGATGGTTTTGGGATTGTACAAGGGAGCCAACTAAGCCAGGATTTTCGGACTTTGATCAGCGAGTCCTTGCCGATTGAATTCATATTACCGATCAATCAATATCTTGAAGAACTTGCTCTCGCTACAATTCCTGCAAAGATAAGTACAGATGTAGCAGAGACTGCCTCCCCAGAAACAGAAAATGAAGATCTAGCAGTTCTACTTGCTGAAGAACTGGTCGAAGCGATGCTCACCGCAGAGGGGCTTGCTACGCCTCAACCGACAGATACCCGGCAAACGCCCACTGCGCGATCAAGCCCAACGCCAAGCGCGATTCCCACATCAACTTCCATTCCCACCCAAACATCCACGCCCATCTCTGTCCCGACATCTACATTCGTTTGGTATCCATGGACATCAACCCCAAAACCTCCTGCTAATCAAAATCCTAGCTGTGTTGGCTTCAATCATTCAAATCCGCAAACTACGGGGGTTGTGAACATTGGTCTCAGCGCTTTGTGTAGCGATCCTGATGGAGATCTATGGACGATCACATCTGTAACGCAAGGAACAAATGGCTCCTCAACATTCGGGCCAGCGATCATAAACTATGACCCTAACGATGGCTTTGCGGGCACAGATAATTTGACCTTTACTATTAACGATGGAAAAGGCGGTACACACACACAATCTTTTGACGTGATCATTGCCAACTGGGCGCCAAGTGGGATAAATGATTCGGCAACGGTTTTCCGCGATAGCGGCGCAACCCTGATCGATGTACTGGCGAATGACACTGACCCGGGGAACGATCCCCTGACTATTACCAATCTCATTACAACAGGGACAAACGGAACAGTAATTATTGCCCCCGACCAAAAAACACTCACTTATACACCACCCCTTGGTTTCACTGGTTCAGACAGCTTTATCTATTCGTCTGCAGATCCACATGGAGGTGTATCGGCTCAAACAACTGTTAACATAACGGTAAACCCCATCATTCTGCTTTACAGCGCGGGATCTCACGATGGCGACTTGGGTAATCGAGCAGCGACAAATGCTCTTTGCGCCGCTGCTATCCCTGCAGGATACACTAATTCTCGAGCATTTATTGCCCACAGCACAGCAGACAGTATTGCAAATATGCCAGCAAATTACAGCATTCCCACCAATATACCAATTCAATCTACAAGCGGCGTAAAGTTTGCTGATAATTGGGCAGACCTATTAGATGGAAATATTGCAAATACACTAACTAGCGCTGGGCTCGGAACATGGTGGTCAGGTGCAGAAAATGCAGATGGGAGTCACATAGACGGTACAACTGAAGACTGTAACGATTGGACAAGTATTAGTTCATCTGTCGGTGGAAAGGTAGGACTTAGTACAGAAACAGATTCAAGATGGATGGCGAACCCAATATCAGCGGGTTGTCATCAAGCTCTTAATCTACTTTGCCTTGCCTATCCATAATCATTTTTTAAGACCTTGTTTTTGCGCCCATAGACCGCCTTTCTATTCGACGCTAAAAAATGAACG
>CAZOOX010000067.1:0-20528 GCA_964581545.1 uncultured Anaerolineaceae bacterium
TTATGAAAAGCTTCATTATGTTATCTCAGCACCTCTTTGGGACAGCCAACGCTTTGTTGAAATATTCAAGCTCAATACAGGGCAATATGATTACCTAATTGAAAAGTACGTAGAAACGCCGAATAATGAAAAATAACGAAATCATTATTTGACACTGGATAATTTTATGAAATCATCTCTTGAACTCACAAAAAAACTTGTAGACGTCGCCATGGGACGTGCCTCTGCCGATATGGTCATTCGTAACGGCGTTTGGGTTAGCGTTCAGTCCGGTGAATTTATTCCGAAAACCGATGTTGCCGTTGTTGATGGGCATATTGCCTATGTTGGAAAAGATGCCTCGCATACTGTGTCAAAAGATACGATTGTAGTTAATGCTGGTGGCAAACACCTTGTCCCTGGTTTGCTCGATGGACATATGCACGTTGAGTCTGGGATGGTGACTGTCACCGAATTTGTACGCGCCGTTGCAAAACGCGGCACAACCGGCATGTTCATTGATCCGCATGAGATCGCCAATGTTTTCGGTCTTAAAGGTGTCAAGTTAATGGTAGATGATGCCGCTGAGCAACCCATCCATGTATGGGTGCAAATTCCTTCCTGCGTCCCTTCCGCGCCGGGATTTGAGACGCCAGGTGCAGAGATCACGCCTGATGACGTTGCCGAAGCAATGCAATGGGATGGCATCATTGGTCTCGGCGAAGTGATGGATTTCCCTGGCGTGTTCAACGCCAGTGACAAAATGATGGCAGAAGTTGCTGCTACGCGTGATGCAGGCAAGGTAGTCGGTGGGCATTATCCAAATCTTGATCTTGGCAAAGATTTTCACGGTTATGTTGCTGCTGGCATCGAAGACGATCATGAAGGTACTCGTGCCGAAGATGCTATTGCGCGTGTGCGTCAGGGCATGAAAGCTATGCTTCGTTATGGTTCTGGCTGGCTGGATGTAGAAAGCCAAGTAGATGCCATTCTCAAACATAAACTGGATTCGCGTCGCTTCTTGCTTTGTACGGATGATTCTCATGTTGGCACGCTCGTTAATGATGGACACATGGACAGAGTCCTGCGCCACGCACTTGATGTGGGCTTGCCTCCGATGACCGCACTTCAGATGATGACAATTAACACTGCCGAACATTTCGGCTTATCCCGTGAAATTGGCATGATCGCTCCTGGTCGTTGGGCAGATGTGCTCATCGTTGATGATTTGAATGATTTTCATCCAGAGATGGTCATTGCCAAGGGGCAGGTCATTGCTCAAAATGGAGAGATGACAATTCAGATGCCGCAAGTTACCTATCCCGATTGGGCTCGGGGTTCTGTCCATTTGGGGCATCCGCTCAAAGCCGAAGATTTTGCTTTGAAAACGAAAGCAAGTCAAAAGGGGAGCGTTACCGCAAATGTGATCGGCGTGTTCGAAAATCAGGCTCCGACGAAGCATCTTAAGTTGAAAATCCAGCCGAAAGATGGCGAGATCCATGCTGATATTGAGCGTGATATTGCAAAATTGGCTCTTGTCGAAAGACACAAGGCCACAGGTGATGTGACGGTAGGGTTGGTGAGTGGATTTGGCTTCACCGAAAAATGTGGCATCGCTTCAACGGTTGCGCATGATAGTCATCATATGATGGTAACTGGCACGAGCGAAGCTGATATGGCGATTGCAGCCAACAAACTCGCCGAGATCGGCGGCGGACAAGTAGTTGTCAAAGATGGCGAGGTCATCGGCCAGGTCGAGCTGGAAATTGCGGGACTGATGTCCACAGAAGAGGCATCAGTGGTAGCAGAAAAAGCATCGACTATCTTAGATGGCTTTAGAGCTTGTGGTTGTACCTTGAATAATCCGAATATGCAGTTATCTTTATTGGCTTTGGTCGTTATCCCCGATCTGCGGATATCTGACCTGGGCTTGGTGGATGTGACGAAGTTTGAGTTTGTGCCGGTTATAGAGTAGTGCGTATGGTGTATTTCGTAATGACTTTTATAAACCACTGAGTTTGCAAAATCATTACGCATTACGCAATACGAAATAGGATTTTCTATGGTCTTAATTTCACCTTTTCAGAAATTGCAAGCTGATTTAGGCGCATTGATCGCTTCGGTCCCTGCTGGGGAACGTTTGCCTTCGGAGCCAAAATTAGCAAAGCAATTGGGCGTGTCACGCGCGACCTTGCGTGAGGCGATGCGTACTTTTGAAACGCAAGGGCTGATCCGTCGTCGGCAGGGGGCGGGGACTTTTGTGGTTGGGGATGCGCCGGTTTTAGAGAGCGGTCTCGAGGTGCTGGAAAGCATCCAAACAATGGCAAAGCGCATGGGCTTGTCAGTTACAGTCGGAAATCTATCGGTCGAGACAGTGTTGGCCAATGAGAAGCAAGCCCAAAAGTTGGGCGTTCCGTTGAAGACATCCCTCACGCGGGTTTCTCGTGTTATCAGCACCAGCGAACGTGCGGCAGCTTATCTTGTTGATATTCTTCCTGCTGAATTTCTGGCGGCTGATGATCTGCCGAAGCAATTCAACGGTTCTGTGCTGGATTTTATGCTCGGGCGCGGAGATTTACCAACGGTTGCAAAGATCGGAGTAAATGCAAGCAGTGCCTCATCTTCTGTGGCAAAAGCCCTTGAAATCCAGCGTGGCGATGTTTTGCTGCGCCTAAGTTCAAGGATTTATTTAGACTCAGATCAAGTGATCGACTACAGCCTTGGCTATTTCTTACCTGGTTATTTCGATTTTCACATTCTGGGGCATATACAAAGCTAATATCAACGTTTCGTTATCGTTGATAAATATTTATTATTTAGGAGATTTTTTAAGCTAATGGAACTTTCAAGACAAGAAGCTATTCAAGAGGTCAAGAAACGTGTTGATGCCGCGCAAGACGACATCATCCAATTCCTGCGGGATATTGTCGCAATCCCCAGTATGAATGGCGAACTTAAAGAAGTTGGAGAACGTATCGCAGCCGAGATGAATAAGCTCGGTTTCGATGAAGTCCGCTTCGATAAGATGGGCAATATCATGGGACGCATCGGGGATGGTGAAAAAGTGATCGTCTACGATTCTCATATCGACACTGTCGGTATCGGCGACCCGAATAATTGGGAGTGGGATCCTTTCATCGGTAAGGTTGAAGATGGGATTCTTTTTGCTCGCGGCGCGGTGGATGAAAAAGGCTCTACACCCGGTATGGTCTACGGATTAAGCTTCGCTCGTGATTTGGGCTTGCTCGATGGCTGGACAGCCTGGTACTTTGGCAATATGGAAGAGTGGTGCGACGGCATCGCCCCGAACACCTTCGTGGAAGTAGACCCCGGCATTCGCCCCGACTTTGTCGTCATCGGTGAACCGACCAAAATGCAGGTTTATCGTGGACACAAAGGCCGTATCGAATTAAAGATCACTGCTTCCGGACGTTCAGCTCATGCAGCAACTCATTACTTAGGTGATAACGCTGTCTATAAGATGGCTTCGATCATCACCCAAATCCGCGAACTAGATCGTCGCTTCCGATTTGGTATGGGCTCCCACCCATTACAAGGCAATCCTACCGTTGCTGTGACCGACCTTAAAGTAACCACGGGGTCGCTTAATGCAGTTCCTAATGAGTTTACGATCTACCTTGATCGCCGGATCACATCTAATGAACCCCATGACGATGTGATCGCACAGATCAAAGGTTTGATCCCTGATTATCTACAAGAAGAGATCAAGGTAGAAGAACTCTTTTATGATGAACCATCTTACACAGGTTTCAAATTCCCTGTGTCGAAATATTATCCAGCCTGGCTGCAGGCAGATGACCATCCCATGACCCAAGCAGGGCAAAACACGATCAAAGCCCTTTGGGATGAAGAACGTGAGTTGGATACTTGGGACTTTTCAACCAACGGCACTTATTGGGCTGGTAAGGCTGGCATTCCTTCAATTGGCTTTGGCCCTGGCGATGAAAAATTCGCACACAGAGGCATGGAGCAAGTGCCACTGAAGGAAGTTGTAGATGCTACAGAGTTCTATGCTCTATTCCCCAATATTTTATTGGAGAAAATGCAAGAGGGATAAGCGTAGATTTCAAAACAAATCGTTGTTCTTGAACTTAGGAGGTTCAATATGCGTAGTTTTGCAGGTCGTGACATTCTTTCTTTAAAAGAATTCGAACGTAACGAATTCTTCCGTGTTTTCGAGATCGCTGAAGAGTTGGAGCCTTATGCTCGCAACCGTCAGAATACCGATCTCCTCGCTGATAAAACGCTAGTCACAGCTTTTTATCAGCCATCCACCCGCACCCGCCTGGCACACGAAGCTGCCATGCACCGTTTGGGTGGTCATGTTACTGGTTTTTCTGATGCGAAGATGACCCGCGCGGGTGACTTCTATCAGGAATCGATCAAAGATACTTTCAAAATGTTGGAGTTCTACGGCGATATTATCGTAACCCGCCACTTCCAAAAAGGCGCACCACACGAAGCCGCAAAGTGGTCATCCATCCCCATCATTAATGGTGGTGACGGCTGGGGCGAACATCCCACCCAGATTTTGACCGATCTTTATACTGTTTTGCGTGAAAAAGGTACCATTGACGGTCTAAAATGGGTAGCCGTTGGTGATATGCGAATGCGCACCATGCACTCCCTCGGTCACGCACTCACCCAATTCGATTGCCCCATCACCTTCGTCTCCCCTCCTGGTATGGAAATGCCCGAAGAATACGAAAAAGATTTCGATGCAATGGCTCTCGACTATAAATATGCTGACCACGTCGGCGATGTGATCGGTGATGCCGATGTCATTCTCGTTGAACCCACCATTCAGCCTGATTACACCAAATCTCGCGATGAGCGCACTGGTGATGAAGGTATGACCCCCGCAAATTACAAGATCACTGTCGATCTGCTCAAGAATAAAGCAAAATCAGATGCGATCTTGCTCCACTCTCTACCCCGCATGGATGAAATTCCGCCCGATGTAGACATCACCCGCTGGTCACGCTACTGGCAGGAAGCCTTTAATGGTGTTGTCATGCGCATGGCATTATTGGCATTGGTTTCAGGGAAGATGGAATAAATTTCCACCGATATTTAATTGGATAAAAAACTGCAACGAGCGTGACCCAAACTTGCGCACCGATCAATCAACATCTTCTGGGCATGGACGTGATAGTGTAACGACGCTTATGCCGAGAAGATGCTTGGTCACGGCACTCAAGCCAAAATCACGCTCGTCGCGGAGTTGTCCAAAAAAATCTATCAAGGTAGATGTGCATTGCATCTGCTTTTGGATGCGTTGCACATCGGGGCTAGCAAAATATACATATATTGCTGATTCGAACTACAACGCATCTTCTCAGATGCAATGCAGTTCTACCGTTGAAATAAAATAATCAAATAAGGAGTAAAAAATGCAATCAGATTTACGAGGCAGAGACCTCATTGGCGATCTTGACTTCACCAAAGAAGAAGTTGAAACCATTTTGGATGTAGCTTGGGACTTAAAACGCAAACGTGCCCTTGGAGAATCCCATGCCTATTTACGCGATAAAACACTGGCGATGCTTTTCTTCTTCTCCAGCACGCGTACACGCGGCTCTTTTGAGTCTGGTATGGCGCAATTGGGTGGACATGCAGCTTTCATAGAAAGCCGCACCACGCAAATTTCTCACGGTGATACCGAAACCGAAATGGGCGAGATCTTCGGCCGCTATTTCGATGGCATCGCCATCCGCCACGTGGACTGGGGCATTGGTAACCGTTATTTGAATCTGGTTGCCAGCGCATCCCGCGTCCCCGTACTCAATATGCAGTGCGAAATTTATCACCCGCACCAATGTCTGGCTGATATTATGACCATTATTGAAAAGAAAGGTCGTAACCTGAGACGCAAGAAGATGGTTGTCTCCTGGGCTTATGCTTCTTCTTACTTGAAACCGGTCTCTGTGCCACAGTCCCTTGTTCTGCAAATGCCGCGTTTCGGTCTGGACGTGGTTCTCGCGCATCCGCCTGGATTTGAACTGATGCCTGAGATCATGGAGCAAGCCAAGGAACAGGCGCGTATCGCCGGTGCTGGTTTTGAAGTCACCGATGATATGGAAGAAGCATTCAAAGATGCGGATGTCGTCTACGCAAAATCCTGGGGGCCGCTGATGACTACACAGGATCCTGATGAAGGCAAAGTCCTCCAGGACAAATACAAGAGCTGGATCACCGATCAGCGCAAGATGGATTTGGCAAAGCCTGATGCGATTTATATGCATCCGCTTCCTGCAGATCGTGATATCGAAGTCACCAGTGAAGTCATGGATGGCCCGAACTCGGTCGTCTTTGATCAGGCTGAAAACCGTATGCACGCGCAGAAAGCCGTTATGGCTTTGACAATGAGATAGGAATTAGTGGAACAGTAAATTAGGAAACAGTAGACCAGGTATCAGTAAACTGGGAAGCAGTGGATTAGGATAATTATGATGGCAGGAAAGCGCGGTTTTGAAGATTTGGATGCGTATAAGTTGGCTTTGAAGATTGTAGATGAAGCCTATCGCGTTAGTAAATCTTTGCCTGCAGAAGAAAAATACAATTTAGCAAGCCAAATGCGCCGTGCTTCCATCAGTATCACGCTTAACATTGCCGAAGGATATGGACGTTACCATTATCTTGACACTTTGCGTTTCTATTACATCGCCCGTGGCTCTTTGGAAGAAGTTTTGAGTGCATTTATTGTCTGTGACAAACTAGGCTACACAAAAGGCAAGCTCGAATCACAAAGACAACTACATGGCAATGCCATCCGCGCCCTTAACGGATACATCCGCTATGTTCGCGGGCAAAAGCAAGGCTATAAAGAATATGGCGAACGTGCAATCAAAGAAGAAATGGCTCTCTACAACATCCCAGCCACCGATTCCTAATCCCTGCCCCACTGATTTACTGATACCTGATTCACTAAAAACGGAGAAATAATGACAGAAAAAAAGGTAGCCGTTGTCGCCGTTGGTGGCAATGCCTTAATTGTAGATAAAACAAAAAAATCGATTCCCGATCAATTTGACGCCATCAAAGAAACGATGGGACATATCGCTAGCATGATCGAAGATGGCTGGGACGTGGTCATTACCCACGGTAATGGGCCACAAGTTGGATTTATCCTGCGTCGCTCTGAATTAGCAATGCATGAATTGCACCCTGTACCGATGGATTACGCTGGCGCAGATACACAAGGTGCTATCGGCTATATGGGACAAAAAGCTCTGCGCAATGAGTTCAAAAAACGCGGTATAAAGAAACAGGCTGTTACCGTTGTAACACAAGTTGAGGTCAGTGCAGACGACCCTGCGTTTGAGAAACCTGCCAAACCGGTTGGCTCTTTTCTTGATGCAGAAACTGCCAAAGAGCGCATGGCATTAGGGCAGGATTTTGTCGAAGATGCTGGCCGAGGCTGGCGTCGGGTTGTGCCTTCACCTTTGCCGATGAATATCGTCGAAGTGGATGCCATCAAAGAATTGATCGATGGTGGTTTCTCCGTTATTGCAGTTGGTGGCGGCGGTATTCCCGTTGTAGAGAAAGAAAACGGTAATTTGCGCGGCGTAGAAGCTGTGATTGATAAAGATTTTGCTTCTGGCTTGCTTGCGAACAATATCAATGCTGACTTGCTCGTTATCTCCACAGCCGTAGAGAAAATTGCTATCAACTTTGGCAAAGAGAACGAAAAATGGCTCGATGAGATGACTGTTGCAGAAGCTGAAAAATATATCGAAGAAGGTCATTTTGCGCCGGGCAGCATGCTTCCTAAAGTTCAGGCAATTATAAAATTCCTGAAAGAAGGCGGCAAAAAAGCCCTCGTTACCGACCCCCCGAATATTCAACGTGCTTTGAATGGTGAAACTGGCACCTGGATAGTTCCTTAGTTTTTTGGTAGGGGCGAGTCTTAGACTCGTCCCTATTTTTTTTATGAAACGCATTCTTGCCTTCATCAAATCTCCACCTTTTATCCTTGCATCCATTACTGCGCTTGCTTATGGTGTCCTTGCGCCCCAACTTGGTTTTTATTGGGATGATCTCCCGATCAGTTGGCTGCGTTACGAATTAGGACAAGAGGCGCTCACAAAATACTTTTCAACAAACCGCCCTGCATGGGGTGTTTGGTATGGCTTCCTCACAGCTTTCATTCCGCACACTCCTCTTCCCTGGCAAATCATCGCCCTTTTCTGGAGATGGATTAGCAGCTTACTTCTGTGGAGCATCATTCGTCAGCTTTTCCCAAATCAAAAAGGCTTGGCCCTCGCCACCAGTTTACTGTTTCTGCTTTACCCGGGTTTCAATCAACAATCTGTTTCTTTTGTATACGGCTATCATTTCACTGTTTATTCGCTTTTTCTTTTTTCGCTCTTTACCATGCTGTGGGTACTGCAAAGCCCTCGTTTTGCCCGGCTAATAACATTGCTTGGATTACTCGCCTCTGCTTTAAATCTAGTGATGGGAGAATATTTCTTTGCCCTCGACTTAATTCGTCCATTTTTGCTTTGGATAGCCTTTCAACATCTTGCTAATGCCAAAGAGCGAATGCGCCACGTGTTTTTGGCTTGGTTGCCTTATTTGGGCATCTTCTTGGCTGGGGTAGTTGGGCGTTCTCTTGTCTTCAATAATCAGGTTTATAGTTACAGCCTCCTTGACGACCTAAAAGCAACGCCTTTTCTTGCGCTCTGGGAGCTAATGAAGACTGTTTTTTACAGTCTCTACACTACCTATATTGCAGCATGGGGACAAGCTTTCAAACTCCCCGACTTTGCCTTGCAGGGAAAAGTAACGATCGCGATCTATGCAGGCATTATTCTTTTATCTTTTGTTCTTGTTTTCTTTGCCTTATACAAAAAAGAGCCAATCTTTAAGCCGAGCGGTATTGCAAATAACCTCGAAATAGAAAATAGTTCGACGCTAATTCTCCTTGGCATTTTAGCTGCTCTCCTTGCCGGTGTCCCTTTCTGGTTGACGGGATTGCCTATTTCATTAGGATTTCCAGCAAATCGAGCAACTTTGCCTTTTATTTTTGGGAGTGTTTTTTTTCTACTTGGTATTATTTCCCTTATTCCTCGCAAGCAACTGCGCATAGTCGTTTTTATGCTGTTGATCGCCTTCTCTGCCGGGCGCCAATTCCTTTGGGCAGATGAATTTCGACGAGATTGGAAGGTGCAGAAAAATCTCTTTTGGCAGATGTCTTGGCGAATTCCCGACCTGAAAGAAAACACAACTGTTTTGCTTAACGAAGGTGCGCTGAAATTCTATGCTGATAATTCTTTGAGTGCACCGCTGAATTGGATCTACGCACCTGATGCAAATGAAGATCATATTCCCTACATGCTTTTTTATCCGCGTTCGCGCTTCGGCGTAGAAGCAGAGAAACTTGAGCAAGATCTCCCTCTTCGACATGATTTTATTGCTGGTGAATTTAACGGCAATAGCACCCAGATGCTTCTGGTCAATTTCTCACCGCCTGGATGTTTGCATATCGTTGATCCTGATCTTGATGCTGGCAATAAATTTATCTCTGACATTCTATTAAGAGATGCGGCGCCCTTTTCACACCCTGAATTGATCTTGACCGAGGGCGAGCCGATCTTACCTGAAATTTATGGCCCAGAACCCAAGCATGGATGGTGCTATTACTATCAGAAAGCAGATTTAGCCCGTCAGCGTGGCGATTGGGAGCAAGTGGTGAAGTTAGGTGAGAAAGCCTTTGCTTCTGGTGATCATCCCAATGACCCGACGGAGTATTTGGTTTTTATCGAAGCTTATGCCCACACTAATGCTTGGGCAAACGCCGAGCAACTATCCACAAGGGCGAAGCGGGTTTCTCGATCTTATATGCTTCCTTTACTTTGCCCCCTGTGGGAACGCATGGCTGCGGAGACATCTAATAGTCCACAAAAAGAGGAAGTTTTGTCGCTTGTCATGGTTGATTTAGGTTGTAAGTAATTTTCCTTTGTATGTCTTTTCCTTTATAATGACGCTAACTTTTGAAGGAGGTAGCTCTATAAGAACAGTTTTGGTAGTACCTCGTTGAAATTTCAAACCTATTAGTAAGGAGTAGAAATGAATAAGAAAGTTTTGTGGATATTTAGTGTTCTCACAATTGCAGCTTTTGTGCTTTCCGCCTGTGGCGGAAGCGCACCCGCCCCAGAAGCTCCCGCAGAGGAAGCCCCCGCAGAGGAAGCTCCCGCTGAAGAGGCTCCTGCAGAGGAAGCTCCTGCTGCTGAAGGCGCTTACCAGATCCCTACCGTTCAAGATGGCAAATATAACGTTGCTTTCGTCTACGTTGGACCCCACGATGATGGTGGCTGGACCCAGGCTCACGATGTTGGGCGCATGTGGGTACAGGACAATGTTGATAACGTTCACACCGCTTATGTTGAGATGGTTGCCGAAGGCGCAGACGCCGAGCAGGTTATCCGCTCTTTGGCTCGTGAAGGTTTTGACGTGATCTTCACCACATCCTTCGGTTATATGGATGCTTCCGAGATCGTTGCTGATGAGTTCCCCGATGTGGATATTATTCACGTTAGTGGTTTCAAATCTAACGAAGCCAACTTTGGTAACTTGATGGGCGCCATGGAAGATATGAAATACCTTGCTGGTATGTTGGCTGGCTCCCGCGCAAAAATGGATGGCAACCCCAAACTAGGTTATATCGCCACCTTCCCCATCCCTGAAGAACTTCGCTTGGGTAATGCTTTCGCTATCGGTGCACAGAAAACCTGCCCCGAATGTACAATGGACGTCCGCTGGATCTTCACCTGGCATGATCCCATCCTCGAGCAGGAAGCTTCTTCCTCCCTCTTTGATGCTGGTGCTCAGGTTGTTATGACCGGTGCTGACACTCCCGCTCCTGCTGAAGTTGCTCCTGAAGGTAAATGGGGCATTACTTATGATTACAGCGGCAACTGTGTTGTAGACGCATGTCTCACTTCCATGTACTGGAATTGGGGTCCCGTCTATGGTCGTATCGTTGAAGAATCTGCAGCTGGCACATGGGTCGGCGGTTGGGAATACTTCGATGCTGACTCTGGCGCTATGGGCTTGCTTGGCTTCCATGAAGGCGAAACTATGATGCCCGGCACCGCTGAACTTCCTGCTGAAGATCTGGCGCTGATCGAAGATACTCTTGCCAAGATGTTGGCTGGTGAATTCGACCGCTTCGATGTCTTTGCTGGTCCGATCACTGACAACCAGGGTAATGTAGTTCTTGCTGAAGGCGAAACGCTTGAGCAAATCGACCTTGATGGCTTTGCACAGTTCGGTGTTCCTTGCGAAACCTGTATGTACTGGTGGAACGAAAACATCACTGCTGAATTGCCCGAACTCGAATAACTTTTGAATGCGAAGGGGCGACTCTGTGAAGGGTCGCCCCTTCTTTTTGTTTTCCAAGAAGATGAAATGTTTTTTGCTGAGATAATAAACCGATCAATTTCTTGTCTCAGCAGAGAATTTTATTTCTCAAAAAAGCAAGTTACAAATTTATAAGTTACAAACTTTATCAAAGGAGCCTTGCCTATGACTTCACCTCCTTCCACGAATGCCGTTGAAATGAAAGATATTGTCATCCGCTTTCCAGGCGTGTTGGCAAATGATCGTGTGAATCTCACCTTGAAACAAGGTGAAATTCATGCGTTGCTAGGGGAAAACGGTGCGGGAAAAAGTACGCTGATGAGTGCATTAGCGGGACTGTATAAACCCACTTCCGGGACAATGCATGTGAACGGGGAATTGGTTGATTTCAATTCCCCAAAAGATGCCATTGCGAAAGGAATTGGGATGGTCTACCAGCACTTCATGCTTGTTCCCACCCAAACAGTGACAGAGAATATTCTGCTTGGGTTGAATGAGCCAAAATTCTTCATGGACTTGCCCAAATATGACCAGAAGATCCGTGATCTGCAAGACCAATTTGGTCTGCGGGTAGACCCGACGGCGAAAATCTGGCAGCTCTCTGTCGGTGAGCAGCAGCGTGTAGAGATCTTGAAGACTCTCTATCGTGGTGCGAATATCCTTATTATGGATGAGCCAACGGCTGTACTTGCGCCACAAGAGATTGACGAGTTAATGGTAACGATGCGCTCGATGGTAGATCAAGGAAAATCCATCATCTTCATTAGCCATAAGCTTAAGGAAGTGACTGCCGTTGCCGACCGTCTGACCGTTTTGCGCAAAGGTGTTGCAACAGCGGAAGGAATCGATGTTGAGGGTTTGACCGGTGAGAAGCTGGCAGAATTGATGGTCGGGCGCAAAGTCATCTTTAGAGTTGAGAAGAAAGAACAGGAACCAGGCGACGTAGTTTTGGATGTAAAGAATGTCAGTGCTAATAACAACAAAGGTGTTTCTGCACTCAACAAACTTTCTTTGGACGTGCGCCAGGGTGAGATTTTGGGCGTCGCCGGTGTTGCGGGCAATGGTCAAAGTGAATTGGCAGAGGTAATAACCGGGTTGCGTCGCTGCGAGGGCAGTGTCCTGATCAATGGAGAAGATGTTGCCAACCACGAACCAAGCAAGGCCATAGGGCGTGGCGTGGCTCATATCCCAGAAGATCGCACGGGTGTTGGGTCGGCGCCGAATATGACCATCACCGAAAACACGATCATGAAAAATTATCGTGAAACACCGATCGGGAATAAATGGAGCATCAATTTTACTGAAGCTCGTAACCACGCGCGTGAGTTGAAAGATGCCTACGATATTCTTGCCCCCAATGTGCGGACAATGGCTCGTAAACTTTCGGGCGGTAATTTGCAGAAAGTGATCCTGGCTCGTGAAATTACCACAGATCCCAAATTGATGGTCGCCATGCAGCCCACACGTGGTCTGGACGTGGGAGCCATCGAATCCATTCAGCGTTTGCTGCTTGCACAGCGTGAAGAAGGCACGGCTATTTTGCTCATCTCTGAAGAATTGGATGAATTGCTCACCCTCAGTGACAGAATTGCCGTTTTGCACGAAGGTGAAGTAATGGGCATTGTGAATGCCGAAGATGCAGACGTGAAAGATATTGGTCTGATGATGACTGGTACCAAGAGGAGCGATCTATGAATCTCCCCTACAGATTGAAAATTGAAAAACGCACTGACGATTACCCTGGCTGGTTACCTGCAGCAACATCTTTAGGTTCTGTCGTGGTCGCCTTCCTTATCAGCGGCGTTATCCTGAAGTTCATCGGTGGTGACCCCGGTCAGGTGCTGGCATATTTCTTTAAAGCCACCTTCGGCTCATGGGCCGTTTTCTCCGACACAATGGTTAAAGCCACGCCCCTTATCATGGTCGGTTTGGCGTGTGCCGTTGCCTTTAAAATGAAGCTCTGGAATATCGGCGCAGAAGGCCAATTCTACATTGGTGCATTTGCATCGAGTCTTGTTGTTCTCATTCCGATGGTAGACCTTGAAACCACCCCGAAATTCGTCATTATCGCTCTAATGATCGTCATGGGCATGATCGGTGGCGCAATCTGGGGATTTATCCCCGGCTATCTCAAAGCAAAATATAAGGTCAATGAGATCATCACTACCCTGATGCTCAACTATGTTGCTCTTTACTGGAACAATTTCTGGATCTTCGATAAATGGAGTGATGCCGGTTTCCAGATGACGCCCCAATTTGATAAAGTTGCTTGGCTGCCCCGTCTCTCCGATCTGGCGAAAGAATATAAAGCCTTCTCGGGGATCACCCTTCATTTGGGCGTGGTATTCGGTCTAGTCGCCGCCGTTGTTATTTGGTGGATATTGGAACGCAGCCACTGGGGTTACCAGATCAAACTGATCGGTGACAACCCGAAGGCGGCGCGTTATGCCGGCCTCAACATTACTCGCAATCTCGTTCTCGTCATGATGCTTTCCGGCGCTCTCGCCGGTTTGGCAGGTATGTCAGAGATCAGTGGCGTTGTTCACCGTCTTCAGGAAAAGATCTCCCCCGGGTACGGCTTCACAGGCATCATTGTGGCATGGCTGGCCAAACTAAATCCTTTTGCCGTCATCATCGTATCCATCCTTTTTGGTGCGCTCATCATCGCAGGGCGGCAAATTCAGCCGGCTGGTTTGGCTTATCTTTTGCAGGGTATTATCCTGTTCATGGTCATCAGCAGCGATGTTTTGCTTCGCTATAAAATCCGACTTGTTCGCAACGAGCAGGAGGCATAAATGAATCTAGAAATTATTCTCCACGCAGGTTTAGCCACGGGTACGATCCTACTCTTTGCTGCCATCGGTGAAATTTTTGCCGAGCGTGCAGGCATTCTCAATCTCGGCGTTGAGGGGATGATGCTTCTTGGCGCGATGGCTGGCTTTAGCACCTCCCTGGCTACAGATAACGCCTGGATCGGCTTGCTCGTTGCCATGATCGCAGCCGGGATTTTGAGCCTCGCCCACGGCCTGGTCACCATCCATTTTCAGGCGGATCAGGTTGTCAGCGGCCTCTCGTTAACCTTCCTCGGCACCGGTCTCGCTCTTGTTTTGGGCGAGGGACTCACGGGTCAACATCCTCCCACCATCCCTATCGTGGACGTTCCCCTGCTCTCCCAAATCCCCTTTATTGGGCCGGTCTTCTTCGCCGAGCATAGCTTGCTGGTTTATGTGGGCTATCTCTTCGCCCCGCTGACCGCCTACTATGTCTACAAAACCCGCCCGGGGATGCACCTCCGCGCAGTCGGTGAAAAGCCCTCCGCAGCTGATACTCTCGGCATCAGCGTTTACGGTGTCCGCTATTTTTATACCTTTGTCGGCGGGATGCTGGCAGGCTTGGCTGGTGCAACGATCAGCCTTTCTGTTTCCCCCGGCTGGTACAGCACCCAAACCACCTCCGGGCAGGGTTGGATCGCTGTTGGCTTGGTCATCTTTGCCCAATGGAATCCGCTCCGAGCAGCATTCGGCGGCTACCTCTTCGGGATGCTCCGCCGCTTCATCCTTGACCTTCAAGGCCCCGCTGTACTTTTCGGGATGGCGAATCCACTCTACGTCAATTCCAACTACGGCTTCTTCCTCCAGATGATGCCTTTCATTCTGACCATCATCGCCCTTGTCTGGGGCTCACGAGCCGCTACGAAAAAGCGTCTTGGAGCGCCTGCTGCACTGGGGGTGCCTTATATCCGTGGGGAGCGAGGGTTATAAGTAGCGTAATCTTGGCAGAAATAAAGACCCCGCTCTTAAAGGAACGGGGTCTTCTTTTTGGCTAAAACTTTATTGAAAATAGGTCGTATATAACCTCAGGCCTCTCTATAGAAGATACGTAAAATCTTCGTAAATGATAAAATACCTCTGCAATCTTTTGTAAATTCAATCTACCAAAGGTGAAAAAATGACTAAATTTCTTGGCTATGAATGCTCTCTCTGTGGGAAAAAATACACACCTAAAGAAGTAACTTATACTTGTCCTGCCGATGGCGGGAATTTAAACGTTTTGCTGGATTACGAAGCGATCAAAGAAAAATATCAACCAGATGATATTACGTGTCGCACAGAAACATCTTTGTGGCGATATTTGCCCTTGTTGCCTGTCTCAAACCCTGGTGGAGAAGAAACCCCTCTCTACGCCGCAGGTTGGACCCCAACGTATTCCTTGCCAAGATTGGCAGAAAAGCTGGGCTTGGATAATCTTTGGCTAAAAGATGAAAGTTCGAACCCAACAGCTTCTTTCAAAGATCGTGCCAGTGCCATTTTGGTGGCACGTGCCAAAGAGATTGGCGCAGAAGTGGTCGTGACTGCCTCGACAGGGAACGCGGGTGCAGCCCTTGCAGGGATGGCCGCCGCTGTCGGTCAAAAAGCTGTTATCTTTGCACCCAAAACTGCTCCCGTTGCAAAAATTGCTCAATTGCTTGTTTTTGGCGCAGAAGTGATGCTTGTAGACGGTACTTATGATGATGCCGTTGAATTGGCTGTTAAAGCCGCAAATGAATTTGGCTGGTATTGTCGTAATACAGGTTATAACCCTTTTACCGCGGAAGGCAAAAAGACTGCCGCCTTTGAGATTTGGGAATGGTCACTAGAAGCTTTGGGCGAAAAGGATAAACCTCTAACCGTCTTTGTTTCTGTAGGAGATGGCAATATTATCTCTGGTATTCATAAAGGTTTCAAAGATCTGCTTGCGCTTGGTTGGATGAAGCAAATGCCGAGAATTATTGGCGTACAGTCAGAAGGCTCTGCTGCGATCGCTAATGCTTATAACGCTGGTACAGAGGAGATCACACCCATTTCGGCGACAACTTCGGCTGATAGTATTTCGGTAGATATGCCCAGCGATGGCGTTCGTGCGCTTCGAGCAGCGACAGAGACGAATGGGCAATATATTCTCGTTAGCGATGAGGCGATCATTGCCTCCATAGCGGAATTGGGTAAAGTTGGCGTTTTCGCGGAACCTGCCGGTGCGACAGCATATGCTGGTTTAGCGGAAGCAATTTCAAAAGGCGTTGTGAATCGGGATGATCCCGTTTTGGTGATGAACACAGGCAGTGGTCTCAAGGATGTGAATGCGGCGCTGAAAGCTGTTAGCGAAGCACCTATCATCGCTCCTACATTGGAGGCTGTGAAAGAAAACCTATGAGAGAAAAGTGGAGCACGCCTGCACGTTATCTGACTTTAATATTGATAATCATTTTTGTTGTGGCATTGGGATGGTATACCCGCCCGATGTTTCAACCTTTGATTGTTGGCGGATTGATCGCTTATATCATGATGCCCTTTGTCAATTTGATCAAGAAGCGCTTTGGACTGAAGCATAAACTGGCCGTAAATTTGGTTTATTTTCTTTCTTTGGGTTTGGTGTTGGCTTCCCCTGTTCTTTTTGTCCCTGAGCTGATTGCTCAAATTCAAGTTTTCTCGAATGATCTGGTGCGTATATATGAAGAAACTTTGCTCTTCTTAAACGAGCCTGTTCGTATTGGGACTTTCTTGGTTTTAGATGCAAGTGAGTATCTTGGTGAGCTAGAAAGCTCGATCCTTTCGGTTATAACGAGTTTGCCGGAGCAAGCTCTGCATATTATTGAGAGCACATCGCGTAATGCGGCTTGGTTTTTTGTGATCGTTGTGACCGTTTATTATCTCTTGCTGGATTGGGATAAATTACGGGAGTTGCTGATCCGCCAAGCGCCGGAAGCATATAGGCGTGATGCACGTTTGATCTTTTTAGAGATCAAGGAGCTTTGGGCTGCCTATTTACTCAGCCAGATCGCACTGATGTTTATTGTGGGGGTTGTTTTTACCATCGCCTGGTTGGCGATCGGCTTGCCTGGCGCATTGATCATTGGTATTTTGGCAGGCATATTGACGATCATTCCCGACCTTGGGCCTTTGATCGCGGCGATCGTGGCAATTGCAGTGGCCTTGCTTGAAGGCTCGCTCTATTTGCCTCTTTCTAATTTCTGGTTTGCCGTATTGGTGCTTGTTATTTACATGGTCTTGATCAACCTGAAGAATATCTGGCTGCGCCCGCGCCTAATGGGACGCAGTGTACATTTGCATGAAGGACTGGTCTTTATTGCCATCGTTGTGGCTGTGCTCTTGCAAGGCATTCTGAGCGCGATTGTGATCATCCCTGTCATTGCTTCTGCGCTTGTAATTGGGCGCTATCTCAGAGCAGGGATCATGGGCACAGAACCTGATTTGCGTGAAGATCTACTCGAAGCGTGGGAAGTACAGAAAGAAGAAGAGAAAGAGAAGATAGTAGAAGAAGATACAGAGCAAGAGTAATTCTTTGTAAAAACTTTGCTTAATTTTGGGAAATAAAAAAAGCGCGTGGATGAAATTTCATCCACGCGCTTTTGCTTTAGAGATTGTCAATTTTTATGGGTTTCTTGCGTTTCTTTGCCAGCTTCATCGGGAATTTTCTCCTGCGTTCGCCATCGTATTGATAGAGAGCATTCGCTACAGCGGCTGCGGTTGGCACTAAGCCAATCTCACCAACGCCTTTCGCGCCGTAAGGCCCAAGTGGGTCAGGCACTTCGACACCGATCACTTTGACCTCAGGCATCTCTTTGGCACGTAAAATACCCAACTTGCGGAAATTCGTATGCAGCGGAACGCCGTTTTCCATCGGTAGGTCTTCGGTGGTGGCATAGCCGATGCCCATGTGAATGGAGCCTTCGACCTGTCCTTCAAAGAGCATCGGGTTGTAGATCTTGCCCGCATCGTGTGCGGCGGTCACCTTGTCGATCTGCCCGTCATCATCAATGGAGACGAGCTGTGCAGCGTAGCTGTAAGAGTAATGCGTGACCGGCTTATCGGTAACAGCATCAGGTTTGGTCGTCCAATCGACGATCCATTCGCCGAAATATTCGTTCCCGACCAGGTCAGCGAGGGTGTTATTTTTCAGGTCTTCGTTGAGTTTCTTGCAGGCGTCGAGAAGCGCGTTCCCCAGCAGGGATGTCGCCCGCGAAGCGGTGGTCATACCGGCATTCTGTTCGGCAGCGGTGTCGACGCGTATCTCGATCAGGTCGGGATGAATGCCTGTTTCATTGCAAACAAGCTGACGCGCGATCGTATTCACGCCCTGTCCCATTTCGGTCCAACCGTGGTCGATGATCAATTTGTCCGGTGCAACAACGGTCAACAGCGCAGATGATTCATCCGGCATCCCGTTGCCGATACCCGTATTTTTCAATCCACAGGCCAGACCGGCATTCTTTGTTTTGTAAAACTCATCCTTGATGGCTTCGAGTGCACGTTTAACACCCACGCCGCCGATCAGTGTTTGTCCCGTGGTCGTCTTCGCGCCATCTTCAAGCGCATTCTTGTAACGGAATTCCCAACGGTCAAAACCGCCCTGTTCACAAAGATCGTCGATGGAGCTTTCCATCCCAAAAGTGGCCTGGTTGACGCCAAAGCCGCGCATCGCGCCACAAGGCAGGTTATTGGTATAAACGGCGTAGGCTTCACTCTCCACTACCGGAACATCATAAGCCGCGCCTGCGTGAGTGGCGATGCGTGTGAGCACCTTCGCACCAACAGAAGCGTACGCGCCCGTGTCACCCACAAAACGCGCTTTGAGATAGGTCAGCATACCATCGGCATCACAACCTAGTTCGTAATCCATCCAGACTGGGTGACGCTTGGGGTGCATGATAATCGACTCATCACGGGTCAGGTGTACCTTCACTGGCATTCCCATTATTTTGGCAGCCAATGCAGCATGTCCCTGAACACTCAGGTCTTCTTTGCCACCAAAGCCACCGCCATTTGCCACCAAGATCACGCGCACCTGCTCTAGTGGCAAGCCTAAAATCTTGGCGATCTGCTTACGGTCATCGTAAACACCTTGGCTTTGCGAATAAACTTTCACACCTTCGCCATCGGGCAGCGCAACAGCGGTTTCCATTTCCATGAAAGCGTGCTCAACACGCTGGGTTTCGTAAATGCCCTTCGAGACATAAGCCGTCTTGGCTTTAGCGGCATCCTGGTCACCTCGCTTAATCACAGGATGGGCAAGGATATTGCTCGTATTCGGATGCACCTGCGGGGATTCCGGCTTCATCGCTTCGTGCATATTACTAATGACTTCCAGCGGTTCATACTCGACCTTGAGCTTGCTCATTGCAGCCCGAGCCTGTGCATCGGTCTCAGCCACGACACATGCTAAAACGTCCCCGAGGTAGCGGGTGATCTCTCCGACCTCGATCATCACTGCCCAATCTTGTTGGATCAAGCCGATCATGCGCTCGCCGGGAATATCCTCGGAGGTGATCACACGCAATACACCGGGCATCTGCTCGGCTTCACTGCTGTCCATGCTCAAAACGCGTGCACGAGGATAATCGCTGAATTTCAGTGCGCCATGCACCATGCCTTCAAAACGCAGGTCATCGGTATAGTCGTGGTCGCCCAAAACCAGCTTCTTGGCTTCATATTTCGGATGGCGTGATCCCAACTTCCCATCACTGGTCGGCACGGGAATCTCTTTCTCTTCCCGAATGGCCTCAGCTGCATAGCCGATGGCATCAACAACTTTCGTGTAGCCGGTGCAGCGACAAATATGCGGAGTGAGAGCCTGTTTGATCTGATCTTCTGTGGGTGTCGGATTTTTCTTTATGAGTGTATCGGCACGCATAACGATGCCGGGTGTGCAAAATCCGCATTGAACGCCACCCTTTTCAGCAAAGGCATTGGCAAAAACTTCACGCCTATATTCGCCGATACCATCGGGTGTAGTGATCTGGGCTTCGCCGATCTTTTTCATGGGAGTAATGCAAGATAATTTTGATTTTCCATCAATATCGAGGGTGCAAGCTCCGCAAGATGCCTGCCCTGAGCAGCCATCTTTAACTGATGTAATATTTTCATGCTCACGCAGGTAAGTTAATAGAGAAGTTTCAGGATCGCCGTTGAATTCTTTTTCCTGACCATTAAGTATAAATTTCATTTTGTACCTCTTTTATGTGGAGAAAGGTCTGACCTATTATAAAGCATAAGAATTAAAAAATGATAGGTGATTCTGTCTTTTTTGAAGGAGTGTTAGAATTTTACTAAGGATTTTCTACCCTACATGTAGATTGAACTTCTCCGGTTGAAATCGAAAAAAGACAT
>CAZOOX010000068.1:0-19325 GCA_964581545.1 uncultured Anaerolineaceae bacterium
CATTCTCCTACGAGAAATTTGTGATGGATGATGAACTTTGCGGCATGATGCGACGCTACCGAAAAGGCATTGAAGTAAACGCCGAAACCTTGGCTTATCAGACCATTGTTAACGTTGGCCGAGATGGACATTACCTGGGCGAACCGGAAACGCTCAAACGCTGCCGTACAGAATTCTGGCAACCCTCTCTCTCTGATCGCAGTGGCCTAGAAGCCTTTTGGATGCATGACCCACAAAAAACCCCCATCCGTGCAAAAAAACGATGGCAAGACTTACTTGTTGAACACAAAGACCCCGATCTTGATAAAACGATTGCTCAACAACTTGAAAATTATGTTGAGGAGCAGATGCAGGAATAAAGAAAAAGATGCGTGCAGGTTTAGACCTGCACACATCACTTTTTACGCTTTACGTGATTCGAAAAGAAATCACGGTTTTTAACTCAAATTATCTTCAGGGCGAATGCCCAAGGCGTCGTAGATTTTCAAAGTTGGTTTAGACTTGTTAAGTGTATAAAAATGAATGCCGCGCACACCATAATCAAAAAGATCTGAAACCTGTTGTGTTGCCCACTGAATACCGACTTTAGCGACTGCTTCATCACTGCTCGTACGTAAAATTGCTCGCTGTAATTTAGCTGGAATACGCGTTCCTAACGCCCGTTCTGAAATTCGCTTCATACCACTTAACGAAATAATAGGCATAATTCCAGCGATAATTGGGACTTTTATTCCTGCAAAGGCGCAACGCTCCTGAAAATCATAAAAGTCGCTGTTATCAAAAAATAATTGTGTGCAAATATAATCTGCGCCTGCATCCACTTTAGCTTTCAGGTAATCCATTTCTTTGATCCGATTTGGGGTTTCTGGATGCCCCTCAGGATACCCAGCGACCCCAATGCCCATCTGAGGAAATTCTTTTTTGATAAATGAAACCAGCTCTGCCGCATAACGAAAGCCATCTTCAGGTTGAATAAATCCAGGTAAATTTTTAATGAGATTGCCACGTGCAGCCATAATGTTGCCTACACCATAGTTGCTGTATTTTTCTAAAATGTCATAAATTGCACTTTTTGTCGCGCCAATAGTGGTAAGGTGCGCGACAATGGTTATATCAGTTTCTTTGCAGATACGTGCAACAAGATCGTGTGTTTGATCTCGAATTTTTTCATCCGTGTCATAATACACACTGACAAAGGATGGTTGAATGGGAGCAAGCTCCTTGATTGACCGAAATAACTCGTCAGACAATTCGTTTGTCTCCGGCGGAAAAAACTCAAAGCTAAAGTGAACGCCGGTTTTTTCAAAAAGATTGGCGATATTCATAGACACCTCTGTTTTCCAGTAGACAGATATTATCATAGAAGGTAAAGAAACTATACGCAAATAGACTAAAGAATGAGTTTGTTTTTGCTGGCAAAATTTGACAAGCCTCACGTTCTCTGATATATTGCTAATATATTACAAAGGCCTTCTCTTTACAATAGAGTGAAATCCGGTGCCTCATAAAAACTTGAGAATTCCGGTGCTGTCCCGCAACTGTAAATTAGTTAGATAGTTTGTAGTTTTGCGAAAGATTACTCAACCAAGAAACTACCTGTTTGTCCGACTAACAAGCCAGACCATTTGTCTTTGTAAAAGAACTGACCCTCCGAGGAGAGAGCAGAAATGCTCTCTCCTTTTTCGTTAAAATCCTAGCCTTCAATTGCAGCATCGCAAAAGCCTGAATTGCGCCACTGCAAAAACAATCTCAAGAGGTAAAAAATGACCAAAAATCTTACAACCGTAGTTTCATCCAAAACCCAGACTGTAGAAATTAACCGCAGCAAGCCAACAGTTATCATTGGTGAGCGCATTAACCCCACTGGGCGAAAGCTAATGATGAAAGCCATGAAAGAGGGCGATTTTGACATGGTGCGAAACGATGCCCTCTCTCAAGTTGCGGCTGGCGCAAAAATTCTTGATGTCAATACGGGCGTTCCCGGCGCGGACGAAGTTGCCCTGATGAAACGGGCTCTCACAACAGTTATGGAAGCAGTAGATGTGCCTCTGTGTATTGATACGGCCGACCCTGATGCCCTGGCTGCTGGTCTCGAACTCTATGAAGGAAAAGCGCTGATCAACTCCGTCAATGGCGAAGAACGCTCCCTGGAAACAGTTTTGCCTCTTGCTAAAGAGCATGGTGCAGCATTGATCGGCTTGTGCATGGATGACGATGGTATTCCGGGAACTGCCGAAGAACGTCTTGCCGTTGCCGGAAAGATCATTGAACGTGCTGCCAAGGTGGGCATCCCAGTGGAAGATATTGTCATTGACCCGCTGGCATTAACCATGGGCGCAGACCACACCGCCGGTTTTGTTGCGATGGATGCCATTCAGAAAATTGTCGCTGAGTTTGGTGTCAATATCACAATGGGCGCCAGCAATATCTCCTTTGGTATGCCAGAACGCAAACATATTAACTCAACCTTCATTGCTATGGCTATTCACGCGGGAATGACTTGCCCGATCACCAATCCCTTGACATCTCAAGTGGCTATCGCCGTTCTCGCTGCTGATCTCAGCATGGGACGCGATGAGTATGGCATGAATTGGATCAAAGCATACCGAGCACGCCAGAAAGAAGCAGAAGGAAAATAATTAGATAAGGTGGACGAAATCCCCTCCGCGGAACCTTCGCTTTTGGCCTTGGGAGGGGATTGAAGGACACACGTGATTTGGGCTGGGGTGCTGTACCCAGACAGGTTCTCGGCGTGAGCAGAAAAATATTTGCGCCAAGAAGATGTTGACCAAGGGCACTCAAATTAAAATCACGTGTGATGCGAGTTTTCACACTATAACGGCAGGACATCCCCTTGCGGGCGCTCTGGAGAGGAGCGGATCCTGCCCATCTCTTAGAGTATAAAAAAAATATGAAAATCACAGATGCAGAGAAAGCATATAGGCAAATAAAAGAACAAATTGTCACGACAAAACTCGCACCGGGAGCTGTTATTAGCGAAGCCGATATGATGAACGAATTGGCGTTGGGCCGCACCCCCATCCGCGAGGCAATGAAGCAATTGCAGGCAGATAATCTTGTTACCATCACGCCCCGACGTGGCATTTTTGTAACCAATATTAGCGTTACCGATCTGACAGAGATCTTTGAGGTACGCGTTGAGCTTGAGCCGCTGGCTGTTCGCTTGGCTGCCCAGCGCATTACCCAGGAAGAACTTTCTCAATTGAGAGAACTTGCTGAAAAATATAAAGATGCCGATCCTACTGATATAGAAGCTACTCTCAAATTAGACAGTGCTTTTCATGCCTTATTAGCGGAAGCTGCACATAATAAATTTTTACTAAAAGATATGATTCATTACTATAATTTGTCGCTACGGATATGGTATTTAGCGCTTAATTATGCCCATCCCGAAGATATTGATATGGATGCCCATATCGAAATTCTTGAAGCGATTGAAGATATGGATGTAGAAAAAGCCGAAAGTCGTATGAGAAAGCATATTCAAAAATTTCATAGAACTATTAAACAATATCTTTAATGAAGGAATGGGATAGGTACTGATACTCGATTTCCCAATCTCTTTATTCAACCCTATTTTGGAGGATGCCCCCATGAGTGATGTTTTAGCTGAACTTTCGACCGCTGTTATTGCAGGCAATGTTGATGACATGGCTGATTTGACAGAAGACGCGCTGGATGAAGATATCAGTGCGCAAGATATTCTTGATAAAGGCTTGATGCCCGGCATGGATCATGTCGGCGTTGAATTTAAAGCCGGAAATATGTTTGTCCCCGAAGTGTTGCGCTCGGCGCGTGCTATGCATAATTCGATGGATATGATCCGCCCCTTGCTCGCAGAAACCGGTGCGTCAATGACAGGTAAAGTGGTCATTGGCACGGTCAAAGGCGATCTTCACGACATCGGCAAAAATCTTGTTGGCATGATGTGCGAAGGTGCGGGCTTTGAAGTCGTAGACCTTGGCAAAAATATCGAACCAGAGGCTTTTGTTGAAGCCGTCAAAGAGCATGAACCGGATGTTCTTGGGATGTCGGCATTGCTGACGACCACGATGCGCTCAATGGAACACTCCATCAAAGCCCTGGAAGAAGCGGGTTTGCGCGGTAAGGTGAAAATCATGATTGGTGGTGCGCCTGTTACAGAATCTTTCTCTGACCAAATCGGTGCAGATGGTTATGCATCTAACGCGGCTTCGGCAGCTGAGATGGCGAAGAAATTTGTAGCTTAGAAAAAAAAGCACATTACCCACAAAGAACACGAAGGAACACGAAGGAACACAAAGTTTTTCTATGTAACTACAAAACCTTGCTCCGTGCAATCCGTGTGACTCCGTGTTCAAAAGTTTTTTTACTCGAATTAGGAGTTCAATACTATGAGAGGCAATTACAAAGTAAATTCAGGAACCCGTTTTCGAATGCTCTCTGACGACCAATTGGAAGAGCTGTTTAGCGGTGTGCTACACCTGCTGGAATATACCGGCTTGGAAGTGCATCACGAGGAATCTCTAGAGATCCTCAAGAAGGCCGGCGCTTGGGTGGACGGAAAACGCGTGCGCATCCCTTCTTATTTGGTCAAACAAGCATTGGAACTCGCCCCGCGCAGTTTCACTATTTTCTCCCGCGATGGCAACCCCGAAAATGATATTCATATCGGTCCCGGGCGGGCACATTTCGGGCCTGGCCCCACATGCCCCAATTTCATTGACATTGAGAGCATGGAACGCCGCCCTTACGTAAAAGCGGATGTGCCCAATGTCGCAAAAATGGTAGACGCACTCCCCAACATCGACTTTTGCGAGTCATTGGGAACCGTTGACGATGTTCATCATGATCTGGGCGCACTCTACGAATTTGCAGGCATGTTCCCCAATACCAGCAAACCGATCGTGGCCTGGTCTTATGATAAAGACGATTCGGCAGGCATTCACGAAATCGCCGTTGCTGAAGCTGGGGGTCAGGAAGCTTTTGAACGCCGCCCTAACTATGTTCACTATTGTGAGCCGCTTTCCCCACTTATTAGTACCGGGGAAGCTCTTGATAAATTGATTTTCGCGGCTACGAATCGCATCCCGCTTATCTTTACTCCCTGCCCAATAGCTGGTGGCACCGCTCCTGTTACTGCAGCTGGCATCATTACACAGGGCGCAGCAGAATCCTGGATGGGATTGGTTATCGCTCAGGCTATTCAGCCTGGTCTACCCTTCTTCATGGGCGGTGTATTCTCAGTGATGGATATGAGCGCAATGATCCTTGCTTATGGTGCGCCTGAACTCTCACTGATGATGGCAGGATTAACTGACCTGGCACATTATGTTGGCTTACCCCTCTGGCAAACCGGCGGATGCACCGACTCGAAGACCTTTGATGAGCAGGCCATTATAGAAGGTTCGCTCTCAGTCTTCTTCTCTGCCCTCTCCGGCGGGGATCTAACCCACGATGTTGGCTACACTGAAAGCGCCATGACAGGCTCTGTCTTCCAATTATGTGCCATGGATGAATCCATTGGCTATGCTCGCAGAATTACGCGAGGCATTGAAGTCAACGAAGATACATTGGCCGTAAAAGTGATCGATAATGTTGGTCCCAACGGACATTATCTGCGCGAACAGCATACCCGCGACCACTATAAAACTGAATTCTGGTATCCCAACCTCTGCAACCGCCGCAACTACGAAGAGTGGGCAGAGGATGGCAAGAAAACGATGAAAGATCGCACTGTTGCCCGCGTTCATGAAATTTTGGCAACGCACAAACCCACGTCCATCAAACCTGAAACTGAAGAAGTCATCAAGAAGGTTTTGGCAGAAGCAGAAGAGCGAGTAAAGGAAGACTAAAGATTTTCGTGATGAGGTGATACCAGACACACAAACACGTATCACTGGATCAAGGAGAAAAAATATTATGAGCGACATATTTGAAAAACTATCAACCGCCATTTTAGAAGGCGAAGCTGAGAAAAGTGCCAAACTGGTAAATCGCGGATTGAAAAAAGGATTATCTCCAAAAGAGTTGCTTGATAACGGACTCATCGTAGGCATGGATGAAGTTGGTGTCCGCTTCAAACGTGGCGATATGTTTGTCCCCGAAGTATTGATGTCTGCTGATTCTATGGCAGCGGGCATGGAAATTCTGCGCCCCCTTTTGATCGAAAGCGGCGCCGAACTCCTCGGCAAGATCGTTATGGGAACCGTCAAAGGCGATCTCCATGACATTGGCAAAAATCTCGTCAGCATGATGTGCGAAGGCGCCGGGTTTGAGATCGTCAACCTCGGCTTCAACGTAGAACCGGAAACATTCATCGAAGCCATCAAAGAGCATCAACCTGCCATTGTCGGCATGTCTGCCATGCTCACGACCACCATGCGAGCCATGGGACACACCATCAAAGCCCTCGAAGAAGCCGGCCTGCGCGATCAGGTCAAAATAATGGTCGGTGGCGCACCTGTTGACAAGGAGTTTTCCGACACAATTGGCTCCGACGGCTATGGCTCCAATGCCCCCTCGGGCGCCGAACTTGCCAAAGAACTCGTAGGTGCTGCATAAAGCGGTAAGGTGAAATTTTGACTTCATCAAACGGGCTTCCCATAGTCGTCATCGCATGCCAGGTCTTTCAGAGCTTGCTCCAAAAGCTCATGCCTGAAGATATGGCAGAGCAAATCACCTTTTTGGATTATGGTTTGCATCGCGTCCCCGACAAGCTGACCTGGGCTGTGCAAGATGCAATTAACAGCATCGAAACGCCTAGCTTGGTATTGTTGGCTTATGGCATGTGCGGCAATGGGCTCAAGGGCATCAAATCCGGGCAACATACGCTCGTCATCCCTCGCACGGATGATTGTATCGCCATCTTGCTCGGCTCATATAAAAAATACATCGAAGAATTCTATGCCACACCCGGCTCTTATTACCTAACCAAAGGCTGGCTCGAATCCGGCAGCAACCCTCTCGCCGAGTATGAAGAATACGTAGAAAAATACGGCGAAAAAGATGCAAGCTGGATCATGGATCAGCAATACGAGAATTATGAACGCCTCGTATTGGTAGCCCACAATGCGCAAGACATCGAGAAATATCGCCCTCAAGCGGAAGAAATTGCCGAATACTGCAAACGCTGGGATTTTCGCTACGAAGAAATACTCGGCTCAGATATTTATATTCGCCGCCTGATCGAAGTTGCGATGGCTTTGGATAAAAAGGATGATGAGTTTGTGGTCGTCCCGCCCGGTGGAGAAACAACTCTGGATATGTTTATGAGATGATCCGCGACATACGTGATTTGGGCTTGGTACCGTACCAAAGCTAATTCTCGGCAAGAACGGGATACCGCTAAAGCGTACGCCAGAAAAATGTCCGTTAAGGGCAACCAAGCCAAGGGTCACGCGCGTTTCGGTTTTTCATCCAATAGCAGGAGAATAATCATGCAAAGAAGAAAAACGAATTATCAAGTAAATGCAACGCCTTCTTTTGAAGTTCTCACTGAAGAAGAAATCGAACAGATTTACTTTTCTGCACTGACCGTACTCTACGAAACCGGTGTACGTGTTTATGATGCGGAGGGCATAGACCTTGCCCATGCCGCAGGTGCAATTGTGGAAGACAGAAAAGACGACAGCGCGCTGGTGAAGATACCGCCATGGTTGATCGATAAAGCATTGGCCACCCTGCCCCGCAAAGTTGTTGTTAGAGGCCCTGATCGCAAATATAAGATGGAACTCTATAAAAATGCCTTCTATTATGGTGCAGGTTCCGATACGCCTTTCACCATTGATCCCTATACTCAGGAACGACGGCGTGCAACCTATAACGATGTGAAAAACTTTGCCCGCCTCGCGCAAGCCCTGCCAAATCTTGATTTTCATATGTCATTGGGCATTGTTCAAGACAGGGCTGTGGGCACTTATGACCGCTGGCAATATCTGGCTATGCTCGAAGGCACCACCAAGCCGATCAATATCACGGCCGTAGATATTGACGGCCTAAAAGATCAACTCGAAATGGCTTATATTCGCGTGGGTGGTAAAGACGAATGGAGAAAGGGACCACTCTTCTCGCTCTATATTGAGCCTGTATCTCCCTTGAGCCACTCAGAAGAAGTTGTACAAAAGATCATCTTTGCTACAGATAACGAGATTCCTTTTGTATACACGCCCTGCCCGCTGGCGGGGGCAACGGCTCCTACAACGTTAGCTGGGACGGCTGTACAAGCCCTCACAGAGAGCCTCTTTGGCATCTTCTTGAGCCAAGCCCGCAAGCCCGGCGCGCCGATGATCATTGGCGGACTGATGTCCAATATGGATATGCGGACAACCATCTACTGCTACGGTTCGCCCGAAATGGCATTGTTGAGCGCGGCATATACGCAGATCACGAAATGGCTGGGTGTCCCCATGTATGAGACTGCCGGCTGTTCTGACTCGAAGATGTTCGATGAACAAGCCGCCATGGAAGCGACGATGAATATTGCTACCGCGGCACTTGTCGGCGGCAATATGATCCATGATGTGGGCTATCTCGAGCAAGGGCTGACCAGCTCTCCCGCGATGATGGTCGCATCCAATGAGATCATCGACATGGTCAAGCGCATCATGCGCGGTATCCCCGTAAATGATGAGACCAAGGCCCTGAAAGTTATGGATGAGGTAGGTCCTGGTGGCCATTATCTTGACCATGACCATACCTATGATCGCTTCAAAACAGAGATCTGGAAACCAGACCTGATCGACCGCCAGAACTGGGAAAATTGGAACGCTAGCGATAGCAAAACCTTCCGTCAGCGCACGCACGAACGCGTTATCGAAATCCTGGACAAGGAAGAAGAACCCCTTCTGGATGAAAAGATGTACAAAGAATTGCGTCGCGTTTGTGAACTCGCAGACGAGAGACATAAAGACGAAGAGCTAGACTACAATATGTTTGGCTAGAAAGTAAAGCGTGCAGGGTGTGATCAAACTCACCCTGCACGCTTTTACACAACCCATATGGAGCGTGAAGCGTATAGATGCGTTTTACGCTTCATGCTTTTTGCAAAAATGATCTTTTACGTTGAAATTATAAAAAAAGCATTTATGCTTTCTTATGGACAAAAGATTTAGAGCTTGGCATACAGTCTCTGAGCGGAGCATCGAACCCTTCGACACAGCTCAGGACAAGCTCACAGAAAGATGTGTAGTCGAAGAGCGGCATTCATACGAATCACCCTTCGACTGCAGCTTGTCCTGAGTGAAATCGAAGGGCTCAGGAGCTGTAGAATTTTTCTAAATATTTAAATACTTTCTCTATTAAGTGGTTGTCGGAAAGTATCTAAAAAACAACATCTCTGTGGTAACCGCCTGTTTAGGGGAAAGTTGCTTTACCCCTAGAGGGTGCGCTGTCACAAGTTTTTAAAGAACTTTCCGTAGTCTACTTAGAGGTATTTCGTGGCAACAAAGCAAAAGAAACCCAACAATTCTGCACAAAAAGCCCTTGTCCTGGGCATTGACACAGGCGGAACCTACACAGATGGTGTCTTGCTGGAATATAGCGAGCGCAAGGTCCTGGCATCCCATAAAAGCCTGACCACCAAGCAAGATTTTTCTGTCGGGATTAAAAATGTCATCAAAGCGATCGATATTCAAAATCCCGAAGAAATTCAAATGGTATCGGTCTCTACAACACTGGCAACAAATGCGATTGCTGAGGGCAAGGGAAAGAGAGTTGCACTTTTTTTAATTGGCTATGATCCTGAATTAGTCGCTTCCTTCAAAATGGAAGGTGCTTTTGCCACCCCACATTTTTTCTATTTCACAGGCGGTCATGACCTTTTTGGACAAGAAAAGAATGAGCTGGATCTCCCTGCTATTTTAGAAAAAACCACCGAGATAAAAAGTCAGGTAGATGCAATTGCTGTTTCCAGTTACTTCAGCCCATTGAATCCGGAGCATGAAACACGAGCCTATAACGCGATCTCTCAAATCTGCGATCTACCGATTGTGCTGGGACATCAGCTTTCGACAAAACTTGGTTCAGTGGAACGTGCCACAACCGCGGCGCTTAATGCTTCCTTGATCGGCATATTGCAGGATTTTATTATCGCGGTACGCCACTCAATGGAAGAACGCGGGATTGACGCTCCCCTGATGGTTGTACGCGGCGATGGGACATTGATGAGTGATGAATTTGCGGCGCGTTCTCCGGTGGAGACGATCCATTCGGGGCCTGCCGCGAGTGCCATTGGCGGCAGATTTCTCTCCCATCAGGATGATGCACTGATCGTTGACGTTGGGGGCACAACCACCGATTTTGCATTGATCCAAAATGGAGAAGTGGATATCAGTGAAGAAGGCGCAACGGTATCTGACTATAAAACAGCCGTCAAAGCGGCAAAATTACTCTCCATTGGTCTGGGTGGTGATAGTCATATTGCGCTGGATAGGGAAAATAATGTCGTCATAGGGCCAGCAAGAGTGGTACCGCTCTCTTATCTGGCACAGAAGTACCCACAAGTAGAAACTCGCCTCAAGCCGCTTGCACATGGATCATTTCCCGCAGCTTCGCCAGATTGGCTGGAGCACTGGTTTTTAGCACGAGAGCCGGATACGCAAAATATACTGAAAAGCTCCCGTGAAAAGAATTTGATCAAAATCCTTCGTGAGGGCCCAAAACCTGTTCCCGAGCTGGTAAAAGAGCTGGGGTTATTGCATAAAAATCAACTCAACGTTGATGAACTTCTACGACAGGAAATTATTGGGTTGGCGGGGTTTACCCCCACAGATCTACTCCATATTGATGGGCGACATACCCCTTGGAATACACAGGCAGCAATATATGGGCTGGATATTATTAGCAACTATCTTTCGTGGGAGAAGGCAGGGATCACGGCGTTTATCTGGTCCTTGTCTACAGAAATAATTATTCGGTCGATATTGGTTTTCCTGAACGATCCCAAGCATCAGCCAAAAGAATTGTTATCAAATAGCTTTGCGCAGTGGTTTTTCAATAATAGTATTAATCCAGCACACCCTCAGTTTGAGACGACGATCCGCTTGAAGCAACCTCTCATTGGCATTGGCGCGCCCGCGGATATCTTCCTGAAAGATGTGGCCGATAAATTGCATACCGATTTGATCTTGCCGGAGCATTATCATGCTGCCAACGCAGTCGGTGCGATCGCCGGCAGTGTGATGGTTGAAGAAGAGGTCTTGATCTATCCGCATCTCTCAAAGGCGGGGTTGGACGTAATTGGATATTATGTCCAAGCCAGTGATGGCAGACTGGAATTCGAAGATTTGGACGAAGCCATAGATCATGCTCGTACTCAAACACATGATCGTGCCCTAAATGCCGCCCTGCGTTCCGGTGCAGATAATCCACAGGTAACAACGGAAGAAATATCTGATGGTTTGGATACCTATCGCATTCAGGCTAAGGCTATCGGTAATCCACGATTGATGAAGTAGTTTAAACACGACGAACACAAAGGCTCTCTAAGGCATAACTACTCAGGTACGTCTTTGCGAGGTAGCTTTATCGCCGAAGCAATCTCCCAAACAGTGATGGAGACTGCCAAAGTGCCCTTGTGGTACGTCGCAAAAGCATGTTCCTCGCAGAGACGTTCTAGAGAAGTCTTGGTAGGCAAAAAGCAAAAGTTATAGCACTCTCCCTTTGTGTTTAGAGCTTTTAGTAGGAGAAATTATGGAACTAATATCAGTCGATACCCAACGTGCTTATGAATTGCTCCATGAGAAAATCGTTACGCTGAACCTGGCTCCCGGCGCGCCTGTAAATGAACAGCTTCTGGCTGAAGAGTTGGAGCTAGGGCTGGTGCCAGTCCGTGAGGCGATCAAGATGCTCGCTCGCGACCAATTGATCAATCTTTCTGCTCAAGGAATATATATCACCGATGTCAATCTCACTGACTTGGAACAGATCAGCGAAGTTCGAATATTGTCAGAATCATTTGCTGCTCGACAGGCAGCTCAACGAGCAACGCCAGATGATCTGGTTGTGTTAAATGCTCTGTGCCAGGAGCAAGCTAATATTTCGCCTGAAGAACATTCGAAATTATTGGATCTGGATCATAAATTTCATCAAGCTATTGCCAAAGCCGCACGAAATAAGTATTTGAGCCAGACTTTGGATCATTTTTTCGGCCTGTCTCAGCGTTTATGGTATTTGGCATTGCCACAGCTTGAGTTTTTGCCCGCCGCCGTAGGAGAGCACCTTGAATTGGTGGAGGCTATCAAAAAAGGGGATGTTGATAAGGCTGAGGAGATCATGCAAAGCCATGTGCGAGACTTTTATGATCGGGTGGCTAAAATCTTGAAATAGCGGAGACTTTGTTTTTTGCAAAACAACGTAGTTTTTCCCCAAAGGTAAAAAAGTTTGGATCTATTTATGAGTAGTAAATTGAAAGGAACAATATACGTTCTTCTTTGCGTTGCTTTGTGGGGGCTTATTCCAGTTGTGGCGAAAATGGGACAAGAAAATTTAGACAACCACCAATTTTTGTTTTGGTCTAGCGCAGTATCTTTTGTTGTCATGATGATCTTTGTGACAGTCAGCGGGAATTTTAAAGTTTTCAGGTCATATACCAAAAAGGAATGGGCAACCTTTTCTTTTCTCGGTCTTCTTGGAACCTATATCTATTATTTGTTTCTTTATTTGGGATATTCTAAAGCTACAGGCATGGAAGTGTTGGTGATTCAGTATACATGGCCAATACTAATTGTTCTTTTCTCTATATTTATATTAGATGAACGATTAAATTATAAGAAAGCTATAGCCGTCATACTTGGTTTTGTTGGTGTACTTCTTGTGTTAACAAAAGGAGAGTTTCAAGACGTCCACATTAACAACCCTTCGGTTATTGCTCTTGTCGGAGCTGGCTCAGCGTGTTTTGCTCTTTTTTCAGTACTTAGCAAAAAGATAGAAAGAGAGCCTTTCGGAGTTGTAGCGGTTTATTTTTTTGTTGCCAGCATTGCATCTTTTCTCTCCATGCTAGTTTTTTCTGAATTTGTTCAGCCAATATCAGAAGATATATTACCTATCTTGCTGAACGGCATTCTGGTCAACGGTTTTTCTTATGTCTTCTGGATTCAAGCGCTGAAATTAACAGAAGCCTCATATTTAGCGCCATTTACTTTTATCACCCCCGTTCTCTCTGCCATTTACCTGATACTTTTCTTTGATGAGCCTTTCATAGCCGTATATAGCGTTGGACTATCTCTTGTGATCGTCGGAGGACTTATTAACAGGTAGATGTGATGCTTTCCCTTATCATAGGGCAGGCAAAATTTTAGACCAACAGGAACTTTGTGTGGAAACTTATATACTTGACACGATTGCTTTTAATCCAGATTTTGATGACCTGGCGAAGAAGTTGCGCGTACGTCCGGGTAAGTCCAGTGAAAGGGAGTTGATCCAATTGCTGGATGAGGCGCAGAAAATTGCACAGCCCAAAGCGATGTACGGTATTGGCTATATTGATGCCAAAACCGACGATACAGTTGTCATTGGAGAGTATGTATTCAGCAGTCGGATTTTGCGTGTGAATTTGGAGAACACGGGGCGCTGTTTTGTATATATTGCAACCTGTGGTCGTGAGTTATACGAGTGGAAACGCTCGATTGACGATATGCTGGCCCAATTTTATGCGGATACGATCAATGAAGCAGCGCTTCGTTCTGCAAGGGATGCCCTTAAAGCGCATCTTGTGGAGAAATTTGATTTAGGCGAGACCGCCTCGATGAATCCTGGCTCGCTGGAGGATTGGTCCCTGCGAGAGCAGATTCCGCTTTTTGGGATGCTGGCCGATACGCGCGCCGCAATCGGGGTTGAGTTGCTGGACAGTTTGTTGATGCTCCCTGACAAGACGGTTTCTGGCGTCCTTTTTGAGAATGAGAGCAGCTTTGCCAGTTGTCAACTTTGCCCACGCGAGGTTTGCCCTAACCGAAAAGCTCCTTATAACGCGGTTTTATATGCCAAAAAATTCGCTGACGACTAATTTTTTACAGGATTAGCGCACAAATATTATCAGACGGCTACCAAGTTCATTGAACGTATAAGCAGGAAGATGTTTACGCCGAAAAAATGTTGACCAGCGGCAACCAAGCTCAGGTCACGAGTGCTTCGGCTTTTCATCCCAGAGAAAAAACAGGAAAAATCCAACAATGACAATTGCTTTAGGCATAGACACAGGCGGCACTTATACAGACGCAGCCCTCGTGGATAACGCCAGCGGGGAGGTTTTGGCGAGCGCAAAATCGTTGACGACGCGCCATGATCTTTCGGTGGGGATTGGAAAGGCGATCGGGATGGTTTTCGAGGAAAGCGATCTTTCTGCCGAGCAGATCAGCCTGATTGCGCTTTCAACCACTTTTGCGACAAATGCGATTGTGGAGGGGCAGGGCAGCCCCGTTTGCCTGCTTCTGATCGGATACGATACCGACCTGATCAAGAGATATGGTTTTGAGCGTGAGTTTGTGACGCAAAATATCATCCATTTGCGTGGCGGGCATAATGGTTCTGGAGATGAAGTTGCGCCTTTGGATGAAAAGGCTGTGCGGGAAGCGGTCTTAGCGCAGAAAGATAAGGTGGAAGCTTTTGCTGTCTCGGGCTATTTCAGCATTCTTAATCCGACACATGAATTGAGGGTGCGGGAAATTATTGAAGAGTTGACGGGGCTTCCCGTGACCTGCGGGCATGAATTGACCACGAAGTTAAATTCTGTACGCAGGGCAACAACAGCGGCGCTAAACGCAGCATTGATCCCATTATTGCGAAGGCTGATCTCATCGGTCAGTTCTACGCTAAAGGAGAGCAATATTACCGCTCCCTTGATGGTTGTAAAGGGAGATGGTTCGCTGGTGCGTGCGGAATGGGCTATGCAGCGCCCGATAGAAACGATCCTTTCGGGGCCAGCGGCAAGCACTGTCGGCGCTCAGCATTTGGCAGGGCGTGGGGATGTCTGGGTCGTGGATATGGGCGGCACAACCACCGATATTGGCGCACTGCGAGATGGCCGTCCACGGCTTAACCCAGAGGGGGCACAGGTTGGCGGATGGCGCACTATGGTCAAAGCTGTGGATATGCACACGGTGGGTTTGGGCGGCGATAGCCACGTGCGTTTGAGTGAAGAAAGCCATTTGCTTATTGGGCCTCGCCGTGTTGTCCCATTATGTCTGCTTGCCAATCAGTTTCCCAAAATTGTGGATGAGCTGCAATGGCAGGTTAATATTGAGAAGAAAAATTATCTTTCGGGGCAATTTGTCTTTTTGCGGAAAGAAAATACCCCTTTCCCGGCAGATAGGGATGCAAGAGTTTGGGAGCATCTCTCTACAACACCCCAATCCCTCCACTATCTGACAGAAAAAACATCGAGAGGGAGCTGGATAACACGTGAAATTGAAAAGCTGGAGAAAGAGCAGCTTATTCTGCGCTCCGCTTTTACACCTACAGACGCATTACATTTTCTCGGCTATTTTGACCGCTGGAATGCCAAAGCATCGCAGTTGGGTGCAAAACTCCTGGCAGATCAAATGCGGCTTTCGCCCGATATACTTTGCGAACAAATTATCGAAGAAGCATCGTACCTGATATCGAAAGAACTGCTCAGCAAAATACTCGGCGATGAGACGGAAAAATCCAGTTGGGATGATGAACCTTTGGCATCTGCGCTGCTCGACCGTGCATTGGGCAGGGTTGCAGGCTCCGATCTGGGTTGCCAGTTCACCCTTCAGCTCCCCATCGCCGCTGTCGGTGCGCCCGTCAAGACCTATTTTCCTAAGGTTGCCGAGCATCTGCATACCGAACTTGTTATTCCCCCGCATGCCCATGCTGCCAATGCCGTCGGCGCCGTGGTCGGTGGCGTCGTGCAAGAGTTGCGTGTCCGCATTCGTCCCATAGACGATAAAATATTCAGGTTGCATCTGCCCGATGGCATCCACGATTTTCGTGCCCTTGAAGAAGCTGTCGAATACGCTCAGGAAATCATGCAGAAAAGACTCAAAGAGCAGGCGCTGCAAGTTGGCGCAGAGCAAGTTGAAGTCCAGATCGAACGTGAAGACCAGAACGCTGAAATTGGTGCGGGCTGGGATACCCTCATATATCTGGGAACAGACCTGACCTTTACAGCAGTGGGACGGCCAAGTCCGACGCTGTGAATTTTATCTACCCAAAATTGGTTCAATCTAAAGATTGAACCAATTTGAAAATTTACTGTAAAAGGAAAATTTATGCCCTCTGTAACCATTATCTATGGTGAAAAAGAAAAAACTGTTGAAGCCCCCAATGACAGCTTGCTGGGAGACGTGATCGCTCAAACAGAATTGCCACTGGAGCAACCCTGTGCGGGACGCGGCACCTGCGGAAAATGCAAGGTCCTGATAGAAAAAGGCATCGCCCCGCCTGATGAAGTTGAAAAAGAGAATCTCTCTGCAGGTGAGCTGGCGCTGAATAATCGCCTTGCTTGCCGTGCTCGAATAGCGGGAGATACTCAGGTGGTTTTGTCCCCCATCATTGTCTACTCAAACAAGATTTTCAAAGCCAGCTCACGCTATAAAAAAGAGAAAGACGTTCCTTTGGGTTTGGCAATTGACTTTGGCACGACAACGGTTGCGGCATTCTTGACCATGCTCGATAACGGGGAAGTCTGCGCAGGTGCGGCGGGTCTTAATCAACAAACAGTTTACGGCGCAGATGTGATCTCAAGATTATTTGTTGCCGATAAACCTGAAAATGCCGATAGATTGCACAGACTGGCGTTGGCTTCGATCAATCAGGCTGTGGGTTCGCTCAAACTCTCAAAACGTGTTCTGGAGCGAGTAGAATGCGTCACGATCGTGGGGAATGTAGCCATGCACCATCTTTTGGCAAAATTGCCCATAGATACGCTAGCAGTGATTCCTTTTCAGCCCCATAGCAAAGATTCTATTAAAGACGCTGCCCCATTGATGAGCGGAATTTTCTCTGAGAAAGTCGAGGTTATGCTCCCGCCCGTGATCGGCGGATTTGTAGGCTCAGACGCGCTGGCTTGCTTGGCATATTTCGGATTTGATGAAGCTCCCCATCCCATCGCCGCTGTTGATCTGGGCACAAATGGCGAGGTGATGGTCACCGATGGCAAGCGCATCCTGACCGCATCCACAGCAGCCGGCCCGGCTTTTGAAGGGGTAAATATTTCCTGTGGCACGCGCGCTATAGATGGTGCTATCGTGGGCGCAAAAATCGAAGCCGATGAGATCAACTTGCACACCATCGCTGATGCTGCTCCGATCGGTTTAACAGGCTCAGGTTTATTAAGCCTGATACACGAGTTTAGAAAGGCGGGCGTAATTGACCCCAGCGGGAGAATTTCAAAAAATCCCCCTGATGCTTTTGCTCAGCGCATAGATGTAGGCGAAGACGGAATCAAACGTATCAAATTGATAGAAGAAGGCGATCTCTACCTAACCCAAATGGATATCCGTGAGCTGCAAAAGGCAAAAGGCGCTATCCGTGCATCCATCAACATCCTTATGGATGAACTGGGGTTGAAGTCCGAAGATCTGAAGCAGGTCATTCTCACAGGCTCATTTGGCGGACAGGTTGATATCAATGCCGTCCTTAATCTGGGCATGATTCCGCCTGTAAGCCTGGATGCGGTAGAAACCACCGCAAACGGCGCTGGTTTTGGCGCCGCCATCTTCCTTTCGGACGAAGGTTTCGCACGAGGCGAAAAAATCGCAGCAGATTCAGAGCAAATAGACCTGGACCAAAACCCCGATTTTGATATGCAATATGTTGGGGCGATGGGACTGACCCCAAGCGGAGACTAAGATGGCAAAAAAGAAAAAAGGCATTTCCAAAACATTGCCCATGCGGGCGCTCGACGACAAGAAAATCCCTTATGAGATACGTCAGCAGGCTGGCAAGGAATTTACGGCCGAGGGCGTGGCGGCCGATCTGGGTGTGCCGGTAGCGCAGGTCGTTAAAGCGATGCTCGTTCAACGCTCCCCAAGCCCGGGTCAAGGGCGAGGCGGATTTGTCCTCGTCGTAATCCCCGGCGATCGGCGGCTCAGTCTCAAAAAAGTTGGCATCGTGCTGAAGGATAAAAAAGTCCAGATGGCTTCCCAACGGGATGTGCAAAGAGTGACCGGATTTCAGGTTGGTGCCGTTTCCGTTCTGGGATTTCGCCGAAAGGATATTCCCAGCTATGTGGATCAACATGTGCTTGATCTTGAGCAAGTCATCATCAGTGCGGGACGCCCGGACGTTGGGCTTGGTCTCGCTCCCCAAGACATGGTACAAGCAATGGACAGCGCTCAAATAGCCGACTTATGCGAAGATCAGGGCTATGAATAAAGAGCGACTAACGGGCGTTTTCCTGGTCATTTTCGCCTCTTCTTTCTGGTCAACCAGCGGAATTTTCATCACGCAGATTCTGACCGAAAGCAGCGTGACTTCCATCAATCTGGCATTTTGGCGTGAGTTGAGCACCTTTCTGCTCTTGTTGGTCAGCATTGCTATCTTGCGCCCAAGTTTATTGCGAGTTATGAAACGTGACCTGCCCTGGCTGATAGGGATGGGCGGCATCAGCATTGGCTTATTTCATGTGCTATGGAATACATCCGTAATGACGAATGGAATGGCTATTGCAACCGTGATCCAATGCAATGCCCCTGTTTTTGTGACCATTATAGCGAGGCTGCTCTGGAAAGAATCTCTGAACCGTTTCAAGATTGCCGTTATCTTTTTATCCATTCTGGGGACTGTGCTCATCGCCAACGTTGATGGCTTGGGAGGTGTAAAGATCACATTTGTCAGCTTGTTAATCGCCTTGGCATCGTCTCTTGCCTATGGTTCGGTCAGCATCTTTGGCAAAAAACTCGCCGGAGACTATAGCCCCTGGACAATTCTGACCTATGCTTTTGGCTTTGGCACGCTCAGCTTGCTGCCTTTCCAAACGCAATCATCAATTTCAGATTTATTCCCTGTAGCACTTCCCTTTGCCGGTCTGGTCCTTCTGACCAGTGTTGGCGGCTATGTGCTCTACTTCGCAAGCTTGCAAAGGCTGCCAGCCAGTGTAGCTTCGATCTTAGCAACAAGCGAGGTACCTTTCGCCGCAATCCTTGCTTATCTGGTTATGAAAGAGGCGATGACTGGCTGGCAAATAATCGGCGCAATTCTTATAGTAAGCGGTGTAGTTCTGATTTCACTGAAGAGCAATTCCAAGGAGAAGCTTGAAGAAAAGCCTCTCATGCAAAGTCATTAAACTCAAGAATGATGATATCAAAGTAACAATACCTTCGCCACTTAGGGCGAAGAAATCATTGATTTAGCAGAGTGAA
>CAZOOX010000069.1:0-19276 GCA_964581545.1 uncultured Anaerolineaceae bacterium
AATAAATTAATAGGTGGATTATACCTGCCCTAAAATGCAAAAATAGCAAAAGAGCTACCAAAACTATGCTACACTTTTGCACAAGGAGAAAACATGGAAAATATCCTCATCCTTGGCGCTGGTGGTCATGCCAAAGTTATCGTCGATATCGTAGAAGAAGCAGGCAAATATAATCTGGTCGGAGTAATAGATCAGAACTTCGCAGAAAAAGAACTGCTCTTGGGCTATCCACTTCTGGGTAAAGAAGAAGATTTACCAAAGCTCATGCAAGAACATGCAGTTAGGGGCATCGTTATTGCTATTGGTGATAATTTCATCCGCTCAAAGGCCGCAAAACGTATCAAAGAAAACTACCCTGAACTTTCTTTCCCGACTGCTATTCATCCCCAAACGCTTATCGCCAGAGATGTAAAGATCGGTGAGGGGACGATTATCATGGCAGGCGTTTCTGTTAATCCAGGTTCTACGATTGGCAGCTTTTGCATACTCAATACAAACGCCATCCTTGACCACGATTCAAGTATGGGCGATTTTTCCAGCCTTGCCCCGGGTGTTACTGTAGGCGGAGATTGTAAAATAGGTAACCACAGCGCGATCGGTATCGGAGCAACGCTCTTGCATGGCATCCAGATCGGGGAACACAGTGTTATTGGGGCGGCATCTTTGGTTAATAAAAAAATTTCACCCTACACCGTAGCTTACGGTCTCCCCGCTGAAGAAATTCGCTCACGAACAAAAGGCGAGAAATACCTATAGGTCTCCCACCATTTCTTCCAAAAGATCTGTCAATTTTTCAGCCAAAATAGCGCGGTCAAAATGTAATTCTATGTAAGCGCGTCCAGCCAAACCCATGTCACGGCTACGCGCACTATCTTGCGCTAAACTCAAAATCGCTTCTTGCAGGGAATCGGCATTTCCCGGCTCTGCAAAAATCCCACAACCAGCCGCATCCACAACTTCACGAACCACCCCGTCTATTGCTAAAATAATCGGTCTCCCGGCCGCCATATAATCAAAAACCTTGTTCGGGTAAGTCGCCTTATACCACTCGATCGGCTTTAAGATCGCAAGGCAAGCATCCGAGGCCGCAAGCGCATTTGCCATTTCACTTTTAGGAACCGAGTCAACAAAGCTCACATTTTCCAACCCCATTTTATTGGCTTTTGCCTGCAAACTTGCCTTTTCTTTTCCATCGCCAAGCAAAACGATCTGGATCGGTCTCTCTTCTATCTTTTTAGCCGCATCCAAAACAACGCCAAGATCATTCGAGAAACCATGTGCCCCCGCATACAGCGCTACAAACTTATCTTCTAGTAAGTGGGATTTCCGGAAATCTGCCCCTCGCCGGGCAGGATCGAACATCTCGGCATCTGCCCCGTTGGGGACAAGTTCAACCCGTTTCGCTCCCAAGTCCTTAACGTGCTGAACGTACCCGGGGCTGTTAACCATCACCCGATCTGCACCACGATAAAGAAAACGCTCGAGCCACTCAGATGCCCAAATCAGGATGCCGCTCTTCAGCACCCCAACCGAAATAGCGAAAGCAGGCCACAGGTCACGTACTTCAAAGAGAAAGGGAATTCCTTTTAAACGGGACAATGCCCAAGCAGTGATCCCCTGAAAAATCGGCGGAGATGTCCCCCAGATCAAATCCACATTTTTGACTTTTAATCCAATAAAAAAAGATGATGCCATAAATGAGACAAAAGCAAAAAGACGATGCACAAAAGATTTGTGATGCGCCTGATAAACGTAAGCGCGTTTAATGCTAATACCTTCTTCGATCTGTTCTAACGCAGCCGAAGTGCTCGCTCCTGTAATATAGCTGACGGGACTAGCAATGATCGTAACGCGATGTCCGCGCTGGACAAGGTGACGCGCAAGTTCGTGATGGCGGGTTCCGCCCGGTTCGTTGAGAGCTGCAAAGGCTTGGTGGATGATGAGTATGTGCATATTTTATCCGTAGGGGCGACTCGCTATGCTTCAAATGTCAAAATTGATGGAAAGATATATTCTCTTAGTGAGTAATTTTCGGCTTTAATCACAAAGGGTCGCCCTTACGGTTGTAGGTTGAATTCGGTCGTGAATTGTACTGCATTTTGCGCGGTAATTTCGAGAGCGAGCGAAAGAGCAGGGATTTTAACACCATAGGTTGGCGAGTACCAGCCGCGGGTGGGTGGGACATCGGTGTTGCCGTGGAGGAGTTGGCCTGCGCGAGCGAGGGTAAAATGTGATGAGTGATGAGTGAGGAGTGAGGAGTAAAGGGTGATGTTGATAAGACCTTGTTGGGTTTGCAATCTTATCTCCACTCTCTTATCTCTACTCTCTACTCTCCATTTTCCATCTATCAAAAGCCAATGCAGTCTATATTTGCGGGCACTTTCCTGGCTATGCGCAACCAAATCATCTTCAATACGCCAAGTGTTTTCTGCAAAAGAGACTGAACGACGATGTGTAATACCCTGTTTGCGATACCCACCATGCTCCACAACGAGCCGACTATCTGACTTTTCGACCACCCGACCACGCGACCAATCCAAATACATGAAGCGGCTGGTGCGAGTCATTTGGTCTTGTTCATTCACCGCGACAGTGTTGTGAAATTCTGTTGCGGCAAGAGGGTTATCCCACGGGGCTTCGGCGTTGTAGAGATAGGTACCCGGGTCGAGGACGATGTTTTCTCCCTGCCACCAAAGGTCGAGATGGAGTTGGTCGGCGTGTGCGAGACGGAGATTTCCGTCGGCGGTGCGGAGGTGTGCCCAGGTTTGTGGTGAAGGTTTTAAGGTTACAGGTTGAAGGTTGAGCGTTCTAACGTTTGAACGTTCTAATGTTTGAACGTTAAACCAAAGCCCCATTTCGTCCCATGCCCCCGCTCCAAAAGGCTTTTCAGCGAGGAAGGTTTGCGATGCTGCATTGACGACGGGGCGAAAGTCGCGGAAATTTCCGTTAGCAAGTGGAAAGATGTATGCGCCATCATTTGCGCCGAGGGTGACAGCGTTCCCGGAGATGGGATCGGTCAATTCCGCGAGCCAGCGTGTGGCATTGGCAATTTTCTTTAAACACGAAGGCCGCAAAGGGTCTCCAAGCTTTGCTTTTTCTTTGTGATTCTTCGTGTCCTTTGTGTTTAAAGTATTTACCCACAGAGCTAATTGAAGCACGAGACGATGATAAGTCACGCTGTGCTGGATATACTCCCCTTTTTCGTCGATCTGATTTTCAAAGCTCCAATTCAGCCATTTGATGCCGAGCTTGCGCCATTTGATAGCATCAGGATGATCGGGGATAGCAAGCGCGGCTGTGTAGAGCGCGGCAGCTTCGCTGGTGAGGTGATTGTTGTTTTGGGAGCGAGCATAGAGCAGGGTGGGCACAATACGTGAGGCATGACGGGCAATGGCTTGTGTTAATTGTTCCTTTCGCTGTCTCGTTGAAGTACCTGAATCCTCAAAGACCTGCGCCGCCCAGACAAAGGCCATCAGGCGGATGGCAACTTCCTGCCCGTTCATCCAGTGAGGCCCCATATTAGGCGGGTTAGCTCTGTTGAAGATCTCGAAATAATTCCAGAAGGCTTTGGCATATCTCTCATCGCCGGTGACGTGGTAGGCCCGCCCGAGGGTGAACGCCCAACCGAAGCGGGTCGCCTCCCAGAGGTATTTGATGTCGTTATGTGGAATGTTGAAGGCTGAGAGAAGAGATGGTTGGGTCTCGTATTCAGCCCAATGAGCAAGCGACAAACCCGGGTCAAGGGCGATCTCGGTCAATGCCCCGCCGAAGATACGGAAGTGTCCATCCACGATGAGATCAGCTTCGGAAAGGAGATGCCCCAGTCCATCTTCCCCTAAGAGAGAAAGAATGTCACTGCGCGCTGGAAGGTCAAACAGAGAGTGGAAAGTGGGTGTTGGGAATTGGGGATTTCGGCTGCGCTTGTAGTAGCCTGTTTTCAAACCAAGTTTGTATAACGCAAAAAGCCCGACCTGGGTGAAGCCGAGTTGGGTGAGAATTTTGAAAAGGCGTTTGAGTTTTGACATGAGAAAAAATTAGCGCTTTATCTCGGACACGAGCTTTCCTAAGTTTTCAATTGTTTTCCACAAGTCTTCGTACTTTGTGTTTGGGGAAACAATAACGAGGCGTAATACTGTCATTCCATCCAGTTGTGTGATGGAAATGGAGCGTCGCCCGGAAGACATGACTTGCTGGTAAAGGTTATTCTGCAGGGTATCCAGTTTCTGCTCAGGAACTCCTGCCGGTCTCATGCGAAAGCAGAGAATGCCCAAATCTGGCTGATGCAGTACTTCCACGTCTGGTTCTGCACCCAGAGATTCGGCAAGCTTTTTGATAGCAACCAGAGGGGAGCGTAAGTCTTCGATAACCTGTTCGATACCCTGCCCACGCAGGATCGTGACCAAGGGCAAGGCTGACATCGGCCGTGTGGATGGGGGAGATTTTATACCCGGGTTGGGCTCCACATCTTCAGCGCGATTGAAATAGCTGCTGTGCAAGGCCATACGGTGGAATTCGGACTTATCTTTTACAAAGAGCACTGAGTTAGGAATCGGCGCGCCGAGTTGTTTGTGGGGGTCCCAAACAACGGAATCTGCCCTGTCGATGCCCACAAAGCGGGCTTCCCATTCCGGTACCAGCTTATAGGCGAATCCGTAAGCCCCATCAACGTGCAACCAAGCGTTGGTTTCGGCACATAGATCTGCCATCGTGTCCATTGGGTCGATGGCTCCTGTTGATGTTGTGCCGGATGTGGCGACCATGCAAAAGATATCGCGGGTTTCTTGCAAGTCTTGTATCGTTTTTCGCAAGGCATCCGGGTCAATACGCCAGTTTGCATCCAACGGCAAGGGGACGAGGCACTCTTCTCCCAATCCCAGAATACGTACGGCGTGTTTCAGCGAAAAGTGGGATTGCTGAGAAACCAGAATCGCAAGCCGGGAAGGGTCTTCGAAGCCGGCGATCCCTTTTTGAGCCAGATCGAAGCCTTTACGCTCGGCGTGCTTATGGAGCGCCATATAGAGCGCCTGCTGGTTTGCGTAAGTTCCCGAATACATGAAGGTAGCATCTGCCTGCGAGCCCAAGTCAAATAATTTACAGAGTGCCTGAGTGCATAATTCTTCCAAAACTGCGCCGCCAGGCGAAACCTGCCAATTGGTGACACCCTGGTTATAGCGCAGGGCTATCTGTCCTCCCAGCTCTCCTTCAGGAGGTGGGAAGGCGTTGAACATGGATTGAAATCCGGGCTGATCGTAGCGCATCAGGTGTGGCAGTAAGTATTCCGACAATAATGCCTGAAGTTCATCCAGCGGGACACCTTCGGATTGAAAGTCCACTAACTTGGCAATATCAGCGGCAACTTGAGCGGGGTTTGCGCCTGAGTAGAGCGGAATCTGGGCAGTATCAGTCATTTCAGGCTCTCACAAAGATAAGCGGCGGTGGACATAACGGCCACGGCCTTTCTCTGCCAGGCATGTATCGCCGTCAACAATCAACTCTCCGCGTGAAAAGACCTTTTGGATCTTGCCCGTTATTTCAAAACCTTCATAGGCGTGCCAATCGTTACATGAGTGGGAGTTGGCCTGACCCATCGTCCACTTGGCAAGCGGATCGAGGAGCACAATATCAGCATCGGCACCGGGCAAGAGCGTCCCTTTTTGGGGGAACATACCGAAGGTTTTCGCCGGGTTGGTGGCCACCAAATCCACAAAGCGAGGCAGAGAGATACGTCCCTTCCCCACTCCCTCGGAGTAGAGCAAGCTAAAGCGTGGTTCGACACCGGGCATCCCATTTGGGCAAAGGTCGAAGCGATCTTTGCCGTAGAGGGTCGCCTCCCAAGAATAGGCCGCATCATCTGAGGTGACCTGTACCAAGCGTCCATCACGTATACCTTCCCACAACTTATCTTGCGTGGCTTCATCGCGTAAAGGGGGCGAGCAGACCCACTTGAGGCCATCTTCTTTGCGAAGCATTTCATCCGTGAAGATCAGGTAATGTGTGCAGGTTTCTGCGATGACATTGAGCCCTTCACTTCTGGCCGCGGTTACCATCTTTAAGCCATCGGCCGTTGCCAGATGGACAATGAAGAGATTCCCGCCAACGTCACGTACCATTTGGATGGCATTTTCAATTGCTTTGCTTTCCACAGCCTGAGGCTTGCTTTCGGCATGATAGAAGGTGTCTGTAAGTCCGTTTTCCAAGCAATGGGCGATGCCGGCTTCGGCAAGGTCATTATCTTCAGCGTGGAGGAGCAGCATTCCGTCAACATCGCGTAATCCGGCTAATATTCGGCGAAGGTCAGGCTCTTCGATCATCAGACCTTCTTCTCGATAGGTCATATAACATTTGATCGTCGGTGCGCCAGCTGCAACAACATCTTTAATTTCGTCCAGTGTTTCATCTGTGGGTTGCGTGATGACGGGGTGTACACCCCAATCGATCAATGCTTTTCCGGCAGATTCAGCGTGTTTGGCATCTAAGGTGCTCATCAGTGTTGCACCCGGGGCTTGATTAGAAAAATCCACTACAGTGGTTGTTCCGCCGAAAGCGGCTGCGAGAGTGCCCGTGTAATAATCGTGGACACTGATCGTATTCATAAAAACATCATTGAAATGGACGTGCGTATCAACGCCGCCGGGTAAAACCAGCAGACCTTCTGCATTGACGATTTCATCAACGCTCAAATCGGACAAATCCCCTAGAGCGACGATCTTCTCTCCTTTGATGAGCAGATCCTGCTGAGAAACATTTTGACCGACAACGACGGTACCGCCTTTTATCAATATGGTTTTCATTTATCTTTCTCCGAGGTGATGTTGTATGTTCAAATTACAGCGCAGGTTGAGTAGGATGACAGTTCTACCGTCATCCGTATCGAAACCAAAGCGTACTACTAAAAAAAGCTTTTCACATAATGTCGCTCTGGTTTCGATACGCTACAGCACGATAAGGCTGTGCTTCCGCTACTCAACCGGCGCTGAAGTTATATATTTAAGGAATTCAGTTGCTGCCTATAAAGTGCTCGCCAAGGTGACCATCGTGAGATAGCCCAAGTCTATAACGGGTAAATCAACCGTTTTTTGCAACTGGGCAACCTGCTCTACAGGATGTCCGACATAGTCCAGCACAATGCAATCGAGTTTATTGGTTTGAATGTGGTCATTGAGACGTTGTTGGAATGCCTGATCTTGTACTCCCAGGTCGTCAGTCCAGACCACCGTTTCCCAGCCCAAAGTTTCCCAACGCTCTCGAATTGGTTTCTCTTGTTCTTCAACCGGTGTGATCAATCCGATCGAGCGAAAATTAAGCGTATCCAGCAGATCGCAAGCGGTTTTGAAGGGTTTATAAAGCGGTCGAATGCCCTGTAATTCTGCAAAAGTCCCTGCGCAGAGTAGCAGCGTCGCTATAACACCACTGTCTTCCAGAGAATTCAAGGCTTTTTGTAATCTGAGGATGAGAAAGCTTTCATCGATCATCACAGCAGCGCCATTTTTCATCCGCGTTACGAGTGGATAAGGCCCGCTGGTTTCACTCGGCAAGTCATCTTGCGTGAGGCCATCCAAGGCACCGGCTTGTACGATCTCGCAATCGGGAGGCAGTAATGATGCCAAAGGGGCGATCAAGTCCGAGCGAGGGCTTTGACCGATGGTCAAGGCACCGATACGTTTTTGAATCATATGGGTCACCAAAAAGTTTTTTTCTCGGCTAGCGGAAATATAGAGGGTGATTACTTGCAAGAGTATAATTTAGATCATGCAGACAAAGCAACCTAAAATAAACAAGGCTCGTTTTATAAAAAGGCTAAATGACCTGGCCGAGATCGGCGCACGTTCCGATGGTGGGGTTTGTCGACTGGCATTGACAGATGAAGATAAGGCTGCCCGAGATCAAGTAATTCAATGGATGAAGGCATTAGATCTGGATACCCATGTGGATCAAGTCGGCAACCTGATCGGTATTCGCCCCGGAAAAGCCGACCTGGACCCGGTCGTGGTCGGCTCGCATATTGACACGGTCCCGACCGGTGGACGTTTTGACGGTGCAACCGGCGTTATCGCGGGGCTGGAAGTCATCGCAACGCTGAACGAATATAGTATTCAAACTGAACGCCCCGTGGCAGTGGTTTCTTTTACGAACGAGGAGGGCGTACGCTACCAAAATGACTTGATCGGTAGCCGCGCTTTTTGTAATTTTCTCTCACCAGATGAAGCTTATTCTTCCAAAGGCACGGATGGCACTCTTTTTGGTGAAGAACTCAAACGCATCGGCTATACAGGTAAATTTCGCTGCGGGAGCATTCGCCCACATGCTTTTGTGGAGTTGCATATTGAGCAGGGCCCCGTTCTTGATCGGGAGAAGGTGCCTATCGGCGTAGTTGAAGCGATCACGGGGATCGCCTGGTATGAAGTCACAATTCAGGGTGAAGCCAACCATGCGGGAACAACCCCCACCTATATGCGCCGTGATGCAGGGCTGACTGCGGCACACGTCATCACTCATCTGCGGGAAACTGCCAATGCGCTGGGCGAAAATCAGCGTGCAACCTGTGGCGCGATCTCCTTCTCACCAAATGCGATCAACGTCATCCCCGAAAAAGCCGTGCTTAGTATTGATCTGCGTAATGCGGATGGAGCAACTTTGAAAGAAGCTGAGGAGCGTTTGCATAAATTCCTGAAAGACCGCGCTCAACTGGATGATGTTCAGATTGAAACACGCCTTCTCTCTCGAGTTCAGCCTGAAAGTTGTCATCCGGATATTGTTTCAGCCATCACAGAATCTGCACAGGAATTGGATATTCCCCACCGCTCGATGATCTCCGGCGCGGTTCATGACGCCCTTGTTTTGGCAAGATACTGCCCGACAGGCATGATCTTTATCCCCAGCAAAGATGGGCTCAGCCATAACCCGGCAGAGTACACTTCAGCAGACGAATTGATAGCGGGGGCAAATGTGTTGTTGAGAACCGTTCTGAAATTATCCACTCAGGTAAGGTAAAACTGATTATAACCTTTCAAAAAAAACTCCCACTATCCATAAATCTCAACCAATTGACGGATAGATGGCATCAGTGGCGGGCTGATATTTTCGGGCAGGGCATTGAGCGGAAAATATTCATAGCCGCTATGCTCTTCAGGATTGATTTTCATTTCACCACGCAGATCGCGCGTTAGGTAGACAATGGAAATGTTATGGGTTTCATCGCCATTGGGATATTTATAATAGAGTTCATCTCCAGAGAAGACACCGAAAAGAGACATCTCATCGATTTCGAAACCAGTCTCTTCGCGAATTTCGCGGCGGGCGGCATCTTCAACTTTTTCGCCCAACTCGACTGCACCACCGGGAACGCCCCACATCTTATTATCGGTACGCATTAGCATCAACAGGCGGTTTTGCTCATCGAGAGCAAAAACCGTCGCGCCGACCATAAGAATGGGCGCAGAGCCGAGATGTTGGCGTAGAGTTTGGATGTAGTCCATAAAATCCTAAGGTATATAGAACGAACATGCTTTATGCAATAAACTCAAGAATCAAGAACCTGTTCAGAGGGTGAAATGATAAAATCAACAGCACCAGCATCTCAGACTTCAGTGTCAAACAAAATCTATTGAGTGGCTATCGAACTAATAAATTACTATGAGCAACAATCAAACAAAGAATAATGATAACTTCTTTCTAGAAGAAACTATTAGAGCAACTACAGACATTTTTGAAAATGGTTTTCCTCAAATAAAGGAACGTTTACAAAAATTTGTTAACGCATTTGATGAAGCCTTCCACCACAACAACAAAGATGCCCGTAACACAGCACAAACCCTCATGTGGATTCTCTTTCCAAGCACAATTTTTCTATATGCAACTAACCTAAATGGGGCGGCTATTACTGAAATACATTCCGTCCTTGAACTATTTACTATTGCAGTGGCAACTCGACAAATCGCATCAGACGAACGATATAAAAACATTCATAATCGTATCGAGCGGTACACATTACCTGACGCAGTCAAAGTGTTGGTTGATCTTGACCTATTAACCAAAGACGATTTGAAATTTGCAAAAAAGCTAAATAATCTCAGAAATGGCCTTGCACATAAGAACGCCAAGAAGGTATCTAATGCTATCCTGTCGGGAAGAGAACTCAACGCGTTAGATATAACATCTACAATGGCAACTATTGATTGCATACCACTGATTTTAAACGCTATCAAATACCTGCTAAAGCTACTGGAAATTGGAAAAACAACAGAGAAACCATAGCACTTAAGAATTATATCTTCACCTTCTCACCACTCTTACGCAACGACTCAACTGCCGCAAAGCTCGCTTTGGTCACACCGATAAGATGCTCATAAGAAATCGGCGGCTCGCCTGTTTTGGCACCATTCTCTAAAGCAAGCATTTCATCCTTCCAGCCTTTGTCTTGGCCAAGACGGTTTTTGATCGTTTTACGCTTACCGTTGTGTACCATTTCGAGAGAGCGGTAGTCGTTCAACGTGGCGACTTTGCCACCGCCAAAGACTTCGACGCGTTCTTTCGGCACGGATTTATCGCCATTGGCGAGGTAGTCCACGACGCCGATCGAGCCATCGGGGAAGGTGAAGGTCATGGAGACGTTGTCTTCGCGGTATTTGCCGTTATCGGGCAGGGCGTACGCGCTCACGCTGACAGGCGCTTCGCCAACGAGGAAGGTCACAAAATCAATGAAGTGACAGCCTTCGCCGATGATGCGTCCGCCACCCTGTTCGGGGTCGTGCGCCCAATGCTTGAGCGGGATATAGCCTGCATTAACGCGGTAGTGAACGTGAATGGGTTCGACGCGGTCGGCGTAAAAAGATGCAAGTTCTTGTGCCAAAGGTGCAAATCTTCGGTTGAAACCGACGGTGACGAGTGAAGAGTGATTAGTGAGAGCCGTTTCAACTTTCTCCAGTTGCTCGGCATTCACAGCAAGCGGTTTTTCGACGAAAACGTGTTTACCGGCTTCCAGTGCTTTGATCACCAATTCTGAATGCAGATCGTGGCGCGTTAAGATCGCTACGGTATTTATATTTTCATCATTATTGATCTCATCCGCGCTCGAAGTTGCGTATCTGAAACCAAATTTCTTTGCCGAGTGCTGGGCTTTCAATCCGCCCGCCGAGGCGATGCCGACCAGTTCCATATCGGTATTCTTCAAAACGGGCAAAAGGGTGGCGTTGGCGTATAAGCCCGCTCCAATCACGCCAAGTTTGACGAGTGATGAGCGAGAAGTGACCTTCGGGAATTCAACCCTAATGCCTGATTCCTGATTACCTGTTTCCTGATACGTCAGCAGCACGCCAATAAACGGCTCTTCCTGCTTGCCCGTGATCACATCATACGCTTCAGCCGCATCCGCGATCGGGAAACGGTGTGTGATCAAGCTTTCAACTTTCAGCTTTCCATTTGCCAGCAGCTCAACCACAGCTTCGAGATTGCGCCCTTCCGTCCAGCGGATATAGCCGATGGGATAGTCCACGCCGCCCTCTTCGTAGAGCGAATCGTAGCGGCCGGGGCCATAGGAGCGGGAATTGACAAAGTCGAGTTCTTTTTCGAAGTAAATTTTTCGAGGGAAATCCAAACCGACTGCGCCCGTGGCGACGACGTGGGCGCGGTCGCGCGCGATTGAGCCTGCTAACGTTACCGGATCATTGGATGGCGTATCCGCACAGATGACGACTGAATCGGCGCCCCGATTAGCGGTAAATGCCTGGACGGTATCCTCCGCTCGGTCACGGGAACAAGCCGAAAGTCCGAGCGACTCGGCCAGTTCCACACGTTTGGGGTCTACGTCGATGCCGATGGCACGGCATCCTGCCGCTTCAGCGAGTTGGAGAGTAATTAATCCCAATAATCCCACACCAATAACAGCGACGGTTTCACCCAGTTTGGGTTCCGCGAGACGAAATCCGTGCAGGGCAATGGCGCCGAGGGTGGCGAAGGCTGCGCTCTCGAAATCAAGATGATCGGGGATGGGCGTGAGCAGGTTGCGCGGCACAACGGCATACTCGGCGTGAGATGCGTATCCGCCACCCGCACAGGCAACGCGCTGCCCGACGTGGAAACCGTCCATATTTTCGCCAAGTTCGACGATGGTGCCAGCAGAGGAATAGCCCAGCGCCATCGGCTCATCGAGCTTGTTGAAGGCGGCTTGGGCGGTGTTGATAAGCCCTTCACGGAGCGCCTTGTCGATGACCTGTTTGACGAGATCGGGACGAGACTGGGCTTTGCCAAGCAGTGATTTCTCGGCAAATTCGACGACCATCCGCTCGGTGCCCGCAGAGACGAGCGACGCGGCGGTTTTGACCAGCGCCATACCTTTGCGCGGCGTGGGGACGGGGACTTCTTCGACAATGGCTTGTCCGGTTTTCAGGTTTTGGAGGAGTTGTTTCATTTTTTCTCAGTTATAGTTTGAAAATTTGAAAGTTCAAAGATTAAAGTTAAACGCCGAACCGAGTATACCGCAAGGGAGGATTTCTATAAACATCTCACTATGGATGTAAACGTCTGCGCTACATGGCAAAAGCCAACTTGGCTTTCAGAGATATGAGTCCGGTTTATTGGGCTTGGGCTGCACCGCTTGGGAATTAATTCCCAAGCGGTGATAATATTTTCCCTAAACATACTTTAAAAAAAAGACAAAAGTCACCCTAACTTCAAGACAAATTTATTTCGTTTGGTGCTACAATATATTCAGGATTATGAATATGTCAAAAACGCCCACTGAAAAAATCGGCAGCTTTTTGCAAGCTATCGCGCCCAGCGCACGGCTCGAAATCTTGCTCGCAATCGGCACAGAAGAAACCTGCGTCTGTCATCTTGAAACCAGACTCAGCTACCGCCAAGCCTATATTTCACAACACCTGATGGCATTACGCAAAGCCGAAATCATCGAAAGTCGTCGCAAAGGGCGCTTCATCTACCACCGTCTCAAAACCCCCGCCCTGCTTGATCTTATCCAACAAGCAGCCACGCTCAACGGGATCAAAAATCTGGTTCCGCCCAGCATGCCCGAAGATTGTCGTTGCCCAAATTGTATTACATCTATAGGAGAATAAAATGTTAACCGTAAAGATTTTAGGCACAGGATGCGCCAATTGCAAACGCTTGGAACAAATCAGCCGCAAAACCGTGTCCGCTCTCGACCTTGAAGCTGAGATCGTTAAAGTAACCGAATACTCGGAGATAATGGCTTACGGGATTATGTCCACCCCTGGCTTGGTAATCAATGAAAAAGTCGTCAGTTACGGACGCATCCCCTCACCCGCCGAGGTGACTACCTGGCTAAACGAAGCCCTACAGGCTGCCTGAGATGACTACAGAAACATCCCGGCCACAGCAAGATTCCCGCAGTTGGTTGCTTGTTAGCAGCATCACAATTTTGTGGCTGCTAGCGTACAACATCGTCGAGCCGCTCGCCAATTGGCTTGCTTACGGGCTATTGAGTTTACCAGCAGGCTCGCATATAGGTGAAGCGCTCGCCTTTTTCTTCTACGATGTCCCCAAGATCATCCTACTGCTCGGCGGAATGATCTTCCTCATCACCCTCTTGCGCTCCTTCTTTAGTCCCGAACAAACTCGCGCATGGCTCGGCGGCAAACGCGAAGGCGTCGGCAACGCCCTCGCCGCCTTACTTGGTGTCATTACTCCCTTCTGCTCTTGCTCGGCAGTCCCCCTCTTTATCGGATTTGTCGAATCTGGCATCCCGCTTGGCGTGACCTTCTCCTTTCTCACGGCGACCCCCGTCGTCAACGAAATTGCCTTGGTGATGCTCTTCGGTTTATTCGGATGGAAAGTAGCCGGCCTCTACCTTGTGAGCGGCTTGGTCATTGCAGTATTGGCCGGGGTGCTCATTGGACGCTTAAATATGGAACGCTATGTCGAAGATTTTGTCTGGCAAGTCAAAGCCGGACAAATCGACACCCCCAACTACAAACCCTCGTGGACAGAACGCTTTCAAATGGCGTGGGAGAGCACAAAAGAGATCGTCGGGAAAGTCTGGCTCTACGTTGTTATCGGCATCGGCATCGGCGCCGGGATTCATGGCTACGTCCCTGAAAGCGCCCTTGCCGGGATACTCGGCAAAGATGCCTGGTGGTCCGTCCCTGCTGGCGTGCTACTCGGCATTCCACTCTATTCAAATGCAGCCGGAATCATCCCCGTCGTCCATGCTCTAATGGAAAAAGGCGCAGCCCTCGGTACCGCCCTTGCCTTCATGATGTCCGTCGTCGCACTAAGCCTCCCCGAAATGATCATCTTGCGTCGTGTGCTAAAGCCACAACTTATTGTCCTTTTCATCACCATTTTAGCCGTAGCCATCATCATCACCGGCTACATCTTCAATCTTGTAATCTAGATGCTTGAGCTTAGATCACCGCATATCTACAAGTACCCAATGGCTTTTAGCAATGATTTTTACACATTAGACACAAATTTTATAGGTATAATTGCCGCACTTAATAACTCATGTTACGCAAAAGACGTCTTAGGCAGACTTTGATGCTGCCTCACCCTTCACCCTCTCCCAAAGGGAGAGGGAACTTAATCCCTTCTCCCCTTGGGAGAAGGTTAGGTTGAGGGAAAACGACAGCCTGTTTTCTTCACTGCGTAACATGACTTAATAACTAACAAAGAGAGATCCCTTGACTGACCCACGTGTAGAAAAATTCGCAAAAATTCTTGTAGACTATTCAGCTCGCATCGTAAAAGGTGACCGCGTCCTGCTTGAAGCAACTGACGCTGCAATGCCACTCGTTAAAGAACTGTATAAACAAATTCTCGAAAAAGAAGCTTTCCCTGTGCCAATGGTTTGGGATTTTGCCGCACAAGATGTGGCTTTTCTCAAATACGCCACCGACGAGCAACTCGATTTTGTTCCGCCCCTGCATAAAATGGCATATGAGCAATTCGAATCCCGCATTCGCATCCACTCGCTAAAAAACACACGTGCTCTCACGAGCATAGACACATCCCGTTTACAGCGACGTGGTAAAGCCCTTGGCAACATCACCGCTACCCAAATGAAACGTGGCGGTGCTGGAGACTTCAAATGGGTCACCACCCTCTTCCCGACCGAAGCCTATGCCCAAGATGCCGAGATGAGCTTCGCCGATTACGAAGACTTCGTCTACCGCGCCTGTCATGCTACCGAAGAAGATCCCATCGCCTTTTGGAAGAGCGTTCGCGATAAACAGCAAGCCGCTGTAGACAGCATTCAGGGACACAACCAAGTCGTATTGCATGGACCCAATGTAGATTTGACTCTCTCTATAAAAAACCGCACCTTCCTAAATTCAGCCGGTCTCTTCAATATGCCCGACGGCGAAATTTATACAGGCCCTGTCGAAAAATCAGTTAACGGCTGGGTCAAATTCACATATCCCGCCATCTATAACGGCGTCGCCGTCGAGGGCGCAGAGCTAACCTTTAGCAACGGTAAAGTCACCTCTGCAAAAGCTGATAAAAATCAAGACTACCTGCTCAAGATGCTCGAGACCGACGCTGGCTCCCGTTATCTCGGCGAATTTGCGATCGGCACTAATTTTGAAATTGACCAATTCACCGGTCAAATTCTTTTCGACGAGAAAATCGGCGGCTCCTTTCACATGGCACTCGGCGCGAGCTATCCCGAGACAGGCGGCAAAAACAAAAGCGCAATCCACTGGGATATGATCTGTGATATGCGCAAAGACTCCGAAATTTTGGTAGATGGCGAACTCTATTATAAAGACGGGAACTTTGCGTTTTAGGTGAAAGCTGCAAGTTTAAAAGTAAAAGGTTGGAAGATTTAGAGCTTCCAACCTTTTTTATTTGAGATATTGTGCTGCGTCAGGCTTGTTTCAGGTTTGCTACTGTCAAAAAACATCATTTCGACAAAAAGCATTTTCCGCTAATATCTCCCCACAGACAGATCAATATCTCGAGCATAAGCTTCGATCCCACCGCGCAAGCTCACCACATCTGCCAGGCCTTGAGATGACAACCACTTAGTCATGTGAACACTGCGAATGCCATGATGACAAGCAACAACGATTTGAGCATCTTCAGGCAAAACTTTAATTCCGTGCTGGGAAATTTGACTAAGTGGCGCTAGTTTTATACGTGAATCATCCCAAGATGCTCGCGAGACTTCCCATGGCTCACGGATATCCAAAAGGACAAAATCTTTTTTAGATTTGAGCATTCCTTCCAAATCTTGAGCGCTGATCTCAGGAATACTCAAGCTCGCCAAAACCCCTGTCTCACTGCACTCATTTCTTCTGTAGTCACGAAGGCATCTTCATCTACTTCACGGATGAGCTTTGCTGCTAAATTAACCTGCTTTCGCAAGACAGCGACATTGAGTACGCTTACCATCCCGTCTTTGCCGCGTGCAGAGAGTTCGGTTACAGCAAAACCTGCATCTCGGAGGCTTTCGGCTAATTCCGCACCGCGCAGTGAGCTAATCACCTCTACACGAACAAAACCTATCGCCATTTTTCCTTCGATCCAGACACCAAGCACGCCGCCGCTAGCATAGCCTGCTGCGTAACTAAGGATATTCAAGAGATTATCCAGGCTGCTCAAAACAGAAGTGATCGCGAGAACAAAAATGATCGACTGGAAAAAGCCCAAGAGCCAAGAAGCCAACTTCTTGCCGCGCATACTGACCAATAATCGCAATGTGCCAAGAGCCATATCAATGACACGCAAAACGAAAATTACCAGCGCAAAAGCCCAAGCGGGGAATGTTAGAAGGAGTTCTTGCATTTTATTTTCCTATTATCTGCTATGCCTCTGCGAGCATCTTTTTGCGAAGCAGTCTCATCTGTAAAAGGAGAGATTGCTTCGCCGACCTGTCTTTGACGCTTGTGCAAGGAAAAGCATCGGCTCGCAAAGGCCTTGCTGTCAGAGAATATCAATATCTATTTCACCGCTGGCAAATACAACTGATCTACATATTCTTTGACCATTCGGCGCATAGAGAACTGAGGTGTGATCGTGCGTAAGTTATTTTTCATCATCTTGATCCACTTCACAGGGAGATTATTCGCATCACGGTCGTAATAGAGAGGGATAATCTCATTTTCTAACGTGGCATATAGGCTGCGAATATCACCTTCATCTTGCGATTCGGTGTCGGGTGCAACATCGTCGCCGATTGCCCAGCCGTTGCTGCCATTATAGGCTTCACGCCACCATCCATCGAGGACAGAGAAGTTGAGGGCACCGTTCATCGCGGCTTTCATACCAGATGTGCCAGAGGCTTCATTCGGGCGACGCGGGGTATTCAGCCACACATCCACACCCTGAACGAGATAGCGTGCTACGTTCATATCGTAATCTTCGAGGAAAACGAGACGCCCGCCGTTTTCAGCTTTTTTGACGGCCCGATACACTTCCTGGATCAGTTGCTTGCCCGGCTCATCCGCGGGATGCGCTTTACCGGCAAAGATGATCTGCACTGGCTGATTGGGGCGGTTGAGCAAGCCCAAAACACGGTCGAGTTCGTTGAGAATCAAGTTTGCACGTTTATAGGTTGCAAAGCGGCGAGCAAATCCGAGCGTGAGGACATAAGGCTCAAGCAATGCGCCCGAAGCGATCGCCTGCACGGGGTGGAATCCGCCTTCCATCCAACGGCGACGGGTACGTTCCATCATATAGAAGACCATTTTGCGCTTCTGGTGATTACGAAATTCCCATAACTCTGCGTCCGGGATATTGTCGATCTGCTCCCAAAGGCTGGGGTCGTCCAGTCGATCGAGCCAGTCGGCGCCAAGATATTTATTGTAGAGCACGCCAAGGCGACGGGCAAGCCACGTAGAAGTATGTACGCCGTTGGTGACATAACCGATGGGCACATCTTCTTTTTTCATCTCTGGCCAGAGGAAGTTCCACATGCCACGAGCAACACGACCGTGCAACTCTGAAACGCCGTTTTTGCCATCAGAATGACGCAGCGCAAGAACACCCATGCTAAAGGTTTCTCCCCAGGATTGTTGGTTACGAGCCAGATCTACAAATTCATCGCGACTGAGACCGAGTTGGGGCCACAAGGCGGCGAGATATTTGTCTATCATCCAGAGGGGAAATTCGTCGTTGCCAGCCGGGACAGGGGTATGGGTGGTGAAGACATTATTAACGCGGGTTTCTTCAATGGCTTCGGCGAAGCTTTTGCCTGTCTCGACCACTTCACGGGCACGCTCCAATATCTGGAATGCGGCATGCCCTTCGTTCATATGCCACACGCTTGGGTCGTGACCCAAGGCACGCATCACACGCACGCCACCAACGCCGAGCAAAACTTCTTGCGCGATACGAAAATTAATATCACTCCAATAAAGTCGGGAAGATAATATTCGATCTTCCGGAGCATTTGTGGGGACATCAGAATCCATCAAGTAAAGCGGGATACGTCCAACACGTACTTCCCATAAACGAGCAGAGACTTTTCGGTCAGGAAATTCTACGCTAACGGTCAAAGGCTTACCCTCGTCATCCATCATTGGAATGAGGGGCAGGTTATCGAAATCGAGGGGATTATTGAGCGCATCTTGCCAGCCATCTTCAGAGATACGTTGTGAAAAATAGCCTTCGGCATAAAGAAAGCCTATTCCCTTAAGGGGCAACCCTAAATCAGAGGCTTCTTTGAGGTGGTCACCAGCCAGCACGCCTAAGCCACCAGAGTAGATGGGCAAAGTTTCATGCAGGCCAAATTCCATTGAGAAATATGCAATGGGTCTCTTGCAAAAATCTCCTTGGTTTTTATCGCACCAAGTACCTTTTTGCGCCATATAGGCATCAAAATCGGCAAAAACCTGATCATAATTCTTCAGATATTCACTCCTTTGTGCGGCATCATTTAGGCTAGAGCGCCCCGCTTCTCGTAAAAAAAGAATTGGGTTATGCGCCAATCTTTCCCAAAGTTCCCCATCAATATGAGAGAAAAGTCGTTGGGCCTGAGGCTGCCATGTCCACCACAGGTTATAGGCAAGTTCGCCCAAACGATTGATACGCCGAGGAAGGTCAAATTGGTTTGGTAAACGAGTTTTGAACATATTTATTTTATCTCCAATAAGCTGTCTGCATTTACAGACAGGAAGTTGTCCAGTCAGGAAAAACGTCGCTATCATACCATCCTTTGGGAGAGATTCAAGTCCTACTTTTATTGCTTTCTTTCTACCAAAATTGCAATAATCTAAAAACCTGCGTTCGTCCTATGTATCAGGGTAAATTCTTTTCGTTCAAGCTCTCATTCTAGTCATGCCAGCAATTCCAAGTTTGG
>CAZOOX010000070.1:0-18960 GCA_964581545.1 uncultured Anaerolineaceae bacterium
TACACAGAAGAACAGGTTCGCGAATCTTTAGCAAAGCGTGTAAGTGATTCTAAAAACTTCATCGAACCCCAAACTGACAAATCAGATATTCTGGTAAATTTTCATCGACCAGAAGGAAATGAAGATGAAGTTGGTGAACATTTGAACGCACGCCTTTTTCTACGCCCTACCTTGCCTCACCCAAACCTTCAAGAGCTCGTGGATTGCGAAAAAGATGGAAACAGAGACATCTGCACTCAAGTGATCCGCCAAGGAGATTGGCTCACAGAAACTCTCGATATTAGTGGTGCAATTTCAGACGAAAAAGCTGCACAAGTAGAAAAATTGATCTGGAAACGTCTGATAGAACGTTCTCCCCGCCTCAAAGAATTGCAACCAGATGATATTGGCGCTTATATGGAAGATGGTGAATCACATACTTCACATCCGCTAGGATTAACACAACTGATGATCGCTTATCAACTTTTATTGGCTCGCGAGGAGCTTCGTGAGCAGATAAGGGAGTTGGGGCTGTAAAACATTATCCTGCCCCTCGCCGCGCACCAGGTTGACCAACGCCGAGCAAGCCCAAATCACGCCCGTCACCCTGTTCCGAGTACAGGCGTTCGTTCTCGCCCGAATACTCAAATCTGCCGGGGTTTGAAGCCCCATCAGGTTTTAATCCAAAATTTCAGGAGAATCCCATGTCTAATTCCTACGATCAAACAGATCAACTTTGCGCAAATACTGTGCGCCTTTTGGCTGCCGATGCTGTTCAGGCGGCGAACTCCGGACATCCGGGTTTGCCTTTAGGAACAGCAGAAATAGCTACAGTATTATGGACTCGTTTCCTTAAACATAACCCTGCCAATCCCAAGTGGGCAAATCGAGACCGTTTCATTCTCTCAGCAGGACATGGCTCTGCCTTGCTATACTCTTTACTTCATTTAAGTGGATACGCACTCTCATTGGATGAATTGAAGGCTTTTCGTCAGTGGGGCAGCCATACGCACGGGCATCCCGAATATGATATTGATCTGGGCATCGAGATCACAACCGGACCGCTTGGACAGGGCATCTCTACTGCCGTCGGGATGGCTTTGGGCGAAAGATTGCTGGCAGATCGATTCAATCAGGATGATTTGGCGCTTGTGGATCATTACACCTACGTGCTGGCTTCGGATGGAGATCTGATGGAAGGCAGCTCGCATGAGGCTTGCTCCCTCGCTGGACACTTAAAACTTGGCAAATTAATTGTGCTCTACGACGACAACCACATCTGCATTGATGGTGACACAAATACCAGTGATAGCACCGATTCATTGAAACGCTTCGAAGCCTATGGCTGGCATACCCTCGCTGTAAACGGGCACGATATGGACGCTATAGATGAAGCCATCCGCGCTGCTCAAGCAGAAAGCGAAAAACCGACGCTGATCGCCTGCCGCACCATTATTGGTTATGGCAGCCCAAAAGCAAATAGTTCCGGCGTACACGGTTCCCCACTTGGCGACGAAGCCCTTGCTGCCACGAAAAAGAATTTCGGCTTTCCACCTGAAGAGCGTTTTTATATCCCTGCTGAAGCACAAGCCCGCTTTGACGAAGTTGCTGTTGCTGGCGCAAAGAAAGAAGCCGCATGGAACGATCTGCGTGCCGCTTATCGCACCGCCAACCCCAAACTCGCCGATGAATGGGATGCCTTCGTCAATGACACGCTCCCTGCAAATTGGGAAGACGCGCTCCCGGATTTCACAGGAGAAGGCTCTATTGCTACGCGCAAAACTTCAGGCATGGTGCTGGATGAGCTTGTTCCCACTATCCCGACTCTGATCGGTGGCTCCGCCGACTTGACAGGCAGCAACTTGACCAAAGCCAAAGGCGTAGAAGCGATCACTCCCGGCGATTTTAGTGGACGTTATATCCATTATGGTATCCGTGAACTTGGCATGGGCGCAGTGATGAACGGTCTCGCCTTGCAGGGGCTGCGCCCCTTTGGCGGCACATTTATGGTTTTCTCCGACTACGTTCGCCCCGCCATTCGTCAGGCGGCGATGATGAATATCCCCGTCACCTATGTACTCACCCACGACAGCATCGGTCTCGGTGAAGACGGGCCTACACATCAACCTATCGAACATCTCACAGCATTACGCGTTATTCCTAATTTGGTTACACTCCGCCCTGCTGATGGTAACGAAACCGCTCAAGCTTGGAAGATCGCCCTCGAGCGGCAAGGTCCCACCGCACTTGTGCTCACACGACAGGGGCTTCCCCAAATCACTCCAGTCGATAATGGCACGGCAAAGGGCGCTTATGTCCTCGCCGATGCTGAAAAACCCGATCTCGTTTTAATCGCTACAGGCTCCGAAGTTCCCCTTGTTTTGGATGCAAAAGCTGCGCTGGAAAAAGACGGCATCTCTGCCCGTGTTATTTCCATGCCTTCATGGGAATTATTCGATGCGCAGTCCACTGCTTATCAGGATTCCGTACTCCTGAACGATGTGCCCCGTTTGGCAGTCGAAACAGGCTCAACCTTGGCTTGGTCACGTTATGTCGGCAGCGATGGCGAAGTGATCGGCATCGACCGCTATGGTGCATCCGCTCCCGCAGGCGTTCTCTTTGAGAAATTTGGTTTCACAGTGGAGAATGTAGTGACAAAAGCAAAAGAATTAATAGCGTAAAATTGGAGATGTGCATTGCATCTGAGAAGATGCGTTGCACATCGGGTCTTACGGACACACATCTCTTTGCCCACCCGAACTGCAACGCATTTTACAAATGCAATGCAGCTCTACATTTGAAAAAAAAATATGAATCTAAAAGAACAAGCTGCCGCAAAAGCACTTAGCTTCGTCAAAAGTGGCATGACGCTCGGACTTGGTACAGGCTCCACAACCGCCTATTTTGTAAACATGCTCGGAGCAAAACTAAAATCCGGCGAGTTGAGCGATATTCGCGGTGTGCCCACATCCAAAGCGACGGATGAGCAGGCACGCGGGTGGGGCATCCCCATCGTGACCTTGGCAGAGTATCCCAAACTCGATCTCGCCGTGGATGGCGCAGACGAGGTTGACCCCGCTCGTAATCTGATCAAAGGTTTGGGGCGGGCATTGCTTCGAGAAAAGATCGTCGAGGTACACGCCGAGAAGTTTGTCGTCATCGTAGATGAATCTAAAATGGTAGCAAGATTGGGCACGCGCGACGCGCTCCCCGTTGAAATCCTGCCTTTTGAAGCGGATGCGCACATCCACTGGCTGAATACGCTCGATGGCTGCCGCGCTATCCAATGGCTCGAAGAAGACGGCTCCCCAGCCATGACGGATAATGGCAATTATCTCGCCAAATGCTATTTCGACGAGGGTATTGCTGATGCCTATGAGCTGGCACAAGCACTCTCAACACGGCCTGGCATCGTGGAACATGGTCTCTTTTTGGATATGACGACGGAAGTTATTGTTGCCGCTGAAGATGGAATAAAAGTTTTGACGAGTGAAAAGTGATGAGTGAAATCGCTGCGCCTTGATTTCGATACGGCGAAGTGCATCGCCTACTCAATCAGCGGCTACGCTATTTACAAAAACTAGCGGCGGTTGAGTAGCTTCGAGCGAGGCCGAGAAGCGTATCGAAACCATAGCGGCGCTAGAAAAGATACTTCTTTTAGGAGAAAATTATGACCGTAAAACTAGCTTCTTCTATCCTATCTGCCAATTTCTCCCGTTTGGGACAGGATGTGCGTGAAGCCGTCGAGGCGGGCGCTGAATATATTCACTTCGATGTGATGGACGGGCAGTTCGTTCCCAACATCACCATTGGCCCCCTCATTCTTAAGGCATTGCGCCCAATTGCAGATGAGACAGGTGCTGTGCTGGATGTGCATTTAATGATCGAAAAGCCTGAGTTGATGATCCCATCTTTCGCAAAAGCTGGCGCCGATATTATCACCGTGCACGTGGAAACCTGCCCACATCTGCATCGAACTGTGCAACAAATCCATGAATTGGGTGCAAAAGCTGGTGTGACACTGAACCCCGCCACACCGCTCTCTGCGATTGAAGAGATCCTTCCTTATATAGATATGGTACTCATCATGTCGGTCAACCCCGGCTTTGGTGGGCAATCCTACATCCCCACCAGCACGGCAAAAATATCCCGTTTACGAAAAATGCTCGATGATATTGGAAGAGAAGATGTGGATATAGAAGTGGACGGCGGCGTAAAAACACATAATGCAGCTGAAATCGCTGCTGCGGGGGCGAGCATCCTTGTGGCAGGTTCTGCGATCTTTAATGACAAGAAGAGTATCGCAGAGAATATCGCTGATTTTAGAAAGGCTCTTAACTAAGGTTCTTTGAACGCAAAGCTTTAGGGCTTCACGCTGTTTTCTAACTGGCGTAAGACCCTGTTACAAAAATCCAAATAATGAACAAGATATACAAAATTATTGCCAAAATAAACAGATTGCTAATGCTCACAGCAATAAGAGCCATTATTTTTCTTCTGTTTATATTGTCCAAAGCTATAGCTTCTTCCTCAGGCTTTACACCTAACAAAATTAATTTCTTCTCTCTTATTCTAAGGCGCTTAAGTTCAGGCTTTCCAATAATGCGGCCTATAGTAACCGAAAGTATCGCTAACAAAACAGAGCCTATTATAAAATCAACAGAAATCGCACGCCCAATAGAGGTTTTGTATCTTATAAAAATTGGAATACCGATTAAAATCAGCCCTAAAATACCAAAAAGCAAACTGGTACGCGCTTTGTCACTATATTCAAGAGAACTTTTAGGCTTTTCCATTTCTTCTCCTTATCTGATATCACTACTTAAAAAATTATACTCGACTGAAGCAGAAGTAAACAACAGAGTGAAAACCCATAACACTGTCGAGATCGCCGTTGACAAACAAAGAGATTACATTTTTTTGCAAAAACAACCTGAAACTCTCTTAATTAACTCATGTTACGCAGGTGACTCCGCGAGGAGCGTGCTTTTACCCCATACGGGGTACTCGCCGCATGGTGGGTGTGCGACGAAGCGGTCTCATTGCTAGCAAAAGATTGCTTACCCCTAGCGGAGTACTCGTCGGCGATAAAGCTGCCTCGCAAAATCATCCAAACTTGAAATCTCCGCATCTCATTGTTTCTTTTGCGTAACATCAGTTAATTAAGTAAAAAAGTATAAATGAGAGCAAGATTAATAAAAATTCCATAAAACTCATATTGCATTAATATAACTACTCTGGTAAACTATTCGCGGATACCCTTACAAAACAGGTAATCGTTAACTATAACAAACAACGTATAGATACTGGAGTACTATGCTTCGCATCAATCGCCAAACAGATTACGCAGTCCGTGTGGTCTTAGCGCTCGCGCAAGAAAGGATGGGAACGCGTATGTCTACCAAAGAAATTGGTACAGCCATGCTCATCCCTAAAAACTTTCTTCCCCGCATTGTTGCGAAATTAGCACAGACAGAAATTATCACCACCTTTGCCGGACGAGATGGCGGTTTGCAGCTTGCACGTATCCCGCAGGAAATCACACTAAAGGACATAGTTGAAGCTTTCGAAGGTCCTCTAATGCTTTCTGAATGTATCGCCGGAGATGACTTTTGCCCATTTGAAGATGCCTGCAATGTAAGGCCTCGTTGGACACGCTTGCAACAGGTGATCCTTGACGAGCTTGCATCCACAAGCTTTCAAGATCTGGCAGAAGAGACAAAAGCAAAGCCCAGCATTCCTCCAACAGATATTCTTCCTCTAAGCACGTAAACTATTATGTCCGAAAAAAAAGTCTTTAAGTTTAGCTGGCTTCATCTGTTTTATGCCGTTATAGCACTGGTCGTTATTTCAGTTGTTTCTTTTGCTGTTTTTCAACCTGTAAAAGTATTGCCCCGAATTTCTCTCGCACCAGGCTATGCTTTCACCAATCAAGATAATGAATCTCGTACCAGCGAAGATTATCGCGGAAAACTGACTCTCTACAACTTCACTTACTCAAATTGTGACGGTGACTGCCCTGATACAACTCAAAAAATGCAAGAAATACGCGATGAGATTGAAAAATCTGCACCGGCAGGAGTGGATTACGCCTTGGTTACCGTTACATTGGATCCCGAACGAGATACGCCCGAGAAATTGGGCTTGTTTGCTGCTCCCTATCTTGGTGCCGACAAGAGCACTGTCTCGTGGGATTTCATAACAGGCGATCCGCTGCGAGTACGGTATATGGTTGGGGGCGGGTTTAATCTCTTCTATGAGCAGGACCCACCCCAAGAAAGTGAAGGGCAAGCAAGCTCAGATCAGGAAAGCGATTACGAGATCAAGTTCTTTCCACTTTTTGTGTTAGTAGATGGCTGGGGTATTATCCGAGCCGAATATCCCACTGAAAATCTGGATTATGAAGAAGTTATCAATGATATTAGTTTCCTGACTGTGGAAATCAATAATAGTGAAGGAGCTGCCAAATATGCTTATGAGGCCGCTCATCTTTTTAGGTGTTATCCATGACGAATGCAACAGAAAAACGAAAAGCCTCCCTTCCAAAACGAATTCTTACCGTAGCGCTAGCCATTGCAGCGGTTATAGGCGTTCTTTTTATAGCATTGATCGCTTTTAAGCCTTATGCTTTTCATGGCGCGGTACTTCAGTCGCCCAAGCCGGCACAAGACTTTACGCTTATTAATCACTATGGGCAAGAAACAAAGCTGAGTGACTATCAGGGCAAAGTTGTGTTGTTATATTTTGGATACGCCGCCTGCCCCGATGTTTGCCCAGCCACACTGGCTGAAGTAAAACAGGCAAATGATATTTTAAAAGAACAAGGGCGCGATGATGAAATGCAATTTCTTATGATCACTGTTGATCCGGAGCGAGATACTGCTGAAAGAATAGCAGAATTTTTAGCGCATTTTGATCTCAGCTTTATGGGTTTAATTGGCTCAGAAGAAGAGGTTGCCCAAATAGCCACTCAATATGGCATTTTCTATCAGAAACAGGAATCATCATCTGCGATGGGCTATCTTGTAGACCATACCGCTACAGTGATGCTCGTTGACCCTGAAGGCTACTCTCGCCTGATCTTCCCTTACGGCGCACAAGGCGAAGATATGGCAGAAGACATTATCTATATTTTGGATCACTAAGATCATTTCTATAAAATCACGAGGTTGGTCAAATAATTAGCCAGCTTTATGAAAGTGGGGAAAAGACTGTAAAAAATGAGCCTGGGATAAAGAAACCCGGTTCTAAAAAAGAGACATCTGAGGAGATGCAAAAAGATGGAGGTGCCCTATCAACAACACCCGTAGTCCTGAGCCTTGTGCTCAAAATCGTTATCCTATTTTTGGAGGCAAGTAATGAGTGAAGATAAAAAACCATCAGAAGAATTTGAGCCGAAGGGCGCAATGGCAATTGCGCTTATGCTCATTGTTACCGTAATCATCCTATGGAGCTGGGTCTATATGACTATGCTTGAAAGAGGTATGACACAATGATGCACATTGATCCCTACGAAAAGAAGTTTATGATCATCGGGATTGTAGTCTTAGTTATTTTTGCAATTTCGATCACCGTCGCTGGCTTTATGCTTGGCATTCAGGTTCCTTCCCCCTCACAATTGATCGACCCCAACACAGTTGCCGACTCTGGTCCTTATGCTGAGCCTGGACTAAAGGAACTTTCCCCTGGTAATTACGAGCTATATATTTTAGCTACAGCCAGCCCCTGGCGCTTTTACCCCGAGGAAGTTACCGTGCCCGTTGGCGCAACTGTTACATTCCACGTAACCAGTGCCGATGTTCAGCATGGTTTCAAACTCCAAGACACCAATATCAACTTTATGGTCTTGCCTGGTCAAGAATCAACATTGACATATACATTTAAAGAGACTGGCGAGTATCCCTATGTTTGTACTGAGTATTGCGGCGTAGGTCACCAAAATATGTATGGTGTCATCACCGTAGAATAGTGAGTAAAAATAGCGTATGAATAGCCAAGAAACCATTTCCAAAGCAAATACTAGCCCACAAGCAAGTGCCACTTCTATAAAAGATATACTGCGTTCCATTGTAGTGCTCTTCAAACTGAGAGTTGTTATCCTGCTGGTACTTTCTTCCCTTGGGGGCGCGTTGATTGCGTCAGATGGGAAGGTTTCGCTCTCTGCCTTAGGTTTGCTACTAGGAACGGGCATTCTCTCATCCGCCGGTGCTTCTGCGATAAATCAATATCTCGAACGCTCTTCGGATGCGCTAATGCGGCGCACGCTCAACCGCCCTCTCGCGGCTGGGGTCGTATCTAACCCGAAAGCCATTTTGGGCATTGCCAGCAGCTTTATAGCCATCGCAATTGGCTTAGCTATATTATTTGGCAACCCGGCTTTGGCTTTCTTCCTAGCTTTAGGCGCGGCAATTTATATTGGGATCTATACAGTTTGGTTGAAACCTCGCACTCTGCTTAATATTGTCATTGGCGGTGCGGCAGGTAGTTGTGCTGTCCTAAGTGGTAGTGCTGCTGCTGGCAACTGGTCAGAACCAGGTGCGATAACCCTAGCCTTGCTCGTTTTTATTTGGACTCCCACCCACTTTTGGAGCCTGGCAATGGCATTTCGTGATGATTACTCTCGCGCAGGTGTTCCCATGCTTCCCACAGTGGTTAGCGATCAAGCCACGGCTTGGTGGATAGCGCTGCACACAGGAGCAACATCCGTTATCGCGCTTTTATTGGCCGTTCATCCTCAACTTGGGTTGATCTACCTCATCCCAATTGCGATGGCAACGCTATGGATGGCATCTCACTCCATCCGCCTGATTACTCATCCTGATCAAAAACAGGCATTCAAGGTTTTCAAGATTTCCAATCTTTATCTTGGTCTTGTTTTGATCTTCATCTACATCGGAACTTTGGTCTAAATACTATAAAAAGGAAAGAATTATGTTCAAAACCGAAAAGAAATTAGTTGGTTGGCATATTGTGCTTGCCCTCGTTGGCTTAGGAGTAGGCTCGTTATTTGGCCCACTACAGGCTTGGGAGCACGCTGGGTGGAACCTTTATCCATCCTTGCAACCTTATATTGCTTCTTACTATCAAGGCTTGACCATACACGGCATTGCAAATGCATTGGTCTTTACCACATTTTTCATCACCGGCTTCCTAAGCTACGTCACTGCTACCAGCCTTGACCGTCCCTTAGCTACCCCGAAACTTAGCTGGGCAGGCTTCTTCGTCATGGTTGTTGGCTTAGTCGTTGCATTGATTCCACTGTTGCTTAACCTCGCTTCTATCCTCTATACCATGTATCCGCCCATGATGGCGCCATGGTATTTCTATGTGGGTATGGTCTTGGTCGTCGTCGGCAGTTGGATGAGCGGCTGGAGCATGATGATCACTTTCGCTCAATGGCGAAAAGATAATCCTGGCGAAGCCCCACCCTTCCAAGCCTTTGCTTCCGTGATCACCATGGTCCTTTGGCAAATTTGTACCTTGGGTATCGCAGCAGAATTTCTCGTACTGGTCATCCCGTGGTCACTTGGTCTTGTTCCTGGCATTGATGTACAGTTAGCACGCACCCTCTTCTGGTTCACCGGTCACCCACTGGTTTACTTCTGGTTGCTCCCTGCATACGTCTCATGGTACGGAATGATGCCCAAACAAGCTGATGGCAAACTCTTCAGCGACACCATGGCTCGTTTTGCCTTCTGGCTTTTCCTCCTGCTTTCAACTCCGATCGGTTTCCATCACCAATATGTTGATCCTGGCGTTCCCGCCGGCTGGAAATACCTCCACGCAATTCTGACTTACGCCGTTTTCTTCCCCAGTCTTCTAACAGCTTTCAATGTAGCTGCTTCTCTAGAAATTGGTGGTCGCAAACGTGGCGGCAAAGGTCTCTTGGGCTGGATCAAGAATTTGCCCTGGAACGATGCTTCCTACACCGCTCAGAACCTCGCGATGATCATCTTCATCTTCGGTGGTGCTGGTGGTGTTATCAATGCTTCCTATAACGTCAACCTAGTTATTCATAACACTGCCTGGGTTCCCGGTCACTTCCACCTCACGGTTGGCACCGCTGTAACCTTCACTTTCATGGGCATCATGTACTGGCTCGTCCCGCATCTAACTGGCAAAGCCATCAACAATAAGTTGGGGCTCTGGCAGGCTTGGCTCTGGGCTGCCGGTATGCTCATTTTCTCCCGTGGTCTGCACTGGGTCGGCCTCTTGGGCGCCCCCCGCCGCACGATGCTCAGCGTAGCGATTGAAAACTACGGCACCGGCGAATGGCAAGTTGCCAGCCTGATGACCGGCGTTGGCGGAACGATCTTGCTCATTTCAGGATTGCTCTTCTTCTATATCATCATTCATGGCGCATTCTTCTCCAAAGAAGAAGTTGTGGTTGAAATCCCGGTCGCTGAATCACTCCACGACGAAGTTGTGCCTGCATGGTTGATCAACTGGAAACCCTGGCTCATCGCTGTTTTTGCTCTAATCATTGTCGCTTACGCACCAATGATCATCAACCTCGTCTTCGACGGAGCCGCTTTCTCACCTGGCTTCCAAGTCTGGGGCTAAAGCAAATTGTCTTACCTTTATCAGAGGAACGCGAAAGCGCGTTCCTCTGATAAATTCACCCAGAAACACTAACATTAATTGTAATACTTTCTGGACAGCTATTATCTGACTTGTTATAATTGACACAATCGGTTGTTATAAACCATTCCCTAATTACCATATTTTCTAATAAGGAGAAGAAAATGCGTAAATCTGTTTTATTCACTGTGGTTGTACTTATCTTAGCAGCACTGGCACTCACCGCTTGTGGCGGTGGTGGCTCTAGCAGCGATGGCCCTGATATTGCAAAAGGCGAACAACTCTATAACCAAGCAACCTTGGGTTCCAACTCTGCTGAAGGCTGTGCTTCATGCCATAAATTCGATGCCTCCGAGGGTGACGAATCTGATGCCCCCTTCACTGCTGGCTCCGGTGCCCGTGCAGAAACTGCCGTTCCCGGTCTTTCCGCTGAAGAGTACCTTCTCGAATCCATTGTGAACCCCGATGCTTATGTCGTTGAAGGTTTCAATGCTGGTGATATGTACCAGACTTGGGAAGCTGAACTCAGCGAACAGCAAATTGCAGACATCGTTGCCTATCTGCTGACCGTCAAATAGTTTGAAGTAACCCTAACGCCCTTGAGAGGCAATCGCCTCTCTTGGGCGATTTTATTTATTCACTACTTTTCAGGAAAATCCTATGAGCAATGACCGATATCAAGTAAAAGTTCCAACAGTGGACGATTGGCGCGATATGGTCGCATGTCAGGCTGCATGCCCGGTAAATACGGATTCCCGTGCATATGTTCTGGCAGTAGCAAGCGGGGATTTAGAGCGAGGCTATCGCATCGCCCGCGAACCCAACCCTCTTGCATCCATGTGTGGACGCATTTGCGGTGCCCCTTGTGAAACCGCCTGCCGACGCGGTGACATTAACGAAGATGAGCCAGTAGCCATTAGGCCTTTAAAACGAGTTCTCACTGAACGTTTTGGTCCAGAAGCACAGGGAAGACTCCCGTCAGAGCGAAGTGAGAGAGAATTAGACGATATAGAATCAACAGCCGATTTAGACGAATCTCCAGTAGGCTGGAGCCGGCATATGTTAAAAAAACTGGCTGCAACTCCTGGCAGAAAAACAGGCAGTGTTGCAGTCATTGGCGCAGGCCCTGCTGGCTTAAGTGCAGCCCACGACTTACGCCTTCTCGGATACGAAGCTACGATCTATGAAGCGGGTGAGCAATCAGGCGGTATGATTCGTTATGGTGTGCCTTCTTATCGTGTTGATTGGGAGATGATGGACCAGGAAGTACAAGAAATTGTCGACCTTGGCGTAGAGATTAAGTATAACTCCCGTATTGGTAAAGACATAACACTCGAAGAACTTCGAAAAAAACACGATGCTGTCTTTTTGAGCGTCGGTTTAATGAACGGGCGCGACCTTAACATCGAAGGGCGAGAAAATGATGGTGTAATCATCGCAGTTGATCTTCTTCTTAACTACAATCTTGGCTACAAAGTTGACTTAGGAGAGAAAGTTATCGTCATCGGCGGTGGAGATGTCGCGATGGATGCTGCCCGAACCGCATTACGTGCAGGGCATGAAGAAACTACCCTCTCTGAAGCTGCAAAAAAACACAGCGCGGATGATGAAGCCGAAGCCATTTATGAAGCTTTGGATGTGGCGAGAACAGCCCTCCGCTTAGGCGCGCGTGACGTGAAGATCATGGCTCTCGAAGATTGGCACGAACTCCCCGCCACTCAAATCGAAGTAGATGAAGCTCTAGAAGAAGGTATTGCTCTATACCCTAGCACAGGACCCAGTCGTATTCTCGGCAAAGACGGCAATGTTGTTGGTTTTGAAACCAAAGATGTTGCATCTGTTTTTGACGAAAACGGACGTTTCGCCCCCAAATATGTAAAGAACAGTGAAAAAGAATGGGATTGTGACACGATTATCCTTGCAATTGGTCAACAAGCCGATTTGAGCCTGATCGAGGGCACAACCGACATCGAAATAACGCCACGAGGTTTTTTCAAGACAGATAAAGAGACCGGGCAAACCACTGCGCCAGATGTTTTCGCAGGAGGGGATGTAGCCCATGGTCCACGTTTGTTAATCGATGCTGTTCGAGATGGGCATGTTGCATCTCTCGCTATCGATGAGTATATCCAAAACAAAGAAGTTGAACGAAATGTTGATACTAGCTGGACAAATCTTGAAGATCACGTTATGCCAGAAAACTGGCTCAAATATCAACGAGAAAAGATTCCCACCCTGCCTGTGGATCGTCGCACAGGCATTACTCAGGTTGAAATTGGATATAGTCCAGAACAAGGTGCAATACAGGGCATGCGCTGTCTAGAATGTAGCGTAAATACCATTTTTGATGGAGAATTGTGCATTCTTTGTAATGGTTGTGTTGATGTTTGCCCCTGGGATTGTTTGAAGATCGTGAGTCTGGACCAAATTGCAGGTGATGAAACCCTCCACACTGTGATCGAGATGCATACAGGCGTTCCCTTGAACGAAATTAACAAGGACCACGAGATCAATGAAAGAATGGCAGTAATGCTCAAAGATGATGAAGCGTGTACACGTTGTGCGCTTTGCGCAGATCGCTGCCCCACTGATGCGATCACAATGGAATCCTTCCGGTTTGAAGAGACTTTGGGCTATAAAGACTAGTTCACAGGAGACCCTATGAAAAACTTAGTACAAAATCTAATGGAAAAGGTTGTCAATAGCCGCCCGTGGAAAGCTATTTTCCGTCATGGTTGGCCCGACAATCCTTTGGATCGCTCATTAATTATGACAAGCAATCTCTTTTTACACCTGCACCCTGTAAAGGTAAATAAGAGAAGCATCAAAGCCTCCTATTCAATGGGCCTGGGTGTTATCACCACCGTGATGTTCACCATTTTATCCATCACAGGCATCTTCCTGATGTTCTACTATGTACCCTCCACTGAGTTAGCCTATTTCGACATCATCAAATTGCAAACCAAAGTTCCTTTTGGACAATTGTTGCGCAATATGCACCGCTGGGGCGCCCATATGATGGTACTCACATCTATCTTGCACATGGTCCGTGTTTTCTATACTGGTGCATACAAACCACCCCGTGAGTTCAACTGGAATATCGGCGTTCTCTTGTTTATAGCTACGCTTGGTGGCAGCTTCACTGGCTACCTGCTCCCTTGGGATCAGCTTGCTTTCTGGGCAATTACCGTTGGTACGAGTGTGGCAGCCTACGAGCCGCTAATGGGTAAAGCCATCAAGAAGATATTGCTCGGCGGACCGGAAGTTGGTCAGGCTGCGCTTACCCGCTTCTATGCCTTGCACATTATGGTCATCCCCGCTGTTTTGTTCATCCTAATTGGTGTTCATATCTGGCGTGTGCGTAAAGATGGCGGTTTGGCAGCCAATGATATAAAAGATGATGATATGGAGGCTGAAAATGTCTAAAGAAGTATTCAGCAAATCATCAGGGAAAACCTATAGCCTTGTTGAAGTCGTAAAATCAGATACGACAATGGCTGATAAGGGACCTGACAATACCGTTCTTGCTTTTCCTGTTGTTGCAATTCTCGAATTGATTATTGCTCTTGGCTCTACACTCTTTTTGGTGCTCTTTTCCTTGGTGAAAAATGCACCTCTTGAAGAACATGCCAACGCTATCATAACCACGGATCCCGCAAAAGCGCCCTGGTATTTAATGGGACTACAAGAGATGCTGGAGCATATGCACCCTACATTGGCAGGCATCGCTTTGCCAACATTAGCCGTGCTTTTCCTCATCGCTATTCCTTATATTGATCACAGCAAAGAAGGTTCCGGCGTTTGGTTTACTTCAGAACACGGCAAGAAAATCACAATGTGGACAGCAATTTACACCGTGATCGTCATGATAGCCTTTGTCTTGCTTGATAATGCATTCCCGCCTCGTGAATTATTGAGAGATGTATTACCAAACCTCATTACTCAATCTCTCATCCCTCTCACTGTAATGACCTTCCTTGTTGTCTTGCCTGTTTTCGTGCTTATGAAAACAACAAAAGGTAGAAAGCCCACTGCCCGCGAAGTAATGCTTGTTTTATTCACCGTTCTTTTCTTTACAGGCATTGTACTAACGCTTACAGGTTTCCTTTTCCGTGGACCTGGCTTCCACCTTTACTGGCCATGGGATATGCCTAATGGCTATAACCCCTTTGACGGGCTATAGACCGGTGAACAAGGAGAATGCAAATGACTGAAAAAAACGAAACTAACGAAAAAATGGACCGCAGACAATTCCTCGGGATTGCGTGGTTGACAGCAACCCTTGCCCTTTTGGGTGAATCTCTGGCAGCAGTTGGTTGGTTTATCCAACCCGTCATTGATGGTGGATTTGGTGGATGGGTCAAAGCCGGTGCACTTGATGAATTCCCTCCCGGAAGCATCACCCAGGTAAAAGCGGGACGCTTCTTCCTCTATCGTCTTGACGATGGCAGTTTTATCGCCCTTTGGCAGCGCTGTACACATCTCGGATGCAGTGTGCCCTTTGTGGAAGATGAAGACCTATTCCACTGCCCCTGTCATGGATCTCTATTCGACAAATTAGGTGAGGTTAAAGGTGGTCCTGCTCCACGCCCAATGGACTATTTTGAAGAGATCAAAATTGAAAACGGCGAAGTGTGGGTAAATACGGAAGAAGCAAAAGAACGCAAAGCCTTCGATCCTTCCCAAACAACGAAAGCCTGAGGAGATAACGATGCTAAAAAACGAAAACTATAGCAAGCAAGTTCTCACTGGACTGATCATCACCCTTGTCCTCCTTGCCAGCTTCTCCTATATGTTCTTTGCTGAAACAATGCGTCTAGAAGAAACCACAGCAGAACATGATAAGCACAGTTTGGGGCACGGACGAGCACTTTATGTAGAAAACTGCACATCCTGTCACGGTACACGCGGCGAAGGTATTGTCGGCCCTGCCCTGAATGACAAGATACTGCTTGAAGCAGCCAGCGATGGTGTGCTCTTCGCAAGCATTCAAACCGGTCGCCCGAACACTACCATGCCTGCATGGGGACAAGCCTACGGCGGCGCACTGACAGACGAAGATATCCATGCCATTGTCGATTTCATCCGTGCTTTTGAAGAAAATGCACCTGAAGTTCATGCCGATGAATTCATACCCAGCGCAGCTCGTGGTGCCAGCATTTTTGCTAGCGCCTGTTTCACCTGCCATGGAGAAGACGGTCTTGGCGGCGTAGAAAACGCCGACGGTACAGAAGTTGCTCCTGCAATTAACGATACTGCTGCCCTAAAAAAGAATGATAATGCCTGGTACCAGCAAGTGATCGTCAATGGTCTCCCCGCAACTGGGATGCCCATCTGGGGCGAGACCCTCTCTGATAATCAGGTTCAGGACCTCATGGCGCTCATTGATGCCTGGCGTGCTGGTGAAGATGTTGCTCCTGAAGCAACAGTCGCCCAAATGCTTGGCTCTGCCCATTTCTCACTTGATCAAGGTGATGGCGATAACGCCCTCTTCTATTTGAACCGTGCCCAACCAATTGCTTTTGGCCCCCTGCTTAAAGACTTTGATAGTATCAGCTCAGACATCAAAGCCGGGAAAAATGCCGCAGCCCTTACCGCTCTCACAGAACTTCGTGATGCATGGCCTCAGGGTGATCCTGTAGTCGGCGAAACCCTCTATCAGGAAACCTGCGCAGGCTGTCATGGCTCTGAAGGTCAAGGTGGCGTTGGCAAGAAGATGCAACCCAACGAATTCATTCAGGAAAGCACCAATGCCGAAGTATTTGCTTTCACTCTTGTAGGGCGAGATGGAACCGCCATGCAAGGCTATAGCGGCATCCTGACCGAAGAACAACTCGCAGATATGATCGCCTTCCTAAGGACATGGCAAGAGTAAGTAATATCTGTTGAAGCCATAAAAAAACCCTAAGGAGTTTTACTTCCTTAGGGTTTTTTCTAAACAAGTGTAACCGCGCAAAAAAGACCTTGTAAGTCTCTATATAAACACATCGAGTAATCATGTCAAAATCATCTACGCCTGAGAAGAACACAAAATTTCCTTGGAAAAGTGAGAGTGCCCAATTTCTGGTTTGGCTAGAAAAAATCACCCTGCCAGTCGAGCATTTTCTGACCAAGATCAGCGGCACTCAGCAATTAAATATCTTTTATCATACCGACACCATCTCTGCCTTTCTATGGCTTATTGTTGCCATCTCAGGGCTATACGTAACCCTTTTCTATCAATTTGATTTTACAGGCTCTTATCTGGCTGTTGAAAAGATCGAAAGCCAGTTCATTGCCCACACGGTTCGAGCTGTCCATCGCTACGCATCAGGTTCTGCCATCATAGTCAGCCTTCTTCATGCCTACCGTACCTTCTTTATGGATCGTTTTCGTGGTGCGCGCTGGCTGGCATGGGTAACGGGCATCGCCATGTTTATTGTCCTCTGGCCTATCGGGGTCACCGGCTATTGGATGATCTGGGATGAACGCGCCCAAGTCATTAACGATACTTTCATCACCTTCCTTAATCGTTATTTTGGCACCACCGGAGACGCCTACGCACTCAAGATCGTTGAGCTTTCAACAAATGACGGCTCATGGCAGGTCATGTTTTGGCTGCTTGCCATCCACATCATCCTTTCCCTACTCGTTGGCCTCTTTTTCTGGTGGCATATCATCCGCCTGAATAAAGCCAAACTTTTCCCTCCACAAATTTGGATGGTCGGCACAGCCCTTGTCATCATCCTTGTTTCTGCCTTTTTCCCGGCAGGGATGCTCCCCCCCGCTTCTTTTGAACTCATCCCTGGAAAAATAGAGCTGGATCCCTTCTTCCTCTTTTATTTTCCGATGGAATTGGACCCAAGCGGCCGCGCCGCCAATTTACTTTGGGGAGGCGCCTTGGGCTTGGTTGCCATCCTGACTGTATTCCCCTGGATCAGACGACGCCCTAAACCTGCTCCCGTTAAAGTAATAGCAGATGCGTGCATCGGCTGTTCTCTCTGTGCCATAGACTGCCCCTACAACGCCCTCGAGATGGTTGAGCGAGAAGGCCAAGGCTCAAAACTGGTTGCCATTGAACATCTGGAAAATTGTGTCTCTTGCGGTATTTGCGTTGGCTCTTGTGAATATAATGCCATTGAAGTCGGCGAACTGAACGCAGCAGCAATGAAAGAAGCAAGCAAACTCCTTTTATCAGAAGCCAAAGAAAAAGCAGAAGATGTCAAAGTCGTTTTTGCCTGTGAGCGGCACACTGCTCATGGCGCACGCCCTTATGTCGAAGCCTCAGCAAACCCAAAACAAGAAGGCCTCCCGCGAATCGTCACCATCCCCCTACCTTGTGTTGGTGCAGCCCCACCCAGTTTGGTCAGCGAGACTTATGCCGCAGGCGCATCTGAAGTACAAATGATCGGTTGCCCTCCTGAAGATTGCGCCCAACGCCGCGGCAATACCTGGACAGAAGGCAGGCTAACCCGAGAACGCAAACCGCTACTTAGATCAGCATTCAAAGATGCCCCGATTTCTTTTGACTGGCAGCCACCAAATCTATTCAAGGCCGCTGTTGAAAAAACAGCGCGAAAGGATGCTGGTGAATTGACCTGGAAAAATTATCTACCCGTTTTTGGGATATTGGTTGTGCTTTTAGCAGTGCAGATTATTTTTACAAACCAGCCCTATACACCTTATCCTGAACCACAGAGCAAAGTGCAATTGCTCGTACACGACCTGCCACAAGCTTTGGGCGCACAAATAGAACAACTTGATGCGAATTCACAAATATCTGTAAATTTATTGATAGATGGCGAAGTTGCGATAGTGAAAAGTTATAAAGCTAGCGAGATTTCCCCTGAGGGTGCCCATCTTTTATTTGAAGAAGTCACCCTTCCTCCGGGCGAATATCACCTTGAAGTTCAAGTTTCCTTTGAAGATGCCATTCCTGCCAAACGAACAGTAACCGTGCGTGATGTCAGCTTGAAAGACAGGGATATTTACCCTATCACATTGGTTGCGCCAGGGTTGACATATTAGCCAAATGACAAGCTGCTCTTATTTTTTATCTGATAAGAGCAGCTTTTTCTTTATGTAGCTTTACAGATAGTAACGGCAATTGGCTTTGTCGTCCCTAAATCCTTTCGCCTTTTAAGATAAAAATTTAGTAAAAATCTTCGTGAAATATCTAACAAAAAGACATTTGTCACAAAAAACGGTGTATAATATCACATCTCCAAAACCAAGAAAAACTATTTCAGGCATTTACCCAAACAGACATAATACACTCGTATATTTAAGATAATTTATCCCCAAATATACGCTTTACACCCAATACAAAAAAGAATTTTCCTTTGCTGTTCGCTTTATATGCGCATATGCGTAAAACGGTGAAAACGCACACCTTAAACGGTCGATGTCGCACAGTCAGGG
>CAZOOX010000071.1:0-18637 GCA_964581545.1 uncultured Anaerolineaceae bacterium
CTCCTGAGTTTATTGCTGCTATTGTGGCTTTGCACTTAGTTTACACATGAGCCAAAGAAGATAACAAAGCAGTTTTTATTTTCTTATCCAAGCGGGTCGCCCCTACAGTAACAAAACAGGCAATTTATGTCCTCTGAAAACTGGCTTATAGAATTACGTTCACAAGGCTATCGCATCACAGATGCGCGCCGTGCTGTGGTTGAGACTGTTGCTCAGAGCCCGTGCGCATTAACGCCCGCCGATGTATATGATCTGGCAAAGGAAGAATACCCAGCATTGGGACTTGTGACTGTTTATCGCACTCTCGAAAAGCTCGAAGAGCTGCATCTCGTTCAGCGCGTTCACCAAGAGCAGGGCTGTAATGCCTATCTTGCTCATGCAGAGGGACATCAACATTTGTTGATCTGTGAAAAATGCAAAAAAGCCGTCTACTTTGAAGGCGATGATATGGATCTCTTTTTCGGCGAAGTTGGCAAAAAACATGGTTTTGTCGTCAAAGAACACTGGTTACAATTATTCGGTATCTGTGAAGACTGCAAAAAGGAGAAATAATAAAATGTGTATGTTCTGTACTGTTATCCCCGCAACAGCAACTGCTGGTATTGCCTTAAATGCAAAGCAGAAACGTGAAGTCAAAGAAGATCTTGAAAAAGGAAAAACGCCGAAAAAAGAAATCCCGATCATGCCACTGACTTTCATCGCAATAGGGTCTTTAGTTGCGGTTTCGGTTGCGACACATAATTTCTTGTATAAATAAATGAAATTACGCAGCTTTTTATCTTCTATTCTTTTCCTATTCATCACCGCCTGCGCCACCTCTCCTGAAATTCCGGCAGAGATAGAAACATCGATTCCTTCCGTAACACCTCTTTCGGTGACCACAACACCGCTTGTCGTAACAGAAACGCCAATTCTGCCAACTGAGACACCCATCCCCGCACCAACGGCGATTCCCTTGGAGCGTGCGCAATATACGCTTTACGCAACGCTCGATTACGCCGCCAAAACAGTTGAAGTCGAGCAAAATATCCTCTATCCCAATAAAAGCGCGGATTCGCTTAATGACCTGCTCCTTGCGGTAGAACCAAATTTCTGGGCAAGCGGATTTATCCTTCACGAACTCACGGTGGACGATGTGGCTGCAAATTACACCCTCGAAGGGCAAAGAATGACCATTCCCCTCGCTGTGCCTTTGGCGCCGAACCAGAATATCCAGATAAAAATGCGCTATACGCTCAATCTGCCCTTTGCCGAGCAGGGTGATCCCAGCGTAACGCGCGCGCGGATCTATGGGTACACCAATCGGCAAGCGAATTTGACGAACTGGTATCCCTTCGTCGTGCCGCGCCAAAATGGAGTGTGGAATTTACCAGAACCCTGGCATTTTGGAGAGCATCTTGTTTATGACGCCGCGGATTATGAAGTCAATTTTAAAACCACCGATCCAGCAGTTGTAGTGGCAGCCAGCGCTAATGCCGAGCCAAATGCCGAATGGACGCGCTACACGTTGAAAAAAGGGCGTGCCTTTGTTCTATCCGCTAGCCCAGAATATAAGGTTTATACACAGCAAATTGGCGACATAATAGTATACAGTTATTACTACCCATTTTTTGAAGTGCCCGCTCAAGAAGTGTTAAATGTGACGGTGAGATCCATCCAACTCTATAGCCAAATATTTGGCGAATACCCGCATAAATCGCTGACCGCCGTGCAAGGGGATTTCAACGACGGAATGGAATATTCGGCCTTTTATTTTCAGTCGCATGGTTTTTATAATACCTATGATGGCACGGCGCAAAATTATCTCACCTTCGTTTCGGCGCACGAGACCGCACATCAGTGGTTTTTCGAAAGTGTCGCCAACGACCAAGCCAACGAACCCTGGCTCGATGAAATGATCTGTACCTACAGTGAGCGACTCTATTACGAAAATTATCATCCCGAAGCGATCAATTGGTGGTGGCAAGCGCGCATGTTCGATTACTCGCCCGACACCTGGCTAGACCAGCGCGTCAGCGAAAATCCCAGCGAGCGTGCTTATTGGAGTTCCACTTATTTTCACGGCGCACATTTTCTCGAAGAGCTGCGCGCCCGCATCGGTGACGAGGCTTTCTTCACTTTTCTAAGAGATTATCGCGCTCAGTATGATCAACAAATTGCTACGGGAGATGATTTCTTCAGGATCTTGCGAGAGCATACCAATGCTGATTTTTCAGATCTGACGATCAAGTATTTTAGGACGCCACGCTAATGAAAACCTCTTACGTATTGGGTATTGCACTTTGCGTAATTTTTTTTCTGGTAGGATGCATTCCCCTAACACCCCCACCATCCCCAACAGCGGAACCGACCACTTTCATTTTGGTCACTGACGCAAATAACGCTGTCCCATCTTCGACACCTTTTCAGGTTCGCACCCCTACAAAAGTATTTACCAGAACAGCTACTGCTATTCCCACATCTACGGAAACACCTCTGCCCTCTGCAACGCCAAAAGAATCTCCTCTTCCCACAGCAGAAGCTGTGCAAGATGAAAAGAGACCCCAATATACGCTCGTTGCCGAACTCGATTACGCTGCCCGCACCCTCGATGTAGAAGAAAGCATTCTTTATACAAATCAAACAGGGATCACGCTCAAATCGCTAGTTTTAGTTGTTGAAGCGAACCGTTATAGCGATGCTTTTGTGCTGAGGTCTCTTGCAGTTAATAATTTCATCACGATCCCTGCACTTGAGGGCGGACAGATGGAAATTCCGTTGGAGGCAGGGTTAGCGCCAGAGGAAAGCATCACAATAGACATTGTGTATAGCCTTAATATCCCCGCTAAACACCACGAAGATGTTTTTGGCTATTTGAGTGATTATCAGATCAATATTGTTAATTGGTATCCCTTTGTTGCGCCTTATGCGCATCAGGATGGATGGATCTTGCATGAGCCGAGTGGCGTTGGTGAGCATCTTGTTTATGAAACATCCGATTTTGATGTGACGCTGAAACTGGAAGGGGATGAGGAGCTTGTTGTTGCGGCGAGTGCCTTGGGTGTAGAGAGTGAAAACGGGACACGGTATCAGCTCAAAGGGGCGCGGACTTTTGTATTCTCTGTTGGGTCGATCTTAAGTTCACAAACGTTGGTAAGTGAAAAGGCGAACGTGACGAGTTTTTATTATCCCAATTACGAATATGCTGGCGAAGGAATCCTGGAAGCCGCATCTCAGGCGATCGATATTTACAGTGATCGTTTTGCGCCTTATCCTTACGAGAGTTTAAGCATTGTCCAGACCCATTTGCCTGACGGGATGGAGTACGACGGGCTAATCTTTATGGGCAGCGAGTTTTATGACGAGTACAACGGTACGATGAAAAATAATCTGACGGCGATCGGTGTACACGAGGTTTCACATCAGTGGTGGTTTGGATTGGTGGGCAGCGACCAGGCGCTTGAACCCTGGCTCGATGAAGCACTCTCACTATATAGCGAACGGATCTATTATGAAACGCTGTACCCGTTTCCTGTAAATTGGTGGTGGCGTTTTCGGGTGACCTGGTTTTCGCCTACGGGATGGGTGGACACGACAATTTATGATGGCTACGCTTTTCGAGGCTATACAGATGCGGTTTATTTACGCGGGGCACAGTTTTTGGAAGAAATTCGTGTCAGGATAGGGGAAAAAGCATTTAATGCATTTCTGAAAGATTACGCAAGCAGCTATGCCTATAAAATTGCGACAAGCGATGATTTTTTTGAGACTTTAGACCGAAATACTGATAAAGATTATAGTGATATTGTTGATGCGTATTTTTCAAAACGATGAGTGACGAGTGATGAGTGAGTCACTCATCTGTTCCTATTGTTCAAAATCAAGAGCATGAAATTTAGCGCCGAAGAAATTGAAAGCCTTTCCATACAATTTGAATCTAGCAGCCCGCAGGAGATCATTGCCTGGGCGGTGAAAAGTTTTTGCCCAAATTTGGCATTGAGTTCTTCCTTTCAGACGCAGAGCGTGCCGCTGATCCATATGGTTAAAGAAGCCAAGCCCGATATGCGCATCTTTTTTCTGGATACAGGCATGCACTTTTGGGATACGCTTTTCTTCCGAGAACATCTCGAACAAATTTGGAACTTAAATATCATCGACCTACGGCCTGATGAAAAATGGCGCAGGGTTTTGCGTCATTTTGGGCGCGACTTGCCAGAAACCGACCCCAATCTTTGCTGTTATATTCGCAAAGTACAGCCCATGCAAAAAGCAATGGATGGGTTAGGGGCGTGGATCACCGGGATCCGTCGTGAGCAAACTGAAAACCGCGCCCATGCCAAAATTCTCGAATATAAACGGGATGGATTGCTGCGCATCGCCCCGCTCTTAAATTGGACATTGGAGGAAGTCCTGAGCTATATCTCATCAAATAACTTGCCGCGCCACCCCATGCCCCTCTCCCGATATCCCAGCATTGGATGCAAACCCTGCACCCGCGCCATCCAGCTTGGCGAAAACGAACGCGCCGGTCGCTGGGATGGACAAGGCAAAACAGAATGTGGGTTGCATACTGAAATGTTTAATAAGGATGGTTTTACGGGGGGCGATTTTAAGTTGGGGTAGGAGGATAGTCCGTTTTAATTTTCTGGTTTAGGTTTGTACCATTTAATTATGGGCATTACTTCAAACTCAACCCATTCTTTATCTACTTTGCTTACTGTAATATCGTAATCTCCAAAGGAAAACTTTGAACCGGGTTCAACTTGCGTGTGGCTTTTTTCTCCATAAATTAGCCAGGGTGTCTTTGGAAATATGATCGTAAAATTAGCATAACTTCTCCCATTTTCTTCGAAAATTTTATCCACTTGAAGATCAAAATGGTCAAAATAGTTTTTCGATTGCCCTGTTGGAATTCTTCCAACAATTATACTATCTCGAAGCCAGTATTCTTCTTCTTGCTCACCATATGCTTTGACATATAGTAGATCGCCCGTCAAATCTTCAATCCCCATATAAAGCTGAGCATGTGGTCTGTTGACAGAAAATCCGCTGGACCAGATTAAGGGCCCTTCTCCATTATAAAAATCTAATCTTTCTAAATCTAAATTAAAAGAATCTAAAAGTGGCTGCTCTTGTCGAATATGATATCTTTCAAAAAAGGTGTTTCCGCCATGTTCTAATATCTTTTTCAAAGCTTGGTTGCTTTCAAGGTGTATCTCGTCAAAAATGATAGCTTTCCCGATAGGTCTGTCAGATGGCCAATCACCTTCTGTCCAGTGCAAATAATATCCATTTCGATTAGCTCTGTATCCCCCAAGCTCATAAGTTTTGACGAATATGAGTAAATACTGATAACGGGCGGGAGACAGGAATGTATAGTTGCAATTCATTTGACTTGGAAAATCGTCTAATTCAACATTGAAGTCAGCAGAATTCAACTGCGCATCCGATTGCCAACTTAGAGCTATGCTTTCAGCTTCAATATAAGTTTCTTCAAGAGGAAGAACTATAAGAGGCGGAGGGGTATAAAATTGGCTGTTTATTGTAATAACGATGAAAAGTACTAAAACTACGCTCAATAAAAAAATACCCAAGGTGTTTCTAGAGCTATGTTTCAAAGCTTGTTTCCTCCTATTGCTTTTCCAAAATCAAATTGATCAAAAAAGCAGGGCTTTCTTCAATAAGTCTCTCTCCAGCTTCTTCTGAGTTCGTTAAAATAACAAAACCAATATTAAGCTCAGGCATAAACCCGATGACGCTGAGATAATTATCAAATGATCCTTCATGGGTGATCAGTTCAACGCCTTGATATTCTTTTACTTCCCAACCCATGCCATAATTTTCAAGATCAGCTTTCCAGGTTTCGGTGAGATTTTTCTCTGAGACTACGCGGGTTCCATTTGGGGCCAGGCCATAATTAAGCTGTGTACTGAGATAAAGTGCCATTTCACGCACATTGACTTTAAGTGTGCCTGAAGGAGCCAAAGGGTCACCATCGAAATCTTCAGGTTCGGCTTTTACAGGAGAGCCTCTTTCGTTCAGGACGTAGGATTTTCCATAAAAGGGATTGTTTTCTAGTTCGCTTACCCGAAGAACTGTGCTCTTCATTCCAATTGGGGTAGTGGCTCAAAGTACATGATACCGCTCTAGCTGGATTTGTACCCTAAAGGGCATGTATAATCCATAGTTTTTTCAGATAAGGCGGGGATTACAAATCCCCTTGGAGCATTTCTGGCATTTATATTGAACCACTACCGATTATTTTAAAAACTTTACCCCATTTCACCATTTCAAAACAGAATAAAAACGACAATTAAATAAAATTCGGTCTTTCTTTCTTCAGAAAAGCGTCTACCCCGATTTTATGCTCTTCTCTTGTCCTCGCTATTTCTTGTAGTTCGCCTTCGTATTCGAGGACTTCTGCCAAGTTCGGCAGTACAGCGCGATTGAAGGCTTTTTTTGTTGCGCCGAAGGTTTCGGTGGGACCCATGGAGAGCATCATCGCGATCTGTGCGGTCATGGGCATCAGCTCATCGGCGGGCATCAGGCGGTTGACCATGCCCCAGGAGAGGGCATCCTGTGCGGAGATGGGGAGATTGCTAAAGGTGAATTCGGTTGCCCGAGCAAGCCCAATAAGGGCAGGCAGCAAAAGTGAAACGCCAGAGTCGGGGACAAGTCCGATACCGGTAAAGCCAACGGTGAATTCTGCATTATCAGCGGCTATCCGCAGGTCGCAGGCGAGCGCGACTCCTAATCCCGCTCCGGCGACTGTGCCATTAATGGCAGCGATGATCGGTTTTTCTATTTGCCTGATCTGCAGAATGAGTGGATTGTAGGTTTCGCGGAGGTGTTCGTGATAGGAAATATCCTGCCCCTGGACGGTCTCCATTTCGGTGATATCTTGCCCTGAGCAAAAAGTTGAGCCTGCGCCAGTTAGGACGATGCAGCGGACTTGGTCATTTGTTGCTGCATCATTTAAGGCATTCTGCAATTCTAAAATCATGTCCCGATTGAAGGCGTTGGCCTTATCGGGACTATTGAGGGTAAGCGTTAGGGTATGTAGTTGGAGGGATGAGATGACTTGGGGCACGGAAGCTTCTTTTTGTTATATTGGGTTATAGATCGAAACCGTCGTCTGTACCATCGTCTTCGCCGTGGTCGATCTCAAATTCCACGATCTCGGGATCAAGATAAACCCAGAGGAGCAGAACGTGCCCGTCTTCGCTATCGACTGTTCGCGCGGCCTGAATGGGTGCTTCTTGCTCTAATCCCATTTCGTTTTTATAAAGAAGATGCATGGTTTCATAGCTGCGCCAGGCGCGGTAACAACGTTCTACAAGTTCGGGGCCGTTAAAGGTACGAAGTTTGGTGACTGCGTTAACGAGAGAGCTGGGGCCTTCACTGAGGCTTAATGCCCAACCATCCTGAACGGGTTCAAAAACAGGGGGCGGGCCTTCGATAATTGTAATTTTAGTATCCATAATTTTTTACCTTTTGATGAGGTGCAAACATCATACCATATTCTATTGATAAGTTTATGCATCAAAGCTTACAAATAGATTACCATTAAAAGCCAATTCTTTTATACGATTTTCGTTATAATTTTCTCATGTCTAAATTGACCCCCAAGATCATTATGGAAGGTACGCGGCTGACTTTTAAAACCGAGATCGCCTTTACGCTCAATGAACATCCTCGTGTGGTGGGGCCACGCAAATATCGTTATCATTCTCCTTTGGTTTCCGGTGAGTGGTGTGCCTTTACCAATCATCCGTGGGGGCGCGGTATCATCAATTTTGAGCCGCAGGAAGAAGAGTTGGCGATGGAAACCTACCAAACGTGGATGCGGCTTTTTGAGTTACAGCGTTATTATTCGTGGATCGTAGACCGTTTTCATATCTCTACGCAGGCTTATCAGCAGAAAAGATATGATAGGAATTATGATTTTCGCTGGCTCGAAGAGCGATTGGCCGAGATCGGTTTTCATCTTGTTTTTTGCACACGCACAGCAGAATCCTTTGCAGAGGCGCGCGAGGAAAGACTGAAGGTTTCGGGGAACCCTTCACAATATGACGATATGCAGATTTTTGTCGACGAGCAGGAGCAGATGCGCGAATTGATCTCAAAATCTATTTTGCCGACGCTGGTATTGGATATTTCGGATAATGATGTGATGGGCGCGGCAGGCCGTGTTGCCGATTGGATGGAATCTACAGGCGGGTTGTGGGCCTAATAGGCAGAAACTAGAAGTCACGCTTTCAACGTGACTATATATTGTTCATCAGGAGCAATTATGCACAAATTAACGATCTTTTTTTATCCCCCCTTGCCAAACCAGACATTCAACCAGCAAGGCTGGCAAAAATTTATGGGTTTGGCAGAAAAAATGCCCGGGCTACGCCGAGAAACCGTCAGTGATGTAGAGGGTTTTCTTTTCGGCAGTCAGGGGCATCGCTATAGCAAGATCCACGAATTTTATTTTGATTCTCGTGCCGCGCTTGATGCTGCTCTCCAGTCGGATGAGGGGCAAGCGGCAGGCGCATTTTTGCATGAGTTTACCGGTAAACGCTTTACGATGGTGATCGCCGAGCATAAAGAGGCTTTACCGGAGGAGTTTATTCGAGAAGACAAAGAATAGAACGCCCCCTCTGTCCTGCGGACATCTCCCCCAAATTCTAAGTGCGGAATTTAGGGGAGAGTATGACTATAGGGATTTGACGATCTTTTTGACCAACCCAGGCCCTTCGTAGATCAGCCCGGAATATAATTGCACCAACGCTGCCCCCATATCGAGGCGGCGTTTTGCGTCATCGGGAGACATGATCCCGCCAGAGCTGATAACGGGGATCTTTCCATCCACTTTTTTGATAATTTGATGTAATACCGCGTCGCTCCTGACCCTAAGCGGGCTTCCGCTTAATCCGCCTGTTTCTGACCGATGAGCGGATTGCAGCCCATCGCGCGCGAGGGTGGTATTTGTGGCGATAACGCCATCCATACCGGTAGCAAGTATCACATCCAGTGCGTCGTCGAGTTCCGCATCCGAAAGATCGGGAGATAGTTTGACGAGCAGCGGTAATCTTTTGCGGAGCGTTTTTTGCTCATATTTGCGCTGATGATCCAATTCTTTGAGCAAGGCTTCGAGGGCGGCGCGTCCCTGCAGATCACGTAATCCTGCTGTGTTGGGGGAGCTGATATTGATGGTCAGATAATCGGCGCAGGGGGCAAAAAGTTCAAGCAGGGAGAGATAATCGTAAACGGCTTCTTCGTTGGGGGTATTTTTATTTTTGCCGATATTCACACCTAAGATCATTTTGGTCTGACGCTTTTTCGGTGTTGCTTTAGGCAAGAACTTGTGCATTTCAATAACTTTTTTTTCTTTTTTATTCGGGTTTTTGCAATGCCCGATCGCCTTAAGTGCCTTGACCGCTTCAGCTGCCCCGGCAGAGGGAAAGCCCATCCGGTTGATGACGGCATTATCTTCGGGGAGGCGAAAAACGCGCGGTTGGGGGTTTCCAGGTTGCGGCATCGGCGTGATCGTACCTACTTCGATATGGCCAAATCCCAGCGTGGAAAGTCCGCGTACGGCGATGGCATCTTTGTCGTATCCGGCAGCGAGGCCAACAGGGTTTTCAAAATATAGCCCAAAAGCGGTCACGGGTTTTGGCGGTGCTGCAAATATCTTTTTGAGAATCCATTGTGCGCCAAGGATGGCAGGAACCCGTTTGAGCGCGTAGAGGGTTTGGGTATGGGCGGTTTCTGGGTTGAGCTTAAAGAGAAGGGGGCGGATGGATTTATACATTATGTCGTTTTGCAAACCTTTTGCACTCTTCGAGGTAGTCTTCTGCGCGTTCTTGTAAGTTGGGGAGTAGGGTGAAATCTCCCTTGAGCATATCTGCGCCAAATTTCAGGAGTTGTACTTTCTTTTTTTCAAGTTCAGCTTCGAGATGGGCATCGTCCATTCTGAGCGGCATAAAAGCTTCATCAGTTGTTGGCGCTTCTCTTTCCCCGAGTTCGACGAGCAGCCAATCGAGCGAGGCACGATCTGTTTTGGGGTTATTGATATTAGCAATGGTTACCCAGGGATATTCACCGATCTCATAATTCAGGATGACTTCTGTAGTAGGGTTTTGATAAGTGACGATCACACCCCCGCTGTGATATTCGGTGCTGATCTTTTTGAAGCCAAATTTGGTTTCAAGACTTAAAAATGTTTTAGCGATAAGGCGTTCAAAATTGGCTTTCTTCATTAACTGATGCTCCTGAGGGGCGGTTTGTAATAATTCAGGTGGTTGAGTAGGCGATGCTTGCCCGCCCCGCAGGGCTTTGGCGGGGTCGCCGTATCGAAACCACAGATTGTGTAGTGGTGGTTTCGATACGCTCTCCGCTATCGCTTCGAGCTACTCAACCACCGTTATTTTTTTACGAAAACTAATTTTACCCCACCTATGAAAGCTAGGAGGAAGCCGATCCCGATGAATGTCCATTTGAGAGCAGTGAAAATACTTGTTGATCTTGCGAGTAAATAAAACTCAGCCGGATAGCTGAGAAACATCGTTGCCAAGCCAAAGTTTTCGAGATAATCAAAGAGTACGCTCACCCAGGGAATGAATAGAATAAAATCAAAACTGAATTTGCGAGGAGGGCGATAGCCTGACGAAGCAATCTCATCATTGGATAGACTACTTCGTCGCAAGTGCGTGCTCCTCGCAGAATCATCCTTTTTCTTGAATGCCCGTCGAAATGTGACGACGAGCAGCAGACAAAGCATCAAACCATAAGCGATTGGGTAAATAATATCAAGCGTCAAACGCGTCATCGCTGCGGCTTGGCGTAATTTGGGTGAATACGCACCAATGATCTCGTAGGCACGCTGGGGTGTGTAAAAGAATTGCAGATCAAGGACGGGGAGGTCGTGTGTGTCGCTGCCTGAACCGGCTGGCATAATGACCAGATTGAAGAGCATTTGCAGGGCGAAAAGAGCGAGGATGTTTTTCCAATTTGCCCATTTTTCGAAGAGGGTTAGGAGTTGATTTATCATAGAATTTCTCTGAAAATAGAACGCGGATCACGCTGATTTTGCAGATTCTCGCGAATTAAAAATTAAAATCGGTGTAAATCCGTCAAATCAGCGTGATCCATGTTCCATTCGTATTTACTCAATCACAGTTTTTTTTGATGGTTTCTCATTCTGCGCAAAAGCATCTTCGATATGCGTCATCGTTGTTCTAAAAAGAGAAAGTGGTGGGATTTCATCTGGCGCGAAGAAACCTACATCTGGTGTTTCGTGGCTGGTGCGTGCTTCGCCGCCGAGAAATTCACAGAGAAAGAGCAGCTTATAGGCGTGGTAGAAGGGCATCCACTCTTCGTTGGGGACGCGATTCGCATCGTAAATGCCGACCACGCTCAAAACACGAGCGTCAAATCCGCTTTCTTCTTTCACCTCGCGGAGTATCGCTTTTGAGGGTGTGTCGCCCACATCCGCCCAGCCGCCGGGCATGCTCCAGCGACCATCGTTGACTTCCTTGACGAGCAAAATCTTCCCGTCACGAAAGACCGCAGCGCGCACATCCACTTTTGGGGTGATATAGCCGGGTTGCATCGCAAAACTTGCTGAAACTTCTTCTTGCGAGAGCGTGCTTTGTTTGCTGATAATCTCCGCCGAAATTTCCCTCAAGCGTTCGTAGCGTTCGGTATCATAGCCGCTGTGGGCATGTTCCAAACCAACTTGCGACATAGCATGTAGCTCACGTGCAATTTTTAGCCATTCTGGGGTTTTCACATTTTGCTCCAAAATATTTGTTGCAGATAACTCTGTGCTCTGAAATTCGTCTTCATTTTTTCTTGAATGTCTATTTTATTGCACCTGCGAGTGCTAACGTGAACAGAATCCCTCCGAGGTCTTTGCGAAGGAACTGATTGACTGACAAAATTAATTTAAGGTTTTTTTTACCACAGAGTTCACAGAGTTTTTTCTTATGTTTTTAAAGACTCTCTGTGGTGAGTTTTTTGAGCTTTGTCAATCAACCAGGTGAAGGAAACAAGACCTCGGAGGGTTGTTTTTTTCAGAATTACGGTGCGGGTTGCAAGGTTAATATGTTTTCGGCAGCCTTTTTGATAGCCGCTTCGCTGAAGGGCAGCGGATGATATTCTGTTGCCAGCCAGGCTTCGATCTGGTCGTCGTAGTGGGGGCTGAAGGGCTGCCCGGATTGCCCGCTGGGGATGATCGAGAGCGAGGCATCCCAATCGGCGGGATCGGCGATGATGCGGTAGGCGGGACCGAGTCCCATCGCGTAAGGTTCGTCGGGGTAGTACGCGCCGCTGTTGACGGTATTCCAGTTGCCGCCGGTGGGATAGGGGCCGCGGTTGAAGATCGGCGCCAAAGGTCCGACACTGCCCAACGGATGGGCAAAGGTCATCGCGTGCAGGTCTCCCCACGTCCAGCTTGCGGGGTCATCTCCCAGGGTAGCGGAAAGCTCATCGTTCGCGGCGTCCAGGGCTGCGCTCAGGATCCCGGCGCGGTCGCCGCCCCACCAGGGGTCGGCGGGGTCGTCGAGGATGTTCTGGAGGTACATGTAGGGGTATCCCGCCAGGGACAAGTAGGCTTCCGTTGTCTCGGCACCAAGTTCCGGGTCAAGGGTGAGGCGGATGATATGCCGCAGGGCAAGCTCGCTCAGTGCGGCGGCGCGGCTGTCGGGCGTCATCATCCCATCCCAATCCTGAAGCGTGGATTTTTCATCCCCGGCAACTTCCGTCAACGCCTGCGCCACCTGCAAGTTGATGTCGCTGAACCAATCCCCTTGCAGGGCGGCGAAGTCGTCGGCGGTGACGTTTTTGGAATCACGAATGGTATCGCTGATCAGGACGACGCGGTAGGGTGGCTGGAAATAATGCGACAGAAAGTGGGGGTAATCGGTGCCAGCCGGGCGATTGTTGGCGGAGGCGAAGAAATCGCCGCCGGGATTGAGCGCGGAGGGGAGTTCATCGTAGGGGATGAAATCAATCCACTCGTGCTCGCCCGCGGACCCGGAAACTGGTAGCAGACCATAGACATTGTTCTGCGTCCGAACGGGTACCGCGCCCGGCATCTGGTAGCCGATATTGCCGTCCACATCCGCGTAGAGGAAATTCATCGAGGGCAACTGCCAGTTTTGCAGCGCGGCGCGGAATTCCTCCCAGTCTCTTGCCTGGTTGAGTTGGATGATGGCTTGCGCCAACGGACGCCCCTGATCGATGCCCGTCCATTGCAGCGCCAAATGCTGATCGGCGTCTTCGAGCGCATCCGAGATCAAAGGGCCGTGATGTGTCTCCCGCACGGTGAGGGTCACAGGATCGGTGTCTTTGACCTGAATGATCTCTTCACGGAAGGTTAAATCTTTCCACTCGTCCATGAATTCGTATTGCGTGCCGTCCGCGTTGAGGGTTTCAATGAAGAGGTCTTGCACGTCGGGGCGGGCGTTGGTGACAGCCCAGGCGATATGCGCGTTGTGTCCGATCTCGATGCCGGGCAAACCGGGCAGGGAAGCGCCGACCACGTCATATTGTCCGTCGGTGGTGTGTAGCCCGACTTCGTACCACAGTGTTGGCATCGAAAGTCCCTGATGCGGATCGCCCGCCAAGAGCGGCATTCCTGAAGCGGTATGGCTACCGCCAACGACCCAGGCGTTGCTGCCCTGGTCGGGGCGCGCGAGGGCTGTCATGGAATGCCAATCTGCGCTGAGTTCCAGCAAAGCGGAAGCTGTCTCGGACAGCGCGGCGGTGTTCGCATCCGGGATGACGTCGGGTCCGGGATAATCCGGCAGGGCGGAGAGCGCGTTTTCCCAGGATGTCTCGGCTGCCATTTTCGCGATCACCAATTCGTCTTTATAGTTGTTGCTCAAGCCCCAGGAGACCAGCTTGCCGAAAACCAGCGAATCGACCGGCGTCCAGGGTTTTGGGTCGATGCCCAGAATTTTGAATTCGGGCGGCAGCTTGCCCTCCGCCTGGGCGATGTAAGCGTTGACGCCTTCGGCGTAAGCTTCCAGAACAGCCTGGGTTTCGGGAGAGAGGGTTTCCCAGTCGGCTTCGGCGGATTCGGTCATGCCGAGGATGCGCATCATGCGATCATTGTTCAGTCCCGGCTCGCCGATAATTTCGCTGAGTGTGCCGTGCGCGGCGTTGCGAGATGATTCCATCGCCCAGAGCCGATCCTGTGCCGAGACAAAACCCTGCGTGAAGAAAAGGTCATGCTCGTTCTCGGCGACAATATGCGGAATGCCGCTGCTGTCGCGGTAAACCGTTACGGGGGCGGTTAACCCATCGAGCGTCAGTTCGCCATCCAGTTGCGGCAGCGCGCCCCTCCCGATGGCAAAATATGCCCACCCCAAAATCAGGACAAGCAAGCCGACCACCACAGCCAGGAAAATGCCAATTCCTTTGAGTAATTTTTTCATTGTCCTTCCTCCTTTGGTTCTTTCGAGAGCAATCTGTTTTTTCGAATACGCGCGTACTATCAGTTAATAATCAATCTCTAATTCTGTTGGCACAGTGACCGTGCCCAAATCCGTTTTTGTGCCGGCATTTATGGAAGCGATCTTTTCTGTTGCAATATCGCCAAAAGCAATAATGACAGAGCGTTCTCCTGCAGGCACATTCGCAATCTCGAAATATCCATCCTCGCCAGAAAGCCCGCTAATATCGGTGCCAAAGACAAATATCTCAACAGCAATCGCTTCGTCGCTTTCGTTAACTGCATAGCCTGAGAAAGAGCCTTTCCCCGCTAACTGGGCATAGGCTCCGCTCTGAGCAAAATTAATGCCCAGAAGAATGACGATCAGGAGAACCAAAGCAATCAGGGTGGTTGAAAAACGCTTCTTTTTATCAACCTTATCTGGGGGCGGGGAAAGAAAGTCCTCAGAAAAATCTTCTAAAGTAGGGGAGTCTTCTAGGCTCATTTTGTCTCCTCTGAAATAGTTTCAACTGAAATATCGCCAATACAAGATTTGGAGCTGGGTTTGTTGCGAATGCCGATCTGCCCATCTGGGTAAGCGCCGTCACGTGCCTGCAGGATCTCTTTGCCATCTTGATAGGCAGTAAAGGTGTCGCCTTTGACATCGAGCTTGAAATCCAACTCTTGGCTGCCCCAATTTGAAGGGACTTTCTTTTCAGCTAAGCGGACCCATTTCCCGTTCACGATCTTCCAGAAACGGACATGGCTTGTTCGTGAGTTGTAGATAAAGAGATATCCGTTCTTGTCATCCTTGGCCCGAAACCAGGTGTCAAAACCGGTATTCCTATTATTGTCAACTTCTCTATCAACTTTTACGCCGTTAAGGGAGATCGAATAATCATCCGAAAGGAGACTCTTGGAGCAACTCGGGTTTAGATAAGACTGAGCGCTATTCCCATCACCGGTGATGCAAGCTTTTCCATCTTCAAGGGAGAGCTTATTATCGCTATTGCTTTCCCAGGCATCCAGGTCAGATGAACTATCAAAAGAAAATGAACAATCCTTATTCTCATCACAGGCCTCAGCGCCAAGAGAAATAACAGCCTTGCAATAAATTTGAAAAATCTTCAAAATTCCTATCCCCGCCGCAAGCGGACGGGGTATTACGGAATTTTGCCCCTACGGGTACAGATTTTTCTTAATGCTCGGAACCCTCGTAGCAAGCTACGGGGTATTCAGAGAAGAATAAACCTCTCGAACGCTAACTCCGCTGATATTTAAGATCAAGATCGCAGCAAGTGCCACACCAGCTAAGATCAGCGCATATTCGATGAAACCTTGCCCCAAAGGGGATTTTCTTTTTTGCATCGTATACCTCCTTGAATTGCTCTTTATGTCAGAAAGCTTTCTAAATCAGTATAGCATAATCATTTTCTAATAATATTTACCCTAAAAATATTCGCGCCTTTGCGATCATCTTTGCATCTACCATCCCGCTTTGTTCCCAGTGATCGAGCAGTTCTGGCAGGGTGAAAACACTGTGCAATTTGTAGCCATGCTCACCCATAAAATCGACGCCTTCAGGTTGACGGTCTATCAGCACGACAATATCTTCCACTTCCAAACCGAAAGCCTTTAATTTTTGGATGCCCTCCAGCTTGCTACCGCCAGAGGAGATCAAATCGTCGATAACAACAATCCGTTCTTCAGCCTCGTAAACGCCCTCGATTTCAACTTGCGTGCCGTACCCCTTAACTTCCTTGCGCGGATAGATCATCCCCCACCCACCGTGCAAGGAGATGGCTGTGCCAATGGGCATCGCCGCGTAGGGCAGGGCTGCCAGTTGATCAAATTTAAGGCTTTGCATAATTTCTGCATAAGCGGCAGCAGCTTCCTTCAACAATTCGGGGAAAGCGACCAAACGACGCAGGTCAACGTATATGGGCGACTTCGCGCCTGATTTGAGTGTAAAGTCACCGAACTTGACACAGCCTGCATCGAGGAGACCGTCGGCGAGGGTTTTGTATTTCATAAGAATTCCTTTTCTGTTTGAACCGCCAAGACGCGAAGGACGCCAAGTTTTTAAGCTTTTTCTCTGCGTTCTCTGCGTCTTGGCGGTTAGAGACCTAATTGACTTTTGACCTGCATAATCTCAGCACATAATTCTTTCGCCGCTTGTCCGGGACTTTCGGCGCGCGCAATAGAACGGGAAACGTTAATAAGCATCCCCTTGCCATCGGCGCGGAGACCGGCTTTGAGCGCGGTTGCCAAATCCCCTCCCTGGGCGCCGACGCCGGGGGAGAGGAACCAAAGATCAGGCGCAGCGGCGCGGACATTGGCCAGCGCTTCAGGTTGGGTTGCGCCGACGACGAGGCCGATATTGTCGTTGGTATTCCAGGATTGGGCGAGTTCTGCTACGCGTACGTATAAAGGTGCGTAGACTTCCGAAGTCTCTGAGACTTCGGAAGTCTTGACTATCAGATTTTGTAAATCATCGCTACCGGGATTGCTCGTCTTACACAATAAGAACGCACCTTTTTCGGGGTTGCCAATAAAGGGATCGATCGAGTCTTTGCCGAGGTAGGGATTGAGCGTGATGCAGTCTGCGCCGAGGTGGTCGAATGCGGATTTGGCATAGGCGTCTGCTGTGGAAGCGATGTCGCCGCGTTTGGTGTCGAGGATGATGGGGATGCCTTCAGCCTTGATGGCGGTAATCAACTGGGAGAGGGCATTCCACCCCTCGGCACCGAAAAACTCGAAAAAGGCCGCGTTGGGTTTGAATGCTGAGGCGTAGGCAGATGTGGCATTAACGATACCCAGGCAAAATTCAAGGGCGGCTTCGGCAGATGCTTCGGGGAGCATGGAGAGGTGCGGGTCCAGTCCCACGCAGAGGAGGGAGGATGCGTCATCCACGCGTTTTTCCAAAATATTAAAAAATGTTTTCATAAGTTGAGTTTAAGGTTGAATGTTGAAGGTTTCAAGGCTACTTTCAACTTTGAACCTTCAACTTGTAACTTTAGGCTTTGCCTAAAACCATCGCCAGCAGCGCCATACGAACATAAAGCCCGTATTCCATCTGGCGGAAGTAGGCGGCGCGGGGATCTTTGTCGAAGTCGGTGCTGATCTCGTTGACGCGGGGCAGGGGGTGCATGACGATCATTTCGTCTTTGGCGGCTTTCATGATCTCGGGGTTGACGACGAAAGAGCCAGCGACTTTTTCGTAATCGGCAGGGTTCTCGAAGCGTTCTTTCTGCACGCGCGTAACGTAGAGCACGTCAGTTTCGGGCAGGGCTTCGTCGAGGCTGCTTTCAGTTTGCGGGATGCCTTTTGCGGCGACTTCGTCCATAACTTCTTTGGGCATCTTCAAAATATCGGGCGAGACGTAGTTAAGTTTTACATCGTAGAGTGTCAGCAGGCGTGCCAGCGAGTGGACGGTGCGCCCATATTTCAGATCACCGAGCATGGTGATGGTTTTTCCGTCAATTTCACCAATATCAAGTTCAGAGAAAATGGTAAAAAGATCAAGCAAGGCCTGCGTAGGGTGTTCGCCCGTGCCGTCGCCTGCGTTCAGGACGGGTTTTTCAGCCGCTTCTGCGGCAATGGCTGCCGAGCCAACTTCGGGGTGGCGCAAGACAATCACATCGGCGTAGCATTCGAGGGTGCGGATGGTATCAGCCAGGCTTTCGCCCTTCGAGACGGATGAGTATTTCACGTTATTGATCGGGATAACGCTGCCGCCGAGTCTTTCCATCGCGGCGTGGAAGGATGAAGAGGTACGCGTGGATGGCTCGTAAAACAAATTCGCCAAGATCTTGCCTTTGAGCAGGTCGAAGGTGCCAACGCGGTCGACCATCCCGTGCATTTCGTGTGCCACGCCGAAGATATAGTCGAGGTCGGCGCGGTCGAGGGTCTTGACGGTCAGCACGTCTTTGCCGTACCAGGGCGAGTGGACGTTATCGCCAAAGGGCAGGTGGGGGGATTGGGGGGAAGTGGGCATGTTTTCTCCTTTTGAGTTTAAGGTTGAAGGTTTTAAGGTCGGAAGGTTGTGCGTCGCACCAAGTTTAATCGGATGTTGTTTATCGTTAGGCATTTACCGTTTAAACGGATTGCTGTTCGTCTGGATGGTGCGACGCACTGCCTGTTGCGAAACGCTCTTGCATTTGGCTTGTTACCGTATCAATACCTTCGCCAAAAAAAGATGAATAAACGGGGTTTCTTGTAGTAGAGTTG
>CAZOOX010000072.1:0-18004 GCA_964581545.1 uncultured Anaerolineaceae bacterium
TTGTTTGTGATGACGCAGATCTTGAGAATGCTGCTAAATGGGTGCTGAATTCAGCTTTTAGCAATGCTGGACAGCGTTGTGCTGCAAATAGTCGTGTAATTATATTTGATGCCGTATATGAAAAATTCCGAGAAATGCTCATTAAAGAGACAAAAGAACTCAAAGTTGGCCCAACTGACAACGATGACTTTGGCCCTGTTATCAATGAAAGCCAATTGAACAACATGCTCTCTGCCGTAGAGAAGGCGCGTGATGACGGTGTAAATATTTTAATCGGAGGAGAACGACTTAATGATGATTCCCATAAAAAGGGCTATTATATGGCACCCACGCTCATCGACGGGGTCGATCCACACGATGAAATTGCTGAATGCGAATTGTTTGGTCCAGTAGCAATTTTGTTCCGCGTAAAAGATTTTGAAGAGGCATTAGCTCTAGCAAACGATTCCCCCTACGGATTAACAGCATCAATTCATACCAGATCTATGCATCGCGCGATTTATTTTTGCGACAATGTACAAAGCGGTGTCGCGGTTGTAAATGCTGGCACTCATGGATCTGAGCCTCATATGCCCTTTGGTGGGAGAAAACTGTCAGGAAATGGCTCCCGAGAACCTGGAACAGAAGCATTAGATGTCTACTGTGAATTAAAAGATATCTACATTAACATTGATCCTGACCAAGTATGAGTAAAAAAACACCAACGGTTGTAGCTCTTATCCCCGCACGATCAGGTTCCAAGCGCGTAACAGATAAGAATATCCGTCATCTGGCAGGCCATCCGGTTCTTGCCTATACTATTACGGCAGCTCTCCAGAGTGGCATATTTACAGATGTGATCGTCTCAACAGATTCGGATCACTATGCTGAGATTGCCCGACAATATGGCGCAAAAGTGCCCTTTTTACGTCCTCCCAAAATAGCCAGTGATATTTCGCCTGATATTGAATGGGTTGAGCACACTTTAACAGAACTCAAGTGTTCAAAGCATGAGTATGATTGTTTTAGTATTTTACGCCCCACTAGCCCTTTTCGCCTACCGAAGACAATTCGTCGCGCTTGGCAACAATTTTTATCAGAAAAGGGGATAGACTCTCTTCGTGCAGTAGAAAAGTGCAATGAACACCCAGGCAAAATGTGGATAGTGCGTGATAAACGTATGTTTCCTCTTCTACCGATGGGACCTGTCGAACAGCCTTGGCATAGTACTCAATATCAAGCTTTACCAGAAGTGTATGTGCAGAATGCCAGCCTGGAAATCGCTTGGTCACAAGTTGTTTATAAATCAAGGACGATCTCAGGCAATGTAATTACGCCCTTTTTCACAGAGGGCTACGAAGGTTTTGATATAAATCATCCCTATGATTGGCAATTGGCAGAAGACCTGATCAAAACGGGTCAGGCTCAATTGCCTAAAATTTAATATATTTAGTTGCAGCTTCTGCTGCTGAAAAGGACACTATGGCTACTATTACTCTCATCCCTTTTGAAGAATTTCAGCGAGTTCGAAATGCTGAATTAAGCAATTTCAAAAAACTAGAATTAATTGCCGACATGAATCGCGCCAATACACTAGCAGCGGTGAAACGTGCTGGTTCTGGGCACTTGGGTTCATCTTTCAGTGCTATGGAAATTGTAACCTGGCTGTATTATGAAGAAATGAATGCGCTAGATGTAGGTTTTGATAGCCCAGAGCGCGACATCTATTTTTCTTCTAAGGGACATGATGTTCCTGGCCTATACGCAACCTTATATTCACTTGGGATATTATCTGAAGAAAAATTATTTATGCTCCGCCGTTTTGGCGGTCTAGATGGACATCCAGACATTGGCATACCTGGTATTGAAGCAAATTCAGGCTCGCTTGGCATGGGAATTTCAAAAGGTCGGGGAATGGCTTGGGCAAAACAATATTCTTCAACCGGTGGTAGAGTTTATGTTTTGACTGGAGATGGAGAATGGGGTGAAGGTCAGAATTTTGAAGCGCTTCAAGTTGCTGTACAGCAAAAAATCTATAATCTAACTGTGATTATGGATCATAACAAAGTTCAGTCTGACAAACTGATTACAGAGATTCTAGACCTCGGTGATATAGAAGAAAAAATTCGATCTTTTGGCTGGCATGTAGCACGCATAAATGGACATGATTATAGTCAAATTGAAAAAGCGATCACAGATGCAAAAGCGATAAAAGATAAGCCTCAAATTATTATTGCGGATACGATCAAAGGACGTGGTATCTCGTTTATGGAACACCCCTTCGCGCTCAAAGAAGGGAAGGGGTTATACCCTTGGCATTCTGGAGCACCGGATGAGGAAGCTTACTCAAAAGGCTATGCAGAACTAATAGATCGTATCAATCAAAGTTTATCGGATTTTGGGCTTGCTCCCATTATATTGAAAGAAATTCCTCCTGAAGAAAAACGCCCTGTAGCTTCAATGTTGGCGGGTGAACCACTCAGCCAAGCTGCCCAGGAACGTCTCTCTACAAAAGTTACGGATGAGAGTGTAGCACGCGTTTATGGAGAAGCCTTGGTTGATCTAGCCGAAAAACACAAAAACATAGTTGTGTTAGACGCAGATCTGACCTTTGACTGTAAAGTACGCGATTTTGAGAGTAAATTCCCTGATCGTTTTATCCAAACAGGCATTGCAGAGCAAGATATGGTTTCAATGGCTGGAGGACTGGCTCGAAACGGATATTTACCAGTGGTCAACTCCTTTGCCAGCTTCCTTGCATCACGTGCAAATGAGCAAATTTATAACAATGCTAGTGAAGACACTAAAATTATCTATGCTTTACATTATGCTGGTTTAATTCCTGCTGGGCCTGGAAAATCGCATCAGTCTTTGCGTGATATTTCTCTCTTTGCAGCATTGCCAAACTGTACAATCCTCCAACCTTGCAATGCTGATGAAACTCGTATGGTGCTCGAATACAGCATCCAGGATGCAGAAGAGAATTGTGCCTTACGCTTTATTATTGGCCCTTCTCCGCGCAAAATCCAGCTTCCATCAGATTATCGCCTCACGCACGGTCAAGGGGTAGCGCTTACAGAGGGCGATGATGCCCTTATATTTGCCTACGGCCCTGTTATGCTGCATGAGGCACTTCTTGCAAATGAATTCTTGGCAGAGCGAGGTGTTAATCTAAAGGTTGTCAATATGCCTTGGCTAAACCGAATTAATACAAAATGGTTACTTGAGACAATAGAACCACATAATTTGATTTTTGTACTGGAAGACCACGCTCCAGCGGGTGGTTTAGGTGATCATATGTTAACTTTACTTGCCGAGCACCGAACAAACCCTCTATCCAATCGTCGTTTAGTCAAATTTGCAGTTGATGGGTGGCCTGCTTGCGGTACACCTCCTGAAGCCTTGCAATTTCATCGTTTGGATGGTGCTTCATTGGCCGAGCGCATACTTGCCGCTCTGGACTAAATGATGAAGAAAGTAGACATCATCTTTCTTTACGAACATGTTGCTCGAGAAATCGATGTCGTATGTGCAATAACAGCAAATTTGCGTCGAATGGGTTTTAGCGTTGAAATTATTCACTGGCCGACAGGTTTTCCAAAAGCCCTTCTTCAGATAGAACCTGAGATGGTTGTGTTGCCTTTTTGTTATACAGAAGCAAGTTTCGAAGCAATGTTGGCTTATTGGAAGCCCTCCGTATTTTTCAATCTGACCTGGGAACAATTATTTTACCCAGGGAATCTTAAAGCTAAAACACCTCGCGGCGTATTTGCAACCAAGCACGTTCTTCATCATGCTTGGAGCAAATCATATAAAGACTTTTTGATCCAAAATGACATTTCGCCTGAACATATTTTTCTAAATGGGCAACCTGCGTACACGCTTTATGATGAACCATACCGCGATTTTTTTCTGTCACGTGAAGAACTGGCTAAGCAATATGGTTTAAATCCTTCAAGCCGCTGGGTTTTATTTCCTGAAAACTATAATTGGGCATTTTATTCTCAAGCTACGCTAGAACAATTCATTGAAAGCGGGCAATCCCCAGACGACGTAAAAAATATGCGCGAGTTTTGTAATCTATCCTTGAAGGCTGTTTTAGAATGGTGTGCCAAAGCATCTCATGCTGGTGTCGAGGTAATCCTACGACCACGCCCGTCTGTAACGAGTGAAGAATTTCATACTTTCACAAAACAAATTTTGTCTGAAATCCCTGATAGATTACATATCATTCAGGAGAAAAGTGTCCGCGAGTGGATATTAGCAAGTGATATGGTAGTTTCATCACACAGTACAAGTTTAATTGAGGCAGCGATAGCAGGCAAACAAGTATATATCCTTGAACCATATGCTATTCCCGACGCTTTGCATGTTGGTTGGCACAATTTACTTCCTCACCTGAAAACAAAACAAGAATTTTTAGAAGTGTGTTTTGCCCAGCCAAACAAAACAGATACCCGATTATTGGTATGGGCGCGCCAATCATTAATGAGTCAGGGCGATTCTATTTCTAATTTGACAAATCATCTAATTAGAATCGTCGGTGGCGGAGACATTATCCCCAAGTCTCCCTCACGTGCGCTAACAGCCCCTCGCATGAAATTTATACCGCCTGCCCGGGTGTGGTCAGTCTATCGCAGAGTAAAGCAATGGCTACGTTTCCGAAAAACTGGGGGGATTGAACCTGAATTCGTGAAGGATGCCCTAACAATCGAAGTGATTGAAACAAAAATTACAGAATGGGCAACGTTCATAGAAAAGAAAATGAAATGACGACAGCATTCATCACGGGCATTTCTGGATTTGTTGGACAGCATCTGGCAAATCTCCTGCTCGATAAGGGCTGGACGGTTACAGGCTCGGATATTCAACCTGCTTCCGCTATATCATCTTTTTACCATGCTGATATTACTGATCGAGTAGCGCTGGAGCGGGCACTAGATATTGTACGCCCTGACGTTGTTTTCCATCTTGCCGGCGTACTAAAGTCAGAAAACCCAAGTGCCTTTTACGCTGTCCAAGTACTTGGCACAACAGCTTTGCTTGATGCCATCGTTAACCTTGGTTTAAAACCTCGGATCTTCATCGCCAGTTCAAGTGCTGTATATGGCGCAGGCTTGGGACGAAGACCCATCACAGAAAAATTTAAGCCGCGTCCAGCCACGCATTATGCGCTTAGCAAATTAGCGCAAGAGATGATAGCCTCACATTATCACACTGTCTTCAACTTGCCAATCATTTACGCGCGTACATTTAACTTACTTGGTCCAGGGCTTTCACAGGTGATGGCTTGCTCCTCTTTTGCCAGACAAATCGCGCTGGCTGAGAAAGAAGACTCTCCGACTATAATCCAAACTGGCAACTTAAGCTCCCAACGCGACTTTGTAGATGTGCGTGATGCTGTTCGAGCATATATGCTGCTTGCCAAAGAAGGACGAGTAAATCAGGTATATAATGTGGCTTCTGGACAAACAACTTCTATTCGTCAGTGTTTAGATTTTTTACGGAAGCAAGCCAAAATCACGGTTGAAGCGGTATTAGATCCAACTCGAATACAAAAAAACGATATCCCTATCCAAAGGGGTAGCGCAAAAATACTAAGAGCAGAAACGGGATGGGAAACAGAAATCTCCCGTGAAAAATCATTAACGGATTTATTAAACGATTGGCGAAGAAAGGTATACAGTGAGTGAGAATATGCTGAAAGGAAAACAAGTATTGGTAACAGGGGCTGGTGGGTTTATTGGCAGCCATCTTGTAGAGCGTTTGGTATCTGAAGGGGCAAAGGTGCGAGCCTTTTTACGCTACAATTCGCGCGGAGATGCGGGCTTGTTACGCCTATTACCTTTGGAAATATTTTCACAAGTCGAGGTGGTCTCTGGCGATTTGCGCGATATCGAGGCAGTTCGCGCTGTCATGCAGGGTGTAGATACAGTCTTTCACCTGGGAGCTTTAATTGCCATTCCATATTCATACAGACACCCACGCGAAGTTATGGATACAAATATCATGGGGTCGTTGAATGTCTTTATGGCAGGGCGCGATCTGGGGACGCGCCGTATAATACACACTTCAACCAGTGAGGTCTATGGTACTGCACAATATGCGCCAATAGACGAAAAACACCCCTTGCAGGGGCAATCGCCATATTCAGCAAGCAAGATTGGGGCAGATAAAATTGCAGAGAGTTTCTATCGTTCTTTTGACTTGCCAATCGTTACTATCCGCCCCTTTAACACCTATGGGCCTCGACAATCTGCCAGAGCTGTTATTCCCACAATCATCACTCAGGCATTGACGCGTGACGAAATCCATTTGGGCAGCCTTGACCCTTCAAGAGATTTCACCTTTGTTTTGGATACCGTAAATGGGTTTATTCGTGGGGCATTGGCAGATGAAGTACTGGGTGAAGAAATCAACTTGGGAAATAACGCCACGATTACGATTGGCGAACTCTGCGAAAAGATTTTTTCAATTATCGGGAAATCTCCCAGAATCGTAACGGAAGGCAAGCGAGTGCGACCAGAAAAGAGCGAAGTACTTAAGCTTCTGGCGGCGTACGGAAAGGCAAAACAAATGTTGAGGTGGCAACCAGAGGTATCTTTGGATGAAGGTTTACGTCAGACAATAGTCTGGATTTCCAAGAATCTTGATTTATATCGTCCAGACCAATATACGGTGTAATATGAAAGCAATAATTCTTGCTGGTGGTAAAGGGACGCGCCTTGCCCCCTATACAACAGTGTTACCAAAACCTCTAATGCCAATAGGAGACATGCCTATTTTAGAAATTGTTTTACGGCAGTTGAGGCACTATGGTTTTACTGATGCAACACTTGCCGTTGGATATTTAGCTGAATTGTTAATGGCTTATTGCGGTAATGGGAGTAAATTTGGCATTGATATTGACTATTCTCGTGAGAAAGAGCCATTAGGGACCGCAGGCCCAATAGCATTAGTTCCAAACTTGCATGAGACATTTCTTGTAATGAATGGTGACTTACTGACAACCTTAGATTATGGAGAAATGTATCGGTATCATAAAACGCGCGGAGCGATAGCAACTCTTGCCTCTTATCAACGAGAAGTTGCAATAGATTTGGGCGTAATAAAAACAGATAAAGATAATTGGGTCAAAGATTACATCGAAAAGCCAACATACAAATATGCTGTCAGCACAGGCATTTATATTTTTGAACCGGAGATATTGGAGCATATTGAATATGAGCAAAAATTAGATCTACCCGATCTTATTTTAAGTTTAGTAGAAAAAAAGGAACGGGTTAATGTATATAACTATACAGGGCATTGGTTAGATATTGGACGTTATGACGATTATAAAATAGCAACCGAAGATTTTGAAAAATATCGGTCTGAATTTCTTCGAAATGAGAATATAGAGAAAAAATAAACATCTGATGTTACTTTTATTTACAGCATCATATCCTTATGATGGACAACACGAGCAAACCTTTCTTGACTTAGAAGTGAGTAGGCTTGCGATTGAATTTGATAGAGTTATTCTTGTTCCAAAAGAGCGGACAGGAAATTTGCTATCAACCCCAAATAATGTGCAAGTAGATAATAGTTATTCTGATTTTCTAAAATTAAAACACCGCATTTTTCGTGCAATTTTTGAAACTTTTTTTTCTTCACTGTTTTGGCAGGATTTCCTGAACAACCCATTGATTTGGACTAAACCCTCTGCATTAATTCGCCTTTTTAGGTGTGTTGTTAGGGCAAACTTAACGCGGAGATGGTTTCAGATAAAAACCACAAAGCCAGGATATAAAGGAGACAGTTTTATCTTTTATACTTATTGGTTTGACGCAGCTACTATGGGGGGGTGTATGGCAAAAAAGCAAAACAATAAAATAACTGTTATTTCTCGAGCGCATGGCTACGACTTATACGAAGAACGTTATCCCATTCCTTATTTACCTTGCCGTTCAGAGTTACTTGAAAATATAGATGGCCTTTTCCCTGACTCCATTGCAGGTGTAAAATATCTCCATAGTAAGTATCCCGAATACAACTTTAAAATAAAAGAAGTGCTGCTTGGAGTTAGTGACCCTGGCTTTTTAACATCACCTTCAAACGATAAAATTTTTAGAATTGTCTCTTGCGCCATTGTCCGTCCAGTAAAACGTATTGACTTACTGCTCAAAGGTATCGTTGAGGCGGCAAAGAGATACCCTGAACAGTTATTCGAGTGGCATCATTTTGGTGAAGGTGAGAAGAAGGAAGATTTAGAAAACTTACAGGCTCTTGTTAATGAAGATTTTCCTCCAAATGCAACTGCTTACTTTCCTGGCTATCCAAGCCAAGAAGAACTTTTTAATCATTACCGAAATAATTCAGTAGACATCTTTGTCAATGTTAGTGAGTCAGAAGGAACTCCAGTATCTATTATGGAAGCAGTTAGTTGTGGAATTCCAATTATTGCGACAGACGTGGGGGGAAATCCAGAAATAGTTTCCTCCCAAAATGGCATTCTCCTAAATGCAAACCCTACACCTAACGACATTGCCAATGCTTTTTTTGAGATAATTAGTAACAAAACTTTATCGTTCGGAAAACGAAAAGGGAGTCATAAAACTTGGCAAGAAAAATATAACGCTAGTAAAAATTACAAATTCTTTGCTTCAGAAATAAAAAAAATAGCAACTGGATCATCCACATGATAACAATTGTTGATTATGGCGTTGGTAACTTAGGTTCTATCGCCAATATGCTAAAGAAAATCGGGGTTAAGGCAAAGATTGCTTCGGATATAAATATACTTCAAGTTGCGGACAAACTAATTTTGCCCGGTGTGGGGGCGTTTGACGCGGGGATGAGTAAACTTCGTGAGACTGGGCTGGTTCCTGTCCTTAACGAACTTGTTCTTGCAAATAGAATTCCGGTCTTGGGTTTGTGTTTGGGGATGCAGTTGATGACGCAAAAAAGTGAAGAGGGTACGGAAGCAGGTTTGGGCTGGTTCGATGCGGAAACTATCCGCTTTAAATTTTCTGCCGAGCAATCACATCTTAAAATCCCACATATGGGCTGGAATACAATTTCCACTCGTCGAGAGCACGAACTTTTGACCGACTTTGATGAAGACGCACGTTTTTATTTTGTACATTCTTACCATGTAATTTCTCATGATGAGAAACTAATACTTGCTGAAACGCAACATGGCTATACTTTTGCATCCATACTTCAACAAGAAAATATTTTCGGAGCACAATTTCATCCAGAAAAAAGCCATAAATTTGGAATGAAATTGCTCAAGAATTTTGCAGAGGTAATTTAATGTTACGTTCCCGCGTTATTCCTGCTCTTTTACTACAGAATCGTGGCTTAGTTAAAACAGTCAAGTTTAAAGCCCCCAAATATCTTGGGGACCCTATCAACATCGTCAAAATATTTAACGATAAAGAAGTAGACGAACTGGTCTTCCTCGATATTAACGCTACTAAAGAAAAAAAACATCCTCCCTTTGAATTATTAGCCAATATCACTAGCGAATGTTTCATGCCCTTGGGTTATGGCGGCGGTATTCGGCACATGAGCGATGTAAAAGAATTACTAAGTATGGGCATTGAAAAAATCATTCTTAATTCTTATGCTGTTGAAAACCCGGAATTTGTCAGCCAGGTTGCAGCTTTTGCTGGTAATCAAGCAGTCGTAATCTCCATAGATGTTAAGAAAAACTGGCGTGGAAAATACGAAGTCTTCACACATGGAGGCACAAAAAAAACGGGACTAGACCCTGTTGATTTTGCACTGGAAATGCAAAGAAAAGGTGCCGGAGAGATTTTCCTAAATGCTATTGATCGTGATGGCGTTATGCAAGGGTATGATTTAGCCCTTATAAAGCCTGTTGCCGACGCATTGGAAGTTCCTCTGATTGCCTGCGGCGGGGCAAAAAACGTTCAGGATTTAGGGGATGTTATAAATCTAGGGGGAGCTTCAGCAGCAGCCGCAGGAAGCATGTTTGTGTTTCAAGGACCTTTACGAGGGGTTCTTATCAGTTACCCTGATCAAAAAGAATTACGGGCTATCTTGCCCTAAACGAGGTTCTATGAGCGAAGAAAATAAAATTTGTACACGTTGCATCATGGATACAACCGACCCCAATATCGTTTTTGACGATAAAGGAATCTGCAATCATTGTTACGATTATGATCGCATGATGACTCAAAAAGTCGTTCATGGAGAAGCCGGGCTGCAATATCTACATCAACTTGTTGAGAAGATTAAGGCTGATGGTAGGAACAAACCCTACGATTGCATCATCGGTGTTAGCGGTGGTGTAGATAGCACGTACGTTGCTTATTTGGTTAAAAAAGAACTAGGCCTACGCCCTCTTGCTGTACACATGGACAATGGCTGGGATTCGGAATTAGCCGTTAAAAATATAGAAGAAACCCTCAAACGCCTTGAAATTGATCTGCACACAGAAGTGCTCGACTGGGAAGAGTTCAAAGATTTGCAAGTTTCTTTTCTAAAAGCTTCTACGCCCGACTCTGAAATCCCTAGCGATCATGCTATTTGGGCAGTTGTGGGCAAACTTGCAGAAGAGCTGAAAATCAAATACATCCTCTCTGGTTTCAATGTACGCACAGAAACACATTTGCCCAGCGCATGGTCTCAAGGACATTTTGATTGGAAATATATCCGCAGTGTGCACGCTCAATTTGGCACAAAAAAACTACTTACATTTCCTTATATCCCCTTCTTTGCCTATTATCGCCGCCTGCTTACACAAAAAAGGGTAGATATTTTAAACTACATAGACTTCAACAAGACCGAAGCCATGAAAATACTAGAGAATGAGCTAGGCTGGCGTTATTACGGTGGCAAACATCACGAATCGATTTACACACGTTTCTATCAAGGTTATATTTTGCCAACAAAATTTGGTTACGATAAGCGACGTTCTCACCTCTCCAGTTTGATCTGCTCAAAAGAAATCTCTCGTTCTGAGGCATTAGAGGAAATCAAGAAACCAAGCTATGCTCCTTCTTTGCAAGAAGAGGATAGAGAGTACGTTGCAAAGAAATTAGGATTAGGCGAAGATGCCTTTGAAGATATCATGAATGCTCCGAAAAAAACTTTCAGCGACTACTCATCCTATGGGCGCATTTTTGAAAGTCCGCTCTTTAAATGGGGTTATGATTTTTTGCGTGAACTCTATCGACTTCGACAAAAAAAACAACATAATCAAAAGACAGACTAGTATGCGCATTGCCTATATCAGCCTCCATTGGGCACGGACTTTCTCAAGTGGTGTTGGAAAAAAAATCCACCGCCAAATAGAGACTTGGAAATCCTTTGGGCACGAAGCTTGTCTTTTCATGCACACCGAAGACAAACTTGTCAGAAACTTGCTTCCGTCTAAAAAGTTTAAATACCCGGCCCAAACGGGGATTCGCCAACGTGAACTCGGGCGCATTCGTGCCGCAAAAGAAATGCTCTCGGAAGTAGAGAATTACCAACCCGACATCATCTATCTTCGCTATGGCGTTTATATTTACCCCTTGCATTGCTTGGCATCCATTGCACCCATTGTTGAAGAGATCAACACAAATGATGTTGAGCAGCATAAGGAATTAGGGATTGCTTATTCCTCCTATAATCGCCTCACCCGTGGCTTTTTCTTACGCTCAATTAGTGGGCTAAGTTGCGTTTCTGAAGAATTATCAGAGGCCTCTGTTTTTAAAAAATATAATAAAGATACTCGTATAATCGCTAACGGAATAGATTTAACCGAAATCTCCCCTCTACCGGCACCTGATAATAGCACGCCCAGACTTCTCTTCATTGGCGGGCCTGGTCACGCATGGCACGGCATAGATAAAATCATCACCTTTGCAAAAAACACTTCTGATATAGAAGTAGATATTATTGGATACGATTCTTTGCCAGACCATCCACAATTACCTGAAAATCTTAGGCTTCATGGTTATTTGCCAACAGAAAAATATCTTGCCCTATTTTCAATAGCAGATGTAGCCATCAGCTCCCTGGCAATGCATCGGGTAGGTCTTACTGAAGCATCCCCTCTCAAAAGCCGTGAATACCTTGCTTATGGCTTACCCATGATCCTTGCCTACAAAGATACAGACCTTGACCAGCTCAACGTAGACTACCTTCTTAGAATTCCTAACTCTGAAGATAATATCATTAGACATGGTAAACTTATCCGAGACTTTGCCTATAGGATGCGCGGAAAAAGAGTAAAACGCGAAGAAATCGCGCCCTATATTGATACACGTATCAAAGAAAAAAAACGCCTAAACTTTTTTAAGGAAATTATTGAAAAAGAAAAATAGTATTCTTCATATGAACAAAGAAAAACACTCCCTTTTTCGCCGTATCATTTTTATAGGTACGGCATTTTTTCTAGCCCTTAGCCTGCGCGACCTTTATCAGGTTGCTTGGGGAACAGGTCACCTGCTTAGCGGATTTTCGCTAAAATGGGGGCTTCTTCTGTTCTTCTTTAGCATCTTTTTACTGGCATTACTCATTCTGTTGGGCATTATTCTTTGGAAAACAGAAAAGCTGAAAAGTATTCAGCAAAGCATTATCTCATATCGAAAAGGACTTGGGTATTTCTCATACCTCCTCATCCTCATACTTTTTATCCCCATTTGGTTCTTCCAACACTCAATATGGGGGTTTATTTTTACAGGGTTCTACTTTAGGTTTTTTATTTGGCTTTTCCTTCTCATTCTTTTATCCATTTCTCTGACGAAAGACGAAGAGAAGATGATAAGCTTCTCTGCTCTCTTCTTAAGCGCCTTGCTTTCGGCAACCAGCCTTAGCCTTAGCAGCGTCTTTTCCAACGTTGTGGATTATCCCTTCAACCTCTACTGGTCAGACGGCAACCGTCTCTGGGATTATTCCATCATGTTCGGACGTGAACTATACAATATCCCGGAAGATCAATATATCCCTGTGCTAATCTCTCCGGGCAGGCAGTTTTTGTGGGGGATACCTTTCCTTTTGCCTAAGACAACCATTCTCTTTAACCGCCTTTGGAGCGCGTGTGTACTCTCTTTCCCTTATATGATCTTGGGCTGGGTCGCTTTTAAAAGAAAAGGGAGCAAAGCATGGGAAGGATTATTTCTTGGCTTTTGGGCTTTTCTTTTCTTAAATCAGGGACCAATTTACACCCCACTGGTGTTGAGCGCAATTCTCGTTGCCCTCGTTTGGGAGCGTTCACTTTGGCTGGCAATTCCTCTTGTTGCGCTGGCAGGATATTACGCCGAAATTACCCGCTGGACATGGGAGTTTGCTCCCGCTATCTGGGCGGGGATGTTGTCCTTAAACGGAAGCAAATTGAAAGGCGTGCGTCTCGCCCTTCGAGATTGGGGGCGCGCAATTGCTCTCGCCATCGCCGGTGTATCCATTTGGTATCTTTATCCCATCATCCAAAATGCCTGGAAATCTCGCACCAATATCGCAACGGGATTAAGTAACGCAGTCGCTGGAACTATTTCAAGCGCCCAGCTTTCAACATCGAAACAGCCCCTCCTTTGGAGCCGCCTCTTCCCCAGCGACACCTACCCTGAAGGAATTTTGGGCGGTTTGCTGATCGCTATTTTGCCTTTGCTCATCATCCTTTTTTATCTGCTCAAAAAGAAATACTGGCAGCCCTCGCTCTGGCAAAAACTGGCAATCGTTGGCTCTCTTTTTCCATTTTTAATTGTTGGTCTCATCATTAGCACAAAAATTGGCGGTGGGAATAATCTCCACAATCTCGATATGTTCCTGATAGCCTTGCTTTTCGTGGCTGCAATCGCATGGAAAAATGGCGGCAGGGAGTGGTTTTCTCAACCGGAAACTCACCCTCTATGGATAAAAGCTGCGCTCATTCTTCTCATTGCTTTGCCAGCCTTGCCCGCTTTGCGAGGAATACGCCCCAGACTATCTCTGAGCCAGGCAGAAATTGAACACGTCAAAATTCTGGCAGATACAGACAGCGTAGAAACGCTCCCTTCAACTGAAGAGATCAACGATGCTATTTGGCTTATTCGCCACGCCATCAACGACTGGCAAGACGAGGGAGAAATTCTCTTTATTGACCAACGGCAACTGCTCACATTTGGTTATGTGCCTAAAGTCCCGCTTGTGCCGGAATATGAAAAAAAACGGATGATGAACGAAGCCATGAGCAGCAGTGCAGATTATTTTGCGCCCTATTATGAAGACCTTGCCGCCCAGCGTTTTAGCCTCATTATTACAGAACCCCTCAAAGTCGAGATCAAAGACGAAGAAGGCGTTTTCGCTGCTGAAAACGACCTCTGGACAAAGTGGGTCGCCGCGCCCACGCTTTGCTACTATGAACCTCTTGAAACGCTGCGCGGCGTTTACATCCAACTCCTTGTCCCGCGCGAAGAAGCGCTCGATTGCTCACTTTACCTCCCATGAACCTGAAATATCTTGTCCCCCGTCTTGCTCGCCATTTTCTCCCCGAAAAACTCGTTCGTTTTTTGCTGCTACGTGGGTGGATCATCCGCCCCGGCATTGAAACCAGCAGCCCAGCAGATGCCGCAGAACGCTACAAACTTGATCTCGCCGACGCAGGCGTAGAAATGCAAGGCAAAAACGTTCTCATTTTTGGATATGGCGGACGATTTTCCCTGGCAATAGAGCTGCTCCGGCTGGGTGCCGCGCATATTATCTTGGTTGACAAATTCGCCCCGCCCGACGACGCCCATAATTTGGGCTTGCTACCATTAAACGAACAATATCTCAAAGAGGAGCAGGGATCCGTTACCCCGCGCCCAGAGTGGATCACGCTCATCGAGCAGGATATCCGCTCGGAAGAAGTGCGTTCCGCCATCTCTCAAGTGGATATTCTCCTCAGCTCATCCGTTTACGAACATCTTGATGAAGTTGAAAGCATCACAAAATCCCTCGCCATGCTCACTAAACCTGAAGGGATACAGCTTCATTATGTCGATTTACGCGACCATTATTTCAAATATCCCTTCGAGATGCTTTGTTACTCGAAAAAAGTTTGGTATGGCTGGCTAAACCCATCTAGCAATCATAATCGTTACCGCGTTTGGGATTATGAGAAAACCTTTGAAGATTATTTTTCCGATATAAATCTGATCGTCACTGAGCGAGACGAAACCGCTTTTGAAGCCATTCGTTCCCGCGTTCGTCCAGAATTTATGCGCGGGGATTTAGCAGAAGATAGTGTCACTCTAATTAAAGTTATCGCTCGGCAACCAATACTATGACCCTAAAAAGTTTTTCCCAGAAATACGAAAAATGGATTCCGCTCCTCTTGGCATTGCTCTTTATGGTGCTCACAACATCGGGGCTTGCTACCATGAGCAACCCCGACGAATTGGTGCATCGGGTAGAAAAAGCACTGGAAGGGCGCTGGGAATTTGACGAAACAAATTTTGACTATCCTTCTTTGCCAAAATATGTCATGTTTGGTGCGGGGAAAGTAGCTTCTACTTTAGGATTTGGCGAGTACTTTCATAGTATTGCCCGTTTTCTCTCTGTGCTTTTGGGCGCAGGGGTAATTTTCTTAATATACTGGATAGCGCGCAAAATGGGCGGAAGTATTTTAGCCAGTTCTTTCTCTGCCCTCTTTTTGTTGACCAATCAGGTCTTTTCCATCAACGCCCGTTTTGCACATAATGACCTTTATTTAACCTTCTTCCTGGTTTTGAGCTTTTATTTTTTGCTTTTATACCAACAAGAGAATCAAAAAGTATGGCTTTACGCAGCCTTTTTTAGCGTTGGGCTGGCAGCATCGAGCAAATATAACGGAGGGATTTTTGTGCTTGTCCCCATTTTGGTCTTTTTCTTTACTGAAAAGAAAGGGCTGTGGCAGGAAAAGCTAAAAAACCTTGAAACCCTCTTTATTAGTGTCGCATTGAGCTTTTTAGGCTTTGCGCTAGGAACACCAAAAGCCTTATTGTGGATGGCCTTTTATTTCAAACGAGTTTTACCTGCTCTTTCACGCCACGCAACTTATGGGAAAACATCAGAGAGCATAATCGGCTTTGTAGGGCAATGGGGAGTTCTAAGAAGCGCATTGGGCTTTGCGCTCTATCTACTTTTTATTCTTGCTATTCTCTACTTCATACTCAAGCTCTTTTTCTCATGGCAAAAAGAAGACACGCGAAATTCTGTCTGGGTTTTGCTCCTGGCAATCATCGTCTTCGACTTGCCCATCATGACTTCTTATAATTATCAGACACGTTTCTTCATCCCGCTAATGCCATTCTTAGCCATTATCGGAGGGCTTTTCTTTGATGAAATACATGCGTTTATTTTGAAAAGCAAGCTTAAGAAAGCCCATCTCTTGCTTCCAATAGTCTTTGCTCTGATTATTTTCTTCTCGCTTTTGCGCGTTATTAGCGTACGCCTTTTATTAGAAAACGATCCCCGCATTGCTGCGGGCAAATTCGTCGCTACCTTGCCAAAAGACACAAAGCTGGAATACACCATGTACCCGCCGGAAATTCCCATAGACCACTTTGATGAAGAATATTCTTACCCTATTTTCTTTACAAAATTTGAAGGGCAGGAAGTCCCCGAAGTTGGGCCAGGCAAACCTTATAAAGCCTTCAATCTGGGCGAGGAGGGGTTACTAAAAAGGGATACCGATTATTTCGTTATTGATAGTTTCACCTATGCCAGATGTGCCAATGAAAGCATCTACCAAACAAACCCTGTTGAGTGTGATTTCTTTGAACGGCTTCTGGCAGGAGAAGCCTCCTACAAGCTTATTGGCGACTTCCGTTACTCATTACCAAAATACCTCCCGCAAATATCGCTTTCCTTTGTAAATCCCGATGTGCAAGTCTTTGAACGTAACCAATAATAATGCCTGAGACACTCTCATCCTCCTACCGCATCGCTGACCTTCCTGCAGATGACCGTCCGCGTGAACGACTATCAAAACTTGGGGCGCAGGCGCTTAGTTCCGCTGAATTGATCGCTATTTTGCTTCGTGTTGGCGTGCCTGGAGAGAGTGCCGTTCAGGTGGGGCAGCGTTTATTGCAAAATCTGGGGGGATTAAGCGGACTGCACCGGGCAGCCTTCGACGAGCTTTGTGCCGAGCATGGAATCGGTGCCGCGAAAGCAGCCCAGATCAAAGCCGCGATTGAGCTGGGTCGGCGTTTAATGTTGGAATCTCCCGAAGAACGCCCGACCATTAACAGCCCCGCCGATGCTGCAGCCCTCGTTCAATATGAAATGAGCGCGCTGGAAAAAGAAGAGATGCGCGTTATTTTGCTCGATACACGCAACCATGTTGTGGATATTGTCACAGTCGCGCATGGCTCACTAAACTCTGCTCAAATGCGCGTAGGAGAAGTCTTTACCCCAGCCGTGAGAAAAAATGTCGCGGCGTTGATCGCCGTGCATAATCACCCCAGCGGAGAGCCAACGCCCAGCCCAAACGACGTGGCTATTACTCGCGCTTTGATAGAAGCTGGAAAATTACTCGATATTGAAGTGCTTGACCATCTCGTGATCGGTTTGGGGAAATATGTCTCTTTGAAAGAAAAGAAGTTGGGCTTTTCATAACCCCAATTTTTTCCTCTTCATAAGTGCTCTAGCCGCACTCCTTCGCGCAGCATACTCGAAGGAGTGCGGCGGCATGTCTGATCAGAACCTGCGCCGAGGACAGCGCAGGGAGCGCGGTAAAAGTCCCTCCTCCCTTCGGGGGAAAGCTAGTACCTCACCCATCTAAATTTGTAGGGTAATGTTCTCTAAAAGCTTTCCGAGCTTCCTCCACAGTGAAGTTCCATCGGATTTTAGCCTTCTTGGCATTTCGTACTTCTTCCCAAGCAACGATTTCTGTCCCTAAAGTCCACTCATCTGGGATACGGCGAGACAAACATTGTTTTGTTAAAACACCAATCTCTATTTCTGCCATATTCAACCATGAAGCATGTTTGGGTGTGAAGTGAAAACATAGTCGAGCCATTATCCGGTCTGCTATAATGACCCCCAAAAACTAGACCACAAGCTAAGGTAGAATCCTGAAATCTTG
>CAZOOX010000073.1:0-17847 GCA_964581545.1 uncultured Anaerolineaceae bacterium
TTTCGTAATCATATGAATAGATTACAGCTTTCTCGATCTAAGCGAAAGTCCTACTCAGTAAAGAAAAAAGCCAATACTTTTTCAATATTAGCTTATCAACAAGCTCTCTTGAAAATATCTCAAAAAAAAATAAAAAGGCGAGAATCACCCGCCATTTTGCTTATCTCCTTCCCGTAAAAAACAAAAAGACTCGTTATCAGGTTTTCGAACCCAAATAACAAGTCTTTTGTTGATGGTGATCTGAAATTATTCTATGGTTGGTTCAATCTCCATTTCTGAAGACAAGGCATCCATCGCTTTGAGCTCCCGATATGTAAGTGTCCAGACGGTGGATGTATAAGTTGCTTGCCAGGCAGATAACATGATCCAGGGCGAGAAGGCAAAAGTAAAGAATAGAGGGGCGATAAATATAGCACCGACGATCCAAGGAAGGTAGCCATTCAGGAAGAGGCTGAAGAAGCCGACTAGGATCATACCCGGAATTGCCGAAATAATTGCGCCCAGAATGGCTGTGATGAATACAGCGGGGAGCAAGATGAAGAAAGCAATGAAAGATACGATCATCCAGGCAACGCCCAAGCCAAGCATGATCAGCCACATCACACCTATATTCTTCCAGTTTTCACGGGCCATTGCTGCGCCGCGCCGGAAGGATTCTCGTACACCCGCTTCTTCGAAAACACATACTCGCCAGACAAATTGACGCAGTAATAGAAGTACAGCCATGAGAATCATAGTGACGAAAATAGCCAGGAAGGTGAAGCCGATCAAAGCGATAAAACTGGTTGTAGTATAGAATTCACCTCCATTGATAGCCATATTGTAAATGGCTACACCGTCTATGATCAGTAGTGCCATTAGTAACAATGTTGGAATATAAACGATCAGGTTGATCAAAAACAAACGCCAAGAAGTACGAGACCAACCGATCTTGAAGCCTTCCTTTATGGTCATCTTGGTATCTGTATTTTCATATTCATCCACCATGCGGATGAGGGCGGTTTGTGAAACATAGTGAGCAAATGTCATCGCAATGCCGATGAGCGTCATGATCACAAAAAAGGCAACGATGCTCCAGATCACGGTAACTAGTTCATTGCTTGTAATATTTGCTTCAGGAATACCTTTTTCTAGGATATTATCGAATACTTCTTTGGCTTCGATGAAAAACTCTTCTGGGGTATCGGCAGTTGACGTGTAACCAGAAGTTTCATCGTAGCTGCCTTGGTAGCTGCTCCCATTATTGGCATTGCCACCTGATGAGCCGGCAGCGGTGAGAGCCAAAATAAAACCGAATACCCAAAGGGCTTTATAGCTCCATAAGATTTGCCAGGCACGTTTTAGAATTTTGACGGGGTCCATTATTTTCTCCTTTTACTCTATTGTCTGCTAGGTGATCATCTAAAAATAATTTCCCGGCAAGCTCACGACAAAATCTCAAAGAGCGCAGAGTTTTACTCTGTGGCATAAAGAGATTCTTTGTGTGCTTCGTGTCTTAATAGTGCACTAGCAGGAAGCAATTTCTGGATGTTCACTTAATCTACGCAAAAATCGCTTTTTCGCCTCAAATTATCTCTGAGTTGGAGAAGTTCGTAGAGCAGGAGTTAAAATTGTTGCCACCAGATACCCGTACACTCTGGCAGGATTTGCCAATTATTCTCGATGACTTTCCTCCCCATCTCATCACCAAAGAAAAATGTGGATAATTCTTCAGCCTCCTCCATTGATGCGAATTTATAATCCGTCCGCAACCAACTTGATTTGAAACCTGCTTCCGTTAACCAGACATAATACCCATCGAGATGCTCTGGCGGTTGCGGAGATTCATGCCCCGTACCCATTGTTTCAAAGATGATCACCATCCCGCCTGGGCGCAGGATTCGGCGAACTTCTTTCAACCCATCATCAAGTGCCGATCTCCATTCATTCCCACCCCAAACAGCGAGATAACAGAAGCTCCAGCCGGAAACGATCAGGTCGACAGAAGAATCTTTTACGGGGATGTGGCGATGGTCGGCAACATCTGTTTGCCAATTTTTCATGCCCATCTTTTTGAGAGAATCTGCTGCGATTTCGAGCATATGTGCGGAGCTATCGTAAGCCCTAATTGTGCGGGTACGGGGGGCAAGTAAACGTGTCAGCCGCCCCGTCCCTGCACCGAGATCGAGCAAGTTCAAATCAGGAAGAGAAACGCGTTTTTCTATCTCCTTTAAAATATTTCCCTGATAATCTTCCCGCTGGATCAAACGATCATATTCATCAGCATATTTTTCATAGACTTCTTTTTCGGTGGGCATTTGCTTTCCTTTTTTAACGATGGTGCTTTAAATCCCTGAAAATACTTCTCAAGAGAGGTGGTTATTATAGCAAAATGCCCCTTTTCATAGAGACTGAAAAATCTTGAAAGCTGATACAATTGCCAGCGACTTAAATAACTAAAAGAGAGCCTATGTCTATAAAAAACAAGCTAAAAGCCCTCCTGCCTACCAAGCTCCGCGATCGCTTGCGCATCTATGCGTATAGAGCCGAAACAGTTGCTCGCCGTCCGCGTTTTTCTGAAGTGCCTGTGCCCGAAAACGGCTGGCCCATTTTGCTAGGTATTTCTTTCCCAAAGAGCGGCACTCATTTGCTCAACCAAATTCTGCTCGGCTTTTCCGAGTTTGCGCCTTTTGCTCACCATATTCCTGTTTCTTTTGCAGCCTATGATGGCGATACCGGACGCAAGCGCAGTGTGGATGAAGCTCTCAGCTATCTGAATTCTCTGCGTCCATTGGATGTGACCGCTGCTCATCTCTTGGCTTGGCCGGAGGTTGTGAACAAAGTCGTTACCCCGGCTTTTGTACCATTTTTTATCTTCCGTGACCCGCGCGATGTCGTCGTCTCGCACGTTTTCTACATCGCCGAGATGTTGCCCGACCACCACCACCACAGGTATTATGCAGAAGAACTTCACAGCTTTGAAGAGCGTCTCACTGTCAGCATTCTTGGGCTTCCCGATGCCGATGTAGAGTTCCCCAATATCGCAGAGCGTTTCGCCCTATATACCGATTGGCTCGACCGCTCCGAAGTTTTACCCCTTCACTTTGAAGGTTTTATTCATAACCGCCGTGAAACATTGGGCAAAGTCTTTGACCATGTTGCTGAACGTGTCCTCAATTTGCCAATCGAGCGTGAAAAAGCGATAGATATTCTTGAAGAAAGTATTAACCCCAAAAACTCGCCCACTTTCCGCTCTGGTAAAACTGGCGAATGGAAAAAATACTTCACCGATGAGCATAAGCGTGTTTTTAAAGAAGTCGCAGGGAATTTGTTAATCAAGTTAGGATATGAAGAAGATGGAAATTGGTAATTTGGTGTTTGGGAGTTGTAAATCGGGAATTGGGTGTTAGGGAATGGTATGAGCGTTAAAATTTTGGAAACGTTGAATACATGGGTAAAAGCGAAGGAGTTTGCTTTACGCGTGTATAGAGAAGTTGTGCCGTCGCTACCAAATGAAGAGAAATGGAGTATGGCACGACAAATTCGACGCTCTGCCAACAGCATCCCCGCAAATATCGCTGAAGGCTATGGGCGTTTTCATTATCAAGATAATATTCGCTTTTGCTACGTTGCCCGCGGTTCTCCCGAAGAAACCCTAAGCCATCTTGTTATGAGCATAGAGTTGGAATATATCTCCCAGCCATTGTTTGAGTCATTGACTGAAGACGGTGAAAAACTAACACAGCTAATCAACGGGTATATTGGTTATCTAAAACGCAGCAAACAAGGTGTCCGAGAGAACGATGCCCTCTATGAAACAGAAGACGATTCCCAATTCCCAAATCCCGACTCCCACTAGCCCATGAAATGTTCAGTTGTTGTCCGTGCCTACAACGAAGGCAAGCACATTGGTCGCCTTTTGGAAGGCATCAAACAGCAAAATCTCGATGATGTAGAAGTCATTCTCGTTGACTCCGGCTCCACTGATAATACGGTCTCCATTGCCAAAAGCTACGGTGCGGAGATCGTTCGTATCACGCCGGAAGAATTTACCTTTGGACGTTCACTTAATTACGGCGTAAAGGCTGCCTGTGGCGAGTTCATCGTCAATATCAGCGCCCACTGCTATCCCGTTTACCCCGATTGGTTGGAGCAACTGCTCAAACCCTTCGATGATGAGAATCTCGCCGTCAGCTATGGGAAGCAGCGCGGTGGGGATACTAACTGGTATTCCGAGCATCAATTCTTCAAGCAATATTTTCCCGATATTTCCCAGCCCCAGCAGGGACATCCCTACTCGCATAATGCGAATGCCGCCATCCGACGTTCGCTTTGGGAACAGCACCCCTACAACGAGCAATTGACCGGACTCGAAGATTTGGCGTGGAGCAGTTGGGCAATGGAACAGGGCTACGGGATTGCCTACGTCGCCGAAGCGGAGATCATCCATCTGCATGACGAAAAGCCGATGCAGGTTTACAATCGTTATAGACGTGAAGCGGTTGCGATGAAACAGATCTTGCCGAACAGCACCTTCTCGCTCTGGAATTTCATCCGCTTGTGGTTGAGCAGCACCTACTCTGACCTTTTGCAAGCCAAGCGAGAAAGTGTGTTAGACAAGCATTGGTGGAGCATTCTCTGGTTCCGCTTTTTGCAGTATTGGGGCACCTATCAGGGATATAATTATTCGGGAAGAATCGACGCCCAACTCCATCAAGCTTTTTATTACCCGCCGGGTATTCTCTCCAAGAAGACACCCGCGCCACGTGATGTTGAGCCAATAAGGTATGATTAGGTAGGAGGCAGAGACTATGGTGCAACTATCAAATATCAAAAATTTGGCCGAGAAAATAGCAAAGCATTTTCAGCCGGAGAAAATCATTCTCTTTGGTTCTTTTGCGTATGGCGAGCCAACGGAAGATTCTGATGTTGACATGCTCGTTGTGATGCCTTTCGAAGGTCGAGCTCCCAAAATGGCGACAAAAATCTGGATGAAAACACGCCCGGGATTTCCCATCGATATTATGGTGCGCCGCCCGGAAGAAATTGAAGAACGTTTGGAAAAGGGTGATTTCTTTTTGAAAGAAATCATCGAAAAAGGGAAGGTACTCTATGAAGCCGCTTACGCTTGAGTGGGTCGAAAAAGCTGAAGGGGATTTCATTTCAGCACAACGAGAATACCGTGCTCGAAAATACCCCAATTACGATTCTGCCTGTTTTCATGCCCAACAATGTGTTGAGAAATATCTGAAAGCACGTTTGGTTGAAGCAGGAAAGCCATTTTCAAAAACACATGATCTCGCCTATTTGGCAGGGCTTCTTGATGAAAAGGAACCTTTTCTCGCGGCTTACATTCAATCTTTACGTGAACTTACAGACTTTGCGGTTGAGTTTCGTTATCCAGGTACTTCCGCCGAAAAAGAAGATGCAAAAGATGCGCTAAAAACTTGTAAAGATGTGCGCAAATTAATGCGTCAGAGTTTGGGGCTAAAAGAAGAGTAAAAACAAATGTAAAAACCTGACAGGTCTCTAAGACCTGTCAGGTTTCACTAAAACAAAATATGACGACCAAACTAAAACTAAGCATCCTCGATGGTGAATACGCCATCCACCGCTTTCCACCTGAAGGCGACATTCCTGCGCTGAACGGAAGCTTCCTCTCCATCACCCGCACGGAGGATGAACTCTCCATCGTCTGCGATGCGGACATCCCGCTCAAGAGCGAGAAAAGCGAAAGTGGCTGGACGTGCATCAAAGTGCTGGGACCGCTCGACTTTGGTCTGACGGGCATCCTTGCAAAGATCGCATCCGTTTTGGCAGAAGTAGAGATCAGCATCTTTGCCATCTCGACTTATGATACGGATTATATTTTGGTGAAGAAAGAGAAATTAGCTGTTGCGAAAGAAGTTTTGGGGCAAGCAGGATATGTTTTTTAGGATCAACTTGGAGCAACATTATGAGCAGTGTTAGAAAAACACAGTTTTTTATAACAATATCAGCAATTGTCATTGCCATAGTTCATTTGGTATGGCCCGATCTTTCGATAGATGGTATTACTCTGGCATTATTTGTTGTAGCTGTTTTGCCTTGGCTTGCTCCTCTTTTAAAGTCTCTTGAACTTCCTGGCGGCTGGAAAATTGAGTTTCAAGAATTACAAAAAATGAAAAAAGATGCTGCTGAAGCAGGTCTATTAGAATCAAGTGCTCAAAAAGAAGACAGAGAAATCTATTCTTTTGAACAAGTTTTAGACCAAGACCCTAATTTAGCTTTAGCAGGATTACGAATTGAAATTGAAAAGAGGCTTCGGGAAATTGCTATAGCTAATAGTATTCAGGCGGAACGATCTAGTGTTTATAAATTACTCAAAATATTAACAAAAGAGCAAATTTTATCCCCTCAGGAAAGTTCTGTTCTTGCTGAGATAAATAGCATCTTAGATTCTGCCGTTCATGGCGCGAAAATTGACCGTAATACAGCTGATGGGGTAATTGAACTCGGAATAGATTTGCTAGAATCCTTGGCCCAAAGATAGTGAGAAAAAACAATGAAAATTGCCGCCCTTGTCCCCATGAGACACCACTCCCAGCGCGTGCCGGGAAAAAATTACCGCGACCTTGCCGGAAAGCCGCTTTTCCATCATATTATCGAGACCTTGCAGGCTGTGCCTGAAATTGACGTAATTGTTGTGAATACCGATTCCGAGCCAGTTATGGATGGTTTACGCAAGCATTTCCCCGATGTGGTCATCATCAATCGTCCCGAGCATCTACGCGAAGATGACCGCCCGATGAACGATATCCTGATCTATGATACAGAGCAAGTCGAAGCGGATTTTTATCTGCAAACCCACAGCACAAATCCGCTATTACATGCGGAAACGGTATCAAGAGCGGTGCGGGCCTTTCTCGAAGCCTATCCTGCTCACGACTCGCTTTTCTCGGTAACACGGTGGCAAACCCGTCTGTACGATCGTCACGGCGCAGCCATCAATCACAATCCTGCCGAACTCATCCAAACGCAGGATCTACCTCCCGTCTATGAAGAAAATTCGTGCATCTATCTTTTTACGCGCGAGAATTTAAAGAAGCATAATCACCGCATTGGTCCTGAGCCGATGATGTTTGAGATCCCCACCCTTGAAGCGGTGGATATTGACGAAGAATCCGATTTTCAGATCGCCGATATTTTGATGAGGCAACGTAATGACTAAAAAAATCCTACTCGCCGCCCCCTACATGATCCCCTTTGCAGATCGTTTTATCCCCGTGCTCGAAAGCTACGGGCTGGAAGTGATCATCCCCGAGGTGGAAGAACGCATGGAAGAAGCCGATTTGCTCGAGTATGCCGGCCAATTCGATGGCACCATTTGTGGGGATGACCGATATACAGCTACCGTTATAGAAGCCTGTGCCCCGCGCCTGAAAGTGATCTCGAAGTGGGGAACGGGGATCGATTCGCTCGATACCGAGGCTTGCTCCCGTTATGGTGTGCAGATCGGGCGTACTCCGAACGCTTTTACCACGCCCGTCGCCGACACCGTGCTGGGATATATGCTGGCCTTTGCCCGCCGTCAACCGTGGATGGATAAAGCGATGAAAGCCGGTGAGTGGAAGAAAATCTCCGGTTTCACCCTCAACGAGGCTACACTCGGCGTGATCGGCGTCGGGAATATCGGCAAAGCTGTTACTCGCCGTGCAAAAGCCTTCGGCATGAAGGTCTACGGTACAGATATAGTTGAAGTTGACCACGTTTTTCTGAGCGAATCGGGTATTGAGATGACCACGCTCGATATCTTGCTTGCCAACTCTGATTTTGTTTCTGTCAACTGCGATCTTAACCTCACCAGCGAACATCTTATTAATGCCGCAACACTTGCACAAATGAAAGAGACGGCTGTTCTCATCAACTCTGCGCGCGGTCCTATTGTGGATGAGAAAGCGCTCATCGACGCACTCCAGGCTAAAAAGATAGCAGGGGCGGCTCTCGATGTCTTTGAAGTCGAACCCCTCCCCACAGATAGCCCCCTCAAGCAAATGGATAACGTCATGCTCGCCCCACATAACTCAAATTCCAGCCCCGCAGCATGGGAGCGCGTACATTGGAATACAATTAAGAATCTGCTGGTTGGACTAGGAATTGAACAAGATGACAACTAAAACTGTTTTGATCACAGGCGCCGCCGGCGGGATCGGCCGTGCGACTGTCCAGCTTTTTGCTGAAAAGGGCTGGCGCGTTATTGGCGTAGACATCTCTGATTTTGGCGATAACTTCCCCGAAAACGGGCTTTTCATCCAAGCCGATATTTCGCATGGTGATGCGATGGAAGCGATTTTCGCCAAAGCGCAGCAGTTCACCGACAACCTTGAAGCGATTGTGAATAACGCAGCCTTACAGATCGCGAAGCCCATTCTTGAAACATCCGTTGAAGAGTGGGATGCCGTTATGGCGGCCAACTTGCGTTCTGTTTTTCTCGGTGTGAAGTTAGCGCATCCGCTTTTGGCGGCAGAAGGAGGCGGGGCGGTCGTGAACGTATCCTCCGTCCACGCGATACAAACTTCGGCGGGCATGTCTGCCTACGCTGCCAGCAAGGGTGGCTTATTGGCGCTCACTCGTGCGATGGCGATAGAATTTGCGCCGAACGAGATTCGCGTCAATGCCATTTTGCCGGGGGCAGTCGATACGCAAATGCTCCGCGACGGGCTGGGGCGTGGTCATGTTGGCGATGGCGATATCAAAGAACGTTTAGAAAACTTAGCCAGCAAAACTGTCAGCGGAAAGGTTGGTTTGCCTGGAGAAATCGCGAATGCGATTTACTTCCTTGCGGATAATGAGCAATCTTCCTTTATGACGGGGCAGGCCCTCGTTGTCGATGGCGGCGCAACGGCGCGCTTGAGCACGGAGTAAACGTTGACGAGTGATGCGTGATTTTCACTCGTCACTTATCACGCATCAGTGTATGCAAACTTCCACACTCGTACTACTCTCCCTGCTCGCGATTGCGGCACTTGTAATTTTTATCCTGCTTTATCTTCTGGCACAAAATAAAAAGGCACAGACCAAGTTGGAAGCAGAAATGCAACGCCGCATCAACAGCGAATACAGGCTGCTTTTTGAGAAATGGAAGGCAGCGTATGAAAAAGATATTCGCAAAGACGCTGCATCCAAAAGCCGTTCGACGCTGACCGGCAAGATCACCGAGCATTTCATCCCCTATTTGCCTGATTTTCCCTATAATCCGCAGGATGCCCGCTTCATGGGCGCGCCGATCGACTTTATCATCTTTGACGGTATGAGCGAAGGTGAGCTCAAGGAAATTGTCTTTGCAGAAGTCAAAACAAATAAAGGAAGTTTGAGCAAACGCGAGCGTCAACTGCGTGATATAGTCAACGGGGGTAAGGTAAAATGGACGCAAATTAGGCGCAGTGTAGACCTAGATTCTGAAAAATAATATAGTGGCGGTTGAGTAGCCTGACAGTATTATCGTCAGGCATATCGAAACCAAAACGAATTGTTATAAGCATATTTCTCTCATAAAACCGCTTCGATTTCGATACGCACGGGAACGATAAAGCTGTTCTCGCGCTACTCAATCTTCGCTAGAATGTACATATTTCACTTATCAAAAATATGAAAAACACCCTCAAATCTTTCATCCCCGACCCGCTCTGGAACCTTGCGCGCAACACCGTCATTAAAACACGGCATCTTCCCGGCATTCCCGCTGCCTATCTTCACCCTTGGCGCAAGCAAAGCATAGACGCCCTCGGCGAACTCAAAGATAAATACAAAGGCGAACGCTGTTTCATTATCGGCAACGGTCCCAGCCTGCGAAAGACGGATGTTTTCAGACTTAAAAACGAATATACCTTCGGGATGAACCGCATCTATCTCGCCTTTGAAGAGTGGGGCTTTCAGACCAGTTTTCTGGCTTCGGTCAACGATCTCGTTATCGAACAATGCGTGGATGATTTCCTCGCCCTCGACATACCGCGTTTTTTTTCTTGGCGCTCGCGTAAATACTTTCCACCTTCAACTTCAAACCTTCCAACCTTTTTATATACCACCTACGATGGCATAAAATTTGCCAATGATGCCCGCTACCGCATCTGGGAAGGCGCGACTGTCACCAATATCTGTCTCCAACTCGCCTATCATATGGGTTTTGAAACCGCCATTCTGATCGGCGTGGATCACAATTTCACCAGCAAGGGCGAAGCCAATAAAACGGTTGTCTCTGATGGCGACGATCCCAATCATTTTGATCCACGTTATTTCGGAAAAGGTTTCCGCTGGCAGCTCCCCGACCTCGACACATCCGAGATCGGCTATGCTATTGCACGTGTGAATTATGAACAGGATGGACGTCAAGTTTTGGATGCAACGATCGGCGGAAAACTCACAATCTTTGATAAAGTGGATTATGACAGCCTCTTCTAAGAATGCCCTCAAGCCCGTCATTGCGAGAAGCGGAGCGACGAAGCAATCTCCCGTCACGCTCGCGATTTTGGCTTGCTTGCTCCTCTTGGGCGGGATTCTGCGCCTGATCGATCTCACCGACCCCCCTCTCGACTTTCATTCGACGCGTCAGCTCCGAAACATCCTCGTCGCCCGCGACATCTATTACCAACTCACCCCCGAAGTGGATGCCCAAACCCGTGACCTGGCAGCCTCTTTCGCCAGAAGCGTCGGCGATTTCGAACCGCCCATCATCGAAACGATGGTCGCGCTTGGCTATAAAGTTTCAGGTGGCGAAAGCTTCGCTGTTCCCCGTATTCTGAATACCCTTTTCTGGCTTCTGGCAGGATTTGCCCTCTTCGATCTTGCCCGTCGTATGACCTCTAACGAGGCGGCACTTATTTCTCTTGCTTTCTATCTCGTTTTGCCATTCTCTGTGCAGGCATCTCGTTCTTTCCAGCCCGACCCCTTGATGACATCTCTCTTTGTCGGTGGGCTCTATGCTCTCTATCGTTGGGTAGAAGAAAGAACATGGAAGTGGGCAATCCTTTCTGCCCTTTTCTTGGGACTCGCGACTCTCGTCAAGATCGTGATCGCCTTTTTTGTCGCAGCAGTTGCGATTGCAGCGGTAGCCCCCTTCCTATCCTTCCCCCTGAGGGGGAAGGGACAAAAGTTCTCTCCCCCTCAGGGGGAGAGCGGAGAGAGGGGGCTGTGGCCGCAAGTTTGGGCGATGGCAGTCATAATGATACTGCCTGCTTTTTCCTATTACATCATCGGCGGCGGGGAACGCTCGGGCGAGTACTTTGTCAGTTGGACGCTTGATCTCATTCATCTGCTTTCCAGCACGAAGTTCTACCTTCAGTGGATGACCTTCATCAGCTCGCTTTTCGGGTTGCCGGTCATTTACTTAAGCATCATCGGAGTGCTGCTCCTGCCTCCACGCGGACGGGCGCTCCTCGTTGCTCTTTGGGTGGGATATTTTCTTTATGGGTTGACATTACCTTTCCAAATGTATACGCACAGCTATTATCATATTCAGCTTATACCGGTCATCGCGTTGGGGATCGCGCCCATTGCCCATTTGGTCACTGAGCAAGTTAAGGATCAGGGGCGTTTCTGGCGGAGCCTGCTTGTGGGGGTGATCCTGCTTGGGGCTGCCTATCCCGCTTGGGTGGCACGTTCCACGCTCATCGCAGAAGATCATCGTCATGAAGTTCCTTTTTGGGAAAATATCGGCGAAGCCATCCCTCCTGATTATGATGTTATCGCGCTGACGCAAGATTATGGCTATAGGCTGATGGCTTTTGGTTGGCGAAAAACTTCGTTGTGGCCCCTCTCGACCACGCTGATGGAAGTACGTGGCGGCAGCGTGGATGCGCAAAAGGAATTTGCTGCACGCACCGAAGGTGTGGAATTTTTTGTGGTGACAGCGATGGGGCAGTACGAAAAACAGCCCGGTTTGCAGGAAATTTTAGAAAATTACTCCGTCGCGGCACAAGGCGATGGTTATATTATTTTTGATCTGCGAAAATAATGATACGCATTTTCTTAACTGATTTTTGGAGAGATACAAAAATTTTTTTTAGTGGCCTGGGCCCTAAGAAAACTTTTTCGACGCGCGCAATTTTTATTTTTTTTATTACGCTTGCGGCAGCTCTTTACCGTCTCTCAGAGATCGGTTTGGGGATTTCTTATGATGAGGCATATACCTATTTAGCATTTATTCGTGGCAGCCTTTTGGAAACGGCAATGGATTATCACCTGCCCAATAATCATATTTTCCTGAGCCTGATCCTTAATCTTGTCTTTCACAGTTTTGGCGGGGATCTGTGGATATTGCGAATGCCAACCTTGATCGTTGGCGTCTTGATGATCCCCGCGACTTATGCCTTGGGGAAACGTCTTTATAACCCTGCAACGGGGATCCTCGCTGCAATTGCTGTTGCTCTTTTCCCTGAATTGATCCATTTTTCTGCAATTTTTCGCGGTTATATTTTTGTCGCTTTCTTTACTTTGGTGGTTTTTATTCTGGGCGATGATTTGCGCTGTGAGAAAAACCGTTTTGGGTGGCTTGCCCTGATCGTTGTTTTTATCTTGGGTCTTTACACCATCCCAACGATGCTTTTCCCCTTTGCAATTCTCTATTATTGGCTGCTTTTTTCTGCGCTGATCGGCGATTTTAGAGAGAGCTATCGCGACAAATGGGAATTCCTGCGATATTGGTTTCTTAGCGGCATCTTGACTGGTTTAGGTACATTTATCCTTTATTTGCCGATATTTATTTTTAGCCGCGACGACCTTTTTAATCATCATTGGCTAATTCCCGTTTCATGGGATGTTTTGCCAAACCGCATGTGGGGGAAATTGCTCAACACTTGGGCAGAGTGGACAGCCCCCATCCCGCTGTGGTTGGCGTGGCTGGGCGTTTTTGGTGGAGTTACCGCTTTGATTTTCCACAAAAAACTTTCCAGACATAAATTTCCTTTGCAAATTGCCTTCGTGCTTGGCATCGTGACGATGATCCTGATTCAACGCCCCAATGCCTGGCCGCGGGTTTGGTCTTTTTCGATCGCTCTTTTGCTCATTTGGGCGGTGGCGGGCTTGGTCGGGATACTTAACAAGTTGAAGATCAGGCAGATTTCTGCAGTGTGGATTCTGATCGGGGTGGCCTCCGTCCCCCTTTTTTTGGGGGCAGTGCAACACATCCCGCAGTTATCCATTTACCCCACAGGAAATAGTAATGTCGAATCAGCTGCAGTTTTTTTGACAGAAGAGCTGGGTTCAGGTGATATGATCTTAATGGATGGCTCACACGCACCCTACCTTGAATATTATTTATTTATCCAAGGCGATTATGCAGGCTATTTCAACCGCGAGAAGGAATATCAACGCATCCTTTTAATCGTTGTTGAAAAAAATGGCGAAAACTTGGATGTCTTGCTTAGAAAATTTTCTGAACGATATCGCTTTGATCTTGATACTCTAAAAAACATGCAAAACTACGGAAATTATCAAATATACGAAGTCTTTCCCCTGCCATGAAAATCTCCATCATCACCCCCTCCTTCAACCAAGCTGATTATCTGGATGAAACCATCCGTTCCGTTTTGGATCAAAACTATCCTGATCTCGAATATTTGATCGCGGACGGTGCATCCACGGATGGGAGCGTGGGTATCATTAAAGAACATTCCGAGCATTTGACGTGGTGGGTCTCCGAGATCGACACCGGCCAAGCGGATGCCATTAATAAAGGTTTTTCCCGCGCAACGGGCGATATCATCGCCTGGCTCAACTCGGATGATGTATACCTGCCCGAAACTTTGGTGAAAGTTGCCGCGCTTTTCGAGCAAAACCCCGACGCAGGCATTATCTATGGTGACGTTCTTTCCATAGATGGCGCTGGCAACCCCATCAATGTGCAGCGTTTCGCGCCCTATCAACTCGAAGATTTGATGGCCTTCAATATCATCAGCCAGCCCGGCGTGTTCATGCGTCGCAGCGTACTGGAGCAGGCAGGGCACCTCGACCAGAATTATCATTTCCTCCTCGACCATCATCTCTGGCTGCGGATGGCACAACTCGCCCCTATGGTCTACACCCCGCAGATTTTGGCAAAAGCCCGCTACCATGACGATGCGAAGAACATCGCTCACGCTGAGAAGTTTGGTCAAGAAGCCTTCAAGATCCTGGCATGGATGGAAAAACAGCCGATACTGGCGCAAAAACTGCGAAAAAAGAAGAACAAGGTGTTGGCAGGCGCATATCATCTGGATGCCTTTTATTTTGTAGAGGTCGGTAAAATGGGGGCTGGCTTGGTCGCGTATGGAAAAGCTTTTATGAAGCATCCTATAACTGCGTTGAAAAGCTGGAAACGAATTCTTTACGCGCTCGCTGCTTTATTCGGCTTTGCCCGCATACGCGAAATTTATGTGAACAGAAAGCAAAAGAAAATAGAACGCAGATTATGAAAAACTGTTCTCTCCCCGTTTACGGGGGGAGTTAGAGGGGGGCGATTACAAAAGCCCCCACCTAACCTCCCCCGCACGCGGGGGAGGAACCCCTACTATCTAAATATGGCAAAACCTTCCTACCTCCCCAAACCCCTCTACTGGCTCTTCACCCTCGCCCTCTTCATCGGCGCATTCGCCCTGCGGATGATCGACATCGATGACCTTCCCCTCGATTTCCATCCCACACGCCAGATCTTCTCTGCTCTCAAGGCGCGCGGCATGTTCTACGAAACAGTCGCTCCCAACATCCCCGACTGGCAGCGCGAGATGGCTGTCCAGCAATGGAAAACGCAACCCACCTTGGAGCCGGAATTTATCGAATATCTCAGCGTCGTTGCCTACGAACAAAAAGGTGAAGCCGATCTCGCTCTCCCACGCCAGATCACGGCAATCTTTTGGGTCGTCAGCGGAATCTTTCTTTTTCTCGCTGCGCGCCGCCTTGTCTCCCCCGATGGCGCGCTCCTCACCGCATCCTTCTATCTCTATCTGCCATATACGGTCTACGCCAGTCGCAGCTTCCAACCCGATCCGCTTATGGTCGCCTTCATCGCGGCATTTATTTGGGGCTTGGCAGGTTGGCAGGATGAAAGAAAATGGCGTTGGGCGATCCTTGCAGGGCTTTTCGGTGGGCTGGCGATCCTCATGAAGGTCATCGCTGTCTTCTTCATTGCGGGCGCAGCATTGGTCGCTGTCTTGCAAAAAATGTCGCTTAAAAAAGCCTTCAACAGCGCGCAAGTCTGGGGCATCGCCACCCTTGCCCTCCTCCCGACCCTCGCCTATTACATCAACGGTATGGCGCTCGACGGTGGCACATCCGGAGGCTCTGCTGGGCGCTTTTTCCCTGAACTGCTCACTTCGCCTTCTTTTTATTTACGTTGGGGGCTAAATCTCAATGAAGTGATCGGCTATCTCGCCATCGCGCTTGCTTTGCTTGGTTTGCTCCTTTTCCCAAAACAGAAAAACGGGATTACCCTCGGTTTATGGGGCGGCTATATCCTCTACGGATTGATCTTCAACTACCACTTTTCCACGCACGATTATTATCAGATGCCCTTCCTACCTGTCGCTGCCTTATCCCTCGCTCCCATCGGTGAAGCGATCAGCGGGACGCTGCGAACGCGCTTGTCAAAAAGCGTGATACCTCGCCTTATCTTCCTCGCCACGTGGACACTGGCTCTGCTCGGCGCCGCGTGGACAGTTCGTGCCGAACTCCGCGCAACAGATTACCGCCCCTTGGCCGAATCCTATCGAGAAGCCGGAGACCTGCTCCGGGATCACGGTAAAACCGTCGCCCTCAGCGAAGATTATGGCTACCGGATGAATTATTGGGGTTGGCTCAACGTCACCCCCTGGCCCTCCGCGGGCGATCTCTGGTATCAGGAAAAACGAGGCGATCCCCAAAGTTTTACCCAAAGCTTCAACAAACATGCCAAAGATCGCTCATTCTTCCTCGTCACTGATTTTGAAGAATGGGAAAAACAGGATGAGTTGCGTGAATACCTACTGGCAAATTACCCTCTCTTCGCCGAAGATGATGACTATCTCATTTTTGATTTACGATGATGGTTATTTTATCCAGGGATTATTTCACTTAACATTTGTATACATTCAAACTTAAAACATGGGAGAAATTATTTTGAAAAACAAATACTGCTTTCAAATCTTAATTCTATTACTCAGCTTTATACTTTTTGGTTGTCAATCAACTTTGTCTGAAACAACAACTTCTGTGCCAGGTGTAGAAGAAACACCCCCTACGCAAGTTGATACAATTACTGTAACGGAAGCTACCAAGCCTGCAGATACACTTTCCCCAACACCAGCCTTTACACCTACGCCAGCAATATCTTATTTTCAGTACCCCGCGACATCTTTAGAAAATCAAGACTTATTGGTGAGCAACGATAATGGTACATTTGTTTATCCTAGGTGGGTCGCCACATTTGATGCTGAATATCACTTTCCTGTCACACCTGCGTATTTGTGGGATATTCAATATGCTCTCAATACTGATATTAACAATGTTGTTATAGAGTTTGATATTTATGCAACAGCTGGCGATGAGATTCCAGGTTATGATCGAGGCATTTTTGTGGGTTTATACAATTTGTCTCCGGTTGCTGAGAACAATCTTTATGATGACCTTGGTATTGCGCTAGAACCTGCTGAATTGCTTAATGGATTTTTATGGCAGGAAGATATGCTATATGCAGATCATCAAGGAACCCAATTGCGTGACTTTGTAACAATTACGCAAGGGGAAGATGGTGTTTTGCACTACAGAATAGTTATTCCATATGAGCAATTTGCTGGAGCGAAAAATAACCTTGCTTTCCAACCTTTACCTGGAACCGTTTTTACTGAACCCAAAGTGATTGTTGAAACTAATGGAGATACTCCCACTGACGATATTTTGCGTATCCTTAGGGAAGGATATGAAGCTCCGGCTCCTAGTCATAATTATGACTGGGCAATAGAGGAAAGAATTGACAGAGTTGTTCCCGGACCGATGGATCCATTTATACACATGTCTGAACGTCGAACGCTGCCTTTAGTGGAAGAGAGTGCTATTTATATGATGCCAGCCGAAGATTATGGCTTGGATGGTGTTGCTGAAGGTGATTATGTTCTTGCTCCCGAGGGGATGCTGGCTTCTATTTCGGCTAATAAATTCTGGAATGAGATGAACAATACTGTTTATCGGGCAGATGAAAATCTGATATTTATGATGGATAATATGCTTGATCTAGAGACCGGCCTTGTCCATGGTGTGTGGGACTTTTCTGCCAATGGCGGCAAAGGGGCTTTAATTGAAACAGATCGCCACTATTCCAATATTGCTATAGTCTCAACTTTTCGATATCACGAGCTCTCAGGGAGCACTAAAAATGTACTAACTTTGTTATTAGAACGTGCTATTGCTAATGAGATTATAGAGATGCCTAATGGACAATTGGTAATAGCTCCAGATGGAATAAGTGCTGATGGCTCTGTTAATATTAGTTTGCAGGATTTGGCTTTGGGATCTGACATTGGCATGATGCATGGCACATTATCTCAGACTAATCCAGAAGCAGCAGACAGGCTGCTTGAAGCATATGCAAATACTTTGCAAATACTTCTTCAGGCACAGGAAGCTACCCCTGCCAATCTTTTACCTGCCGAGATAATGTTAAACTTTGCTTCAGACGGGAGCTATATTTTTGAATATATTGGTCCTGCTGATCTTGGGTCTCCGTTTTATACTGTCGTCTCCAATCAATATGAGAGTATTGCCGACTGGCTAAATATACATATTCATGGTGCTGGCCTTTTTTCTGCTGAACACCTTGGCTGGGTTTCAAGTTTGCCACCTTATTTTTGCGCCCATAGAGACTGTTTCTATTGCTTTTAGAGACCT
>CAZOOX010000074.1:0-17769 GCA_964581545.1 uncultured Anaerolineaceae bacterium
ACTGCAGAACCCTACTATCAAAGCTTTTCAGCCTACCTAAAGCGAAAGTCCTAATTGAGATTTGTTGCCTACTCTCTGCTCGTCGGCATCTCGCCGACAAAGGCGACCAAGCTGACAACAAGAACGTCCACATCACGGGCTACTTTGCGGATCGATCACGATTAAAATGCCCAGCGATGCGATGATTAGCGCAAAAATATGTGTTTGGATGTGATCTTTTCGCGCAAAATGAGTGCGGCGAAGAGAAGTACGAAAGCGGGGGTGGCAGATTATACCGTAAGGAAAGACCCTGTTCATTTTGAACAGGGTCTCGTTTTTGTTTTTAGCTTTCAGATTTAGAACATTGCCGCGTTGATCTTTTCCAATGTTTCGGGCGTGGGGCGGATATCTTCGGGTCTTAGGCGGTTGAGCGGCTTTTCTTCAGGAAGATTGAGCATTTCCATGATGGTAGGGCGTTCGGGGTCAACATAGATCAAGCCTGTGAGCAGCAGGTTTTTGGCTCGCGATTCTTCGATGATGTGAACGGCTGCCATGCGGTCGGTGGGGTCGTAGTCACGTTCGAGTTTTTTCAAACTGATCTTTGAACCGTCGTGCAGCTTGACACTTTGCGTGGTGCCTTCTTCAAAATCTTCGATCATAATCTCATCGCGTGCGGGGATGAAAGAAAGATCATGGATTTGAACTTGTTGCTCTTTGCCCCAGGCGTAAGAATGCATGGAAGTATCGTGGTTGTTGAAGGTCACACATGGGCTGATGATGTCGAGAACGGCTGTGCCTTTATGGTGCAATGCGGCTTTGATGAGCGTCTTCACCTGTTTGGGGTCCCCGGCAAAGGCACGGGCAATAAAGGTCGCGTTGGACGCCATGGCTTCAAGACAGATATCGACGGGTTCAAGTTCGTTCATGCTCTGTTTTTTAAGCTTCAAGCCGACTTCAGATGTTGCCGAAAGCTGACCTTTGGTAAGCCCGTAAACGCCGTTGTTTGCGATCACGTAAACCAGTGGGATATTGCGACGCATAACATGTTTGAACTGCCCCATGCCGATGCTGGCCGAGTCGCCGTCGCCGCTCATGCCGATGCCAACCAGGGTTGGATCAGTGACAGTCGCGCCGGTGGCGATCGCAGGCATACGTCCATGCAAACCGTTGAAGCCAAAGGAGCGTTTGAGCATATAGGTAGGTGCTTTGCTGGAGCAGCCGATACCGCTGTATTTCACGATGTCTTCAGGCACCATATCCATCTCATAGCAGGCAGCGATGATCTGGTTAAGAATGGAGTTATGACCACAACCTGCGCAAAGTGTAGTGGGAGCGCCTTTATAAGCGGCTTTTGAAAGTCCGAGTTCATTTGTGCTAGGCATCTTAGTTCTCCTTCTTTGCCAAAATTTGGTCTTTGATCCATTCGGCAGTGAGTGAAAGTCCGCTATTCAGGTTGACAGAGACGAACTTTTCGCTTTCTGTGGGCATTTCTGCGCTCATGATCTCGCGCAGTTGTCCATCGTGGTTCATTTCAACGATGAAGATTTCATCATTCTCACGGACGAAGTTTTCAATGGTTTCTGTAAAGGGCAGTGCGCGCAGGCGCAGGTAGTTGGTTTTCAGTCCTTTGGCGGCGAGCATATCGCGTGCTTCGATGATCGCGGGGTCAGTGGAACCATAGGCAATGATACCGACCTTGGTGTCTTCCATATTGTCCACGATCGAATCGGGGACGTATTGGCGGGCCGTTTTTTGTTTGAGTGAAAGACGGTCCATATTTGCCAACCAAACATCGGCGTTTTCACTATATTCGGCGAAGGGATTGTGACCTGTGCCGCGTGTGAAATAGGTACTGCCTTCCGCACGGTTGCCGGCAACCGTGCGATACGGGATACCGTCTCCATCTATGTCTTTGTAGCGACCCCAATCACCGTTTTCTTCAACGAATTTTTCGAAGTCTTCTTCCCAGAGGAGCTTGCCGCGATCCATTGGGGTGTCGGGATAGTTGAAAGGTTTACCCATCCAGTGATTTTGGCCAATATCAAGATCGCTGAGAACGAAGACGGGGGTCTGCATTCTTTCAGCTACATCGAAGGCTTTCCAACCAAATTCAAAACACTCGTGGGGGGAATTCGGCAGCAGGATGATGTGTTTGGTATCGCCCTGACTGAGATAATAAGCCTGATTCAGATCACCTTGGGATGTGCGCGTGGGAAGACCCGTACTGGGCCCCATACGCTGAACATTCCAGATGACGATGGGAATCTCGGCGAAATAAGCCAGACCGACGAATTCGCCCATGAGACTGATGCCTGCTCCCGATGTGGAAGTCATGGAGCGCGCCCCAGCCCAGCCACCGCCAATGATCATGCCCACAGCAGCGATCTCGTCTTCAGCCTGAATAACGGCATAAGTGCTTTTGCCTTCTTCGTTGAGACGAAGTTGCGGCAGGTAGGCAGCCGTTTTTTCGATCAAGCTGGTGGCAGGTGTGATGGGATACCAGCCAATCACCTGTACACCACCGTAAATGGAACCAAGTGCAGCAGCCGTGTTTCCATCTGCCATGATCAAACCATCGGTCATGTCCATTTCTGCAACGCTGTAGGGGTCCTTCTTCTCAAGATTCTCTTCAGCCCATTTTGCACTGGCTTCGATCACGTTCATATTGATGGCAATGGGTTTTTCTTTCCCTTTGAAGTGGAAATCAAGCGCCATGCGGATCTTGTCCATGCTAATGCCGAGCATTTGTGCGACAACACCAACGTAGACCATATTCGAGATCAACCCGCGCAGGTGAGAAGGCACATCCTGGCTTTTGACGATCTCCTTGACAGCCATCGGATAGGCGGTGATGTCATCGCGCTCGATGTTTTTGGCGATCGAATCATCGTAGAAGAGAACGCCGCCGGGTTCTACGCTTTCCAGTTCTTTCTGGAAAGATTTCTTGTTCATCGCAACGATGACTTCGTGTTCGTCACGGCGGGCGGTGTAGCCATCTTTGCTCAAGCGGATGGTATACCAGGTAGGCAAGCCCTGAATATTGGAGGGGAATATATTTTTCCCCGTGACAGGGATGCCCATCCTGAAAAGGGCGCGCAAAATGGTCAGGTTAGATGTTTGGCTACCTGAGCCATTTGCTGTCCCCACGGTGATTGAAAAATTGTTAGTGACTTTATTGCTCATAGTTTCCTTCTGAGTAGAAAATTTTGTGGTTTCAGAAAATTAAAAATTGGGTCGCACAGTGATAAGCTCTGTATGATCCAATAGCAATTGGTGCGCGGTATCATAGTTGCCACGTGCAATTGCATCAACGATATTGGTATGGTACTCCCACACCTCTGTTAAATACGCGTAATCGGTAAATACATTTAGCTCAACAGCCTCATAAGCCTCCCAGTATGCTTCTAAAATACCAATAACGAAAACATTTTCCAGGCGACGATACATTAATAAATGCAAGTCGCGGTGTTCCTGATGGGGGATTTTTGCAGGTGTGCCGCGCAGTTTTTTCCAAGCTTCATCAACCAATTCGTTCATTGCGACTATATCTTCTTCTAGTAATCTTTCGGCGGCTTGGTGGAAGTAAGCAGATTCTACATGGGTACGTAAGTCGGAGTATTTGGCGAAATTCTCTTTATTGCGCAGTATCGCATAACCAAGACTTTGCTGGAGGGCGGGGGTAAAGCTGTAGTCCAACCGTCGGGTGCCGACACGTGGCTTAATGGCAACCAAGCCCAAAGCGCGAGCGACTGCGACCTGCTCTCGCAGGGCAGCACGGTTTATCCCCAACTCCTTGCTTAGCTCATCCAAAGCAGGGATATTGCTTTCTTCACCTTGCTCAAGAGATGCGATATATTTCAAAAATTCCGATAGGTTATTGTGCATTATTTGTATCTATTCAATTAATCTGATTATTAGATTTATTGGAGTTTATCACCCTTGTTTTTATGCGTCAAGTTGAAGATTAAAGATTGCTAGGGTATAATAAGCCGCTTGTTATTTAGACAAGCGAATCTCTCTTTTCTTGAATAATTTTGCGATCAAAGGCAACAAAAAATGAATCTTCCATCCTCTCTCTCTGCTTCCTACTGGCAATCTTTTGAAGTAAAAAAAAGTGATGCCGATTTTTTACTAACTTACCTTTTTGAGCGTGAGACACCATCAAAAACAAGTGAATTAGTTGAAGCGTTAATTGCAGAGCGGATTCGTTTTGAAGAAGAGGCGATTTTAGAAAAACGAAAAGGGTCTGGAAAAATCTATCTCCCCAAAGAGCATTATCAGGCAGGTGATGAGTTGGCTTTTCCCGCATTGGGATGGCAAAAAGGAAAAGTTCTTTCAGTACGTGAAGGTAAAAACCCGGAAGTTGAAGAATTTGATGTGATGACTGTTGAGTTAGAAGGCGGGAGCGAGCATCTTTTTGCAATGGGTGTAGAGACTCATGACCTTAATGCGGGCGGCGATATTGGTGAAGGGGATGGGGAAGTTGACTTGACGGTTTTGATGGAAGAATTTGGGGACGCTCTTGGAAATAAACTTGCTACCGCTTTGGACGCAGGAGATGACTTGGTCAGCATCGCCGACCATTGGTTCCCGCGTGCACTGCTTGTAGACGTAAATGTCGGACACCTTAACCTTGCTGAAGCTATCCTGGATATGGCAGAAGGTGAGCCGCTGGAAACTTCTGTTTTGATGAAAGATATCGATTTTCCTGAAGGGGATAATCGCAGCCTGACAGAGTTTTCGCTCAACTTTGCTTTGAAAGAGGATTCACGTTTTGACGAGGTCGGCTCAACAGGTATAGTTCTGTGGTGTTTGGAACGTTTGGAGCCAGAAGAGGTTCGCAATGTACCAGAGATGCTCCAGTATGAGCCAGGAGATCTAGATCGCTCTACTTTAACTTCTGAAATGCTTGCGCTTGAGGCTAAGCTGGATGATGAGCTGAGCAAAATTATCATTGAAGATGAGGCTCCTAAAAAAGCAACAATTTCTTTGTTGTACCCACACTGGCGCTTGGGCACCTTCCCGATCTCAGAGAGGTTGCGCTCATTTTTTCCATCTGCCTATGAGTCTCCACGAATTCGCTTTACTTTAGTTGATGGTGAAAGTGGAGAAAGAATGCCAGCTTGGGTCGTGAAAGATAATCGTTATGTATATGGACTCAGGGAGTGGTACAAGGAAAAAGGATTGATCCCCGGGAGCTTGATCGATATCCGTCATGGCAAGGCTGCTGGTGAGGTAATTATTCAGGCGCAGACGCATCGCAGCAAGCGTGATTGGGTGCGTACAGTGATGGCAGGTTCAGATGGTGGACTCGTTTTTGCTACTCTAAAGCAAGTTATTAACGCCAAGTTCGATGATCGGATGATCCTTGCTGTTCCTGATGCTGAAGCGCAAGATAAGGCATGGGAAATAACGCAGAAAAGTAGTAAGCAGTTTGAGACTTTGGTCCGAAGTGTGATGCAAGAGTTGAAGAAATTAAATCCGCAAGGTCATATTCACGCGCAGGAGTTATATTCGGCGATCAATTTGCTTAGACGCTGTCCTCCGGCACCACTCTTTAGCTTGTTGGCCACAAGTCCATGGGCAGAGCATGTTGGTGATCTTTATTTTCACCTAAACGATAAAGCAACAAACAAAGAAGAGGTGTAGATGTCTGAAAAAAAAATGTTCAGTTTGGTAAAGCCAACTCTAGATACCCCTTTTCATATTGACTTTGATTGGTGGCAGAACAATGAAAGAAATTGGCGCATTCACTTGCGTTCTGTGATGTGTGTTGCGCATCAGGAAACCTTTGTCGCCTGGCAGGGTGATGACATGATCGACTGGATAGACCCGGAAACTGCCGAAGTTAAAGTTGTGGATGGTATGTTACATACCTTGATGTCACATTGTGCACTTGCGCCAGAGTTCTTGACAGCGAGAACTTCATTGGTAGAATCTGTTTTTCGACTTTTTCTCGTAAACGGGAATAAGCCGATGGCTTCGCGTGAGTTGGCGCAGGAACTGGAGCGACCCGAGATGACGATCTTGAAAACCTTAGCGGGTGTTCGTGTTTATCGTGGATTACGACCCTGCTGTGAGTAATTATTATTAATAAGCCCTCGTAGCTCAGCTGGATAGAGCAACGGACTTCTAATCCGTAGGTCGTGGGTTCGAATCCCCCCGAGGGCGCAGTTGAGACTCATCCCGAATTTCGGGGTGGGTTCTTTTTTTAGAGTTGCTGGCAAATAAAATCTTTCAAAAAACTAATACAAGGGTAATCTTTTGACGGTATAATTATATAAAAACCCATCCGAAAAATATTTTAGGATGCTCCCTGCGCCGTACCCAAAGGGCACGCGTCCTCGGCGCAGGAATATATGAGAGAGATCGCCGCCGCACTCCTGCGAGTATGTTGCGCGAGGGACGGCGGCTAGAGCAATTTTCGGATAGGTACCTTGTCCTATTTATGGAAACTGAAATTTAGAATGATATGAAAAAAGAAACTTGGCTGGCATAGATTTTTTCTAAAAAAAACCGAGTTTCTTTTTTTTGCCGCTCGCTGTGTTTAAAAGGAGAGGCTTATGCCAATTAAAATCCGCAAAGATAAAAAGGGGTCAGAATCTGATACGGGGCGTTACCCAGTTAAGCAGTCTGTTGGCTGGCAGATGCACGTTCGTTCAAAGATCTGGAGTCCGCCAACAGATATGTACGAGACAGATGATGCGTATATTGTCCGTCTTGAAATAGCCGGGATGAGCGAGGCAGATTTTACGGTAAGTGTTGAAGGGAACTTTTTGATCATCAGCGGTAGCAGGCCTGATGTTCAGGAGCGACGCGCTTATCATCAGATGGAAATCCGTTGTGGAAAATTCACCTCTGCGGTCAGTCTCCCTAATCCTATTGATCTTGAAAACGCGAGTGCTGAGTACGAAGATGGTTTTTTTGTTGTCTGTTTGCCTAAATTAAAACCCAGAAACGTTGAAATACAGGAAGAATAATTTTTATGAGTGCATCACGCTGGTATGAAAGTACTGCCGATTGGTTTAATTGGGTCTGGGAAAATGATTCGTCTTTAATGGAGCTTTTAGTGCCTTCTATTTTTTCTAATTTTGAAAATGATAATGAGGATAACCCCTCATCGAGTAAAAACCTTGCTTTTGGGGATGCTAGTATTCCAGAAGTTTTGCCGATCTTGCCCCTGCGTGGTGTAGTTGTATATCCACAAACTGCTGTTCCGCTTACTGTTGGACAACCTCGTTCAATCAAATTGGTTGATGATATTCTTTCGGGCGATAAGTTGGTGGGGTTGGTCGCCAGTCGTAGACCTGAATTGGAAGAGCCTGGTCCTGAAGACCTCTATGAGGTGGGGACGGTGGCTACGGTTCATCGACTTTTGCGTGCGCCCGATGGTACTGTTCGTTTGCTCGTACAAGGTATTGAGCGTTTTCGACTTGGTGAAGTGGTAGAAAGAGAACCCTATTTGAAAGCAAAGATAGAACTTTCACCTGAGATCGAAGAAGAGGGTTTGCAGATAGATGCGCTGACGAGAAATGCTCGTGATCAATTTTCTCAGATCGCTGAGATGATCCCCTCTTTCCCTGAGGAGTTGATCGGTTCGATATCTTCGCTGACGGACCCTCTGGAAACCACCTATACAATTGCAAATTTTCAGCGCATGGATTTGGAGGATGCTCAGGAAATCCTTGCTATTGATTCAACCGAAGCAAAGCTGCATAAATTAGTTGGCTTGCTGGTGCGTGAAAATCAGGTTTTACAGTTGGGGCAAAAGATCCAGAATGAAGCGCGTGGTGAAATAGAGAAAGTGCAGCGTGATTATTTCTTACGCGAACAACTCAAGGCAATTCAAAAAGAACTGGGAGAACGGGATGAGCAAACCGTAGAGGCTGAAGAGTTTCATAAAAAAATCAAAGAAGCGAAAATGTCAGAGGAGGCAGAAAAGCAGGCTCTCCATGAATTGGATCGTATGTCTCGTATGCCTACTGCAGCCGCAGAGTATGGTGTTATTCGCACCTATCTTGATTGGTTGGTTTCTTTGCCTTGGTCTAAATCTACCGATGATAATCTTGAGTTAGCTCACGCTCGCAAAGTTTTAAACCAGGATCACTATGGGCTTGAAGATGTCAAGGATCGCATTTTGGAATTTTTGGCAATTCGTGGTTTGAGTTTGACGCGCAAAGGCACTTTTAAAGAAAGTAAAGATCTGATCCGTAAAGAACGTGAAGGTGTTATTCTTTGTTTTGTGGGGCCTCCTGGTGTTGGTAAAACATCCTTGGGGCGTTCAATTGCTCGCTCAATGGGGCGGGAATTTATCCGTATCTCTTTGGGTGGAGTGCGAGATGAAGCTGAAATTCGCGGGCACCGACGTACTTATATCGGTGCTTTACCGGGACGTATTTTACAGGCCTTGCGCCGCGCAGAGACTAAAAATCCGGTTTTTATGCTGGACGAGATCGATAAATTGGTTGCGAATTTTCAGGGGAACCCGGCGTCGGCGTTATTGGAAGTCCTTGACCCTGAACAAAATTCAGAGTTCCGTGATCATTATCTCGAAGTTGCTTTTGATCTTTCACAGGTGATGTTCATTACAACAGCAAATTCATTGGGCACAATTCCGCGCCCATTGCTTGACCGTATGGAAGTTATCTATCTTTCCGGTTATACGGAACGTGAGAAGGTTGAAATAGCCAAAGGTTATTTAATCCCGCGCCAGATACGAGAAAATAGTCTCTATAAAAAAGAAGTCAACTTTACGGTTGCAAGTTTGCGGAAGCTAATTAATCAATATACGCGCGAGGCAGGTGTTCGCGGTTTAGAGCGAAGTATCGGCTCAATTTGTCGTAAAATAGGGGCTTTTATTGCGGAAGGGAAAGAATATTCCTCTAAGATAACACCCGAAGTAGTCGAAGAGCTTCTTGACCACCCCATTTATAGAGATGCTGAAAACTTAAAGAAGCGCATCTCGATCCCTGGCGTTGCGGCAGGTTTGGCGTGGACGGCCTATGGCGGAAATGTTCTCTTTGTTGAAGCGACAAAGATGCCCGGTGCAAAAGGCTTCCAACTCACAGGCTCACTTGGGAATGTGATGCAAGAATCTGCGCGCGCTGCGCTCTCTTATGTCCGCTCACGCGCAGAAAAATTAGGCATTGACCCTGAGTTTTATGATAAAGCCGACATCCATCTTCATGTTCCTGCTGGGGCGCAAAGAAAAGATGGCCCCTCTGCGGGCATTACAATTATTACAGCATTGGTTTCTTTGCTTACGCGCCGCAAAGTACGGAAGGGCGTGGGGATGACAGGTGAGATCACCTTACGCGGACGTGTTTTACCCATTGGCGGCTTGAAAGAAAAAGTTCTCGCTGCGCATCGTTTTGGTTTGCGAACGATTGTCCTGCCAAAAGATAATGAAACAGACTTGGACGACATCCCGGAAGAGGTCAAAAAGGTAATGACCTTTATCCCTGTCGAAACCGTTGCTGAAGTTTTGGATGCCGCATTGGTGCAGGGCTCCACTGCCAAGAAAAGCAAAAAATAAAACGAGAAAATCTTTATGAAAAGAGTTTTTTTAGCCGAAGATGACTCCACCATGGTAAATCTTCTGGAAACCTTATTGAAATTAGAAGGATTTGAAGTTGTTACCTTGGATCTTGCGGCAGATGATTTGCTCCCTGTTTTGCGCGATGATGTCCCTGAAGTACTAGTACTTGATGTTAATTTACCCAGTCAAAGCGGAATGGAAATTGTCCGTGCAATGCGAAAAGAAGATGCTTTCAAAAATACTCGCGTTGTGATGGCCTCGGGGATGAGTCTTGGCGATGAATGTCTTTCGAGTGGAGCGGATGATTTTTTGCTCAAGCCATATATGCCTGATGACCTGATCAACATTTTGCGAAAATATATTACAGGATAAAAATGTCCATGCCGGATATTCTCATCCGCCCCTTTAATTTCCCGGATGATTACAAAGAAGTTTACGCCCTTTGGGAAAACGCTGGAGACGGGATCCACCTCCGTGTTTCTGACGAGCTAGCCGAGATTAAAAAGAAGGTCGCTCGTGACCCAAGCTTGTTCCTCATTGCCCAAGTGGATGACCTGATAATTGGCACGGTGATGGGTGGCTTCGACGGACGGCGTGGCATGATGTATCATCTCACTGTTGCCCACGAATATCGCCGTAGAGGAATCGCAAATATTCTTGTTGACGCGCTTGAAGAAAAACTCAAGGAAAAAGGCTGTATTCGCTATTATTTACTCGTCACAAAAGATAACGAAGAAGCAATTGCTTTTTACAAATCTCGTGGTTGGGAAAATATGGACGATCTATATGCATTTGCCAAAGATCTAGCATGAAAATCACTTACGCAAAATTATGAAAATTCGCATAGGAATAGTTACTGTCTCCGATCGTTCGTCGCGTGATGAACGCCCAGATCTGTCTGGCCCTGCTCTTGTCGAAATGGTAAAAAGCAAAGGTTGGGATGTCGCCGAAACCTTGATCGTCCCTGATGATCTTGATGTTCTCAGAGATACTCTCATTTTATGGGCAGATAGTGGTGACATGGATGTTATTCTTACTACTGGTGGTACCGGTTTTTCGCCTCGCGACATCACACCGGAAGCGACTCGCTTTGTTGTAGATAAACTCGCGTCTGGGCTGGCAGAAGCGATGCGTGCAGAAAGCCTAAAAATCACTCCCCATGCCATGCTCTCACGTGCTATCGCAGGGATTCGGGGGCGGGCACTCATTATCAATTTGCCGGGCAGCCCAAAGGCGGCGTGCGAAAACCTGCAAGTCGTCGCACCGGTGTTGGGGCACGCTGTCCAATTGCTTAGAGATGCTGCTGAGGCTGAAGCCGGGCATATCCCCGATCCTTAATGCATCGTTTACTAATCTCTGCTCTCTAATGTATAATCCCCCCACAAAATTCTAAATTACGAGGTACTAAATGATTGAAGCAAATGCTCTCCGAAAAGGTGTTATTTTTGAAATAGGCAACGATTTATTCAAAGTTAAAGATTATCATCACAATAAAACTGCACGTGGCGGTGCTACTATCCGAATTAAAGCTTTTAATTTGCGTACAGGCGCAAATATTGAAAAAACATTCAACTCCAGTGAGCGTGTAAAGAACATTCGTCTGGACTATAAAAAAGTGCAATTCCTTTATAATGACGATGCTTTCTACTATTTTATGGACAACGAAACCTTTGAACAGCCCGCCATTAGCACACTAATGGTCAAAGATGTGGCGGGATTTCTAAAAGAAGGCTTGGCTGTGAAGCTCACTTTCTATGGCGATGAACCGCTCGACATTGACCTCCCGACAGCTGTTGAATTGGAAGTCATTCAGGCCGATATTGCCGTACGAGGCGATACCGCTACAGGCGTTACCAAAAGCGTGACTTGTGAAACAGGCCTCTCGGTACAATGTCCTAATTTTATTGATGTTGGCGATGTTATCAAAGTTGATACGCGCACGGGTGAATATATCACTCGCGTATAGAATAAACCTATATTCTCAATAACCATAATGTCCCCGTACGGGGACATTATGGTAAAGGGTCGAAAATTGTCATCTAGTTCACACCAAAAGGGCTTTCGTTTTTCTTGCTCTAGCTGGTTTTGCACCCCTTCGGAGCACAGGCAATCCAGCGGCTTTCTCATAAAGTCGGGGATTACAAATCCCCTCCGAGCCTTTGCGCGACCCTTGAAGCGAAAATCCTAACTAAAACAGGAAAACAGCAATATGAAAACACCCGCAGGCATTGAATGTGCTCATTTTTACGGTGATTATCATCGTGGGCGTAACCATGAAGAATGTCGTCTGCTACCTGATTGGCACGCGCAGCTTTGCGAGACTTGCCCCATACCAGAGATTTTACGAGCAAATTCTTGCGAAAATATGCGTTTGAATGCAGAAGTGACTCGCTCAATTTTCAACCTTTTCCAAAAGCATGTCGAGGTTTCTGCCTTTTGTGAAAAAACAAATAGAGTTGTAGAAAATCCAAAAATTGGTTGCGGAGAGTGTCATCCCCTCCCGCCAATTTTCGAGGTAAAAGAATGACCCTGACATTGCTGCTCGATCTTGACGACACCCTGCTCGATTCCAACATGAACGACTTCATCCCTGTCTATTTTCACACTTTGGGGAAAGAAATGCAGGATTATATTGAGCCGGACAAAATGCTCAAATATCTAATGCTTGGCACAGGAGCGATGATAGCAAATGATAGCCCCAGGCAAACGCTGGAAAAGCGATTTAGCAACGAGTTTTACCCAAAATTTGATGCGGGGCGGGACACCCTTGACCCGTTAATTGCTCGCTTCTACGAAGAGGTTTTCCCCTCCCTGGCATATCTCACTAAAGCACGCCCCGAAGCAGTGGGTTTTGTTGAATGGGCATTTTCGGAAGGACACCGCGTTGCGGTCTCTACCAACCCGCTCTTTCCACGTGCAGCTATTTATCATCGTTTGCGTTGGGCGGGGTTGGCACCAGACAAATATCCATTTGAAGTAGTTTCGTCTTTTGAGCATTTTCATTTCTCTAAACCAAACCCTGCATATTTTGGAGAGGTTTTAGGGCGTATGGGTTGGCCGGAGGGGCCCGTTCTTATTGTGGGTGATGATCCCGAAAGAGATTTGCGTGCTGCACAAGAATTAGGTGTTGCCGCTTATTGGATCGCCGATGATGATGCGATTCTGCCAGAGGGTGTGAATCCGCCCCTTGGACGAGGAAAAATTGGAGAGTTGCAGGGCTGGATAGAGTCTCAGGATGAGAAAATTTTTACTCCCAGCTATCAAGCCAAAACCACGATCGTCGCGACAGCGAAAGCTATCCCTGCTGCATTAAAGGGGTTATTATCTGATCTCCCTGCCAGCACGTGGACAGAATCCCCGCATCCCGAAGAATGGTCGATAGTTGAAGTTGTCAGCCATTTACGCGATGTAGAGAGAGAAGTTAATTTACCCAGAATTCAGACCTTTTTGTATGAAGAAAACCCTTTTATTACTGCTGATGATACTGACATGTGGGTTTCTGAGCGAGGTTATGCCAAAGAAAATGGAGAAGATGCGCTGCGAGGATTTGTCAACGCTCGCCTGGAGACATTGGAGGCGTTGAAAGAACTCAGCGATGAAGATTGGCAGCGTGCGGGACGGCACGCAATTTTTGGCCCTGTTACTTTACAAGAACAACTGGGCTTTGTGGTAGAGCATGACCGTGTACATTTGCGGCAAATCTACAAGCTGCTAAAAGGGTAGTTTGGTGACTGAGGAGAAGCAGATGCAGGAGGCAATCAGGAAAGCAAAGTTGGGGCAGGAATTGTCTGCGCGTGAGCTTTTTATTGATATTCTTCAAGAAGACCCCGATAATAAACTGGCTTGGCTGTGGCTGATTGGTCTTCTTGATGACAGGGGAGATTTGATGTTTGCTTGTGAAGAGGTTTTGCGGATTGACTCTACCGAGACTCGCGTTCGGGATCGCCTGGAAGAATTGCGTCGCGCAGAGAAAGTAGAAAGCGAACGAAAAGAAAATGCCGCCCTGACAAAGGTAGATGAACTTCTTTCTGAGGGGAATATAGAATTAGCCCTAAAACGCTTAAGAAAAATTATTAAAGAAAATAATGGATCAGAGTCTGCGTGGGTTTTGCTGGCAAAATATACAAGTGACCTTGCCGAGAAAGAGCAGGCTTTGGCGCGTTTATCTGCATTTGATCCGACAAATAAAGAAAAAAAGGAGGCGCTAAGCCGTGCGCGGTATTATCGCGCAAATCCTTTAGAGTTAGCCTTAAGCTATGAAGAGCATGGAGAGTTCGAGAAGGCGATAAAGGTTTATGAAGGGCTTTCTGCAAAAGCAAATGGCCGTGGCGAATGGGATCGTTTATTCCGTGAGATCAATCGTTTGGAAGGCATGAAGACCGAAGCGATTGTGCATATTTCTCCGAAGGTCACTATTGCTCGTCTTTCGATTGGCCCTCCTGTTCTTTTTTTATTGATGCTGATCATTCAAACCGGTTATGATCTTCGCTATTTCACTTTGTGGATGGGCGTGGAGTTTTTGGTCGTTATTGTCGGGGCATTTTTAATGGCGCTTTCTGCTGCTGGTTCAAAACACCGTATTTGGAAGAGATTAGGCAGCAGGGGAGGTCGAGGCTCTAAAAAACTGCGTATATTTGTTGGGGCTGCCGGATTAACGATGATGCTCTTGTCTTTTACGTTGCTTGGCATCGAAGCCTATGTGCGTTGGATACCACTTTTGATCTAGGTAGAAAATCATGTTTCCGATAAACGATACCGAGCCGAGTCGATTTAGCGCATTCCCTGTGATGACCTTTATGATCATTTTGGTTAACACAGCCATCCTTTTCATTTTCCCTCCATTTTTATATGGAGAGTATTATGAGCGAATCGCGACTGTCCCCGCGATGGTGTTTTCTCGAGAAGGTGGTGGCTTTTTGACAGGCATCACTTCGATGTTTATGCACGGCGGCATTTTTCACCTTTTTGGGAATATGTTTGCCCTCTGGGTTTTTGGCAGACGAGTCGAGGATGCTTGCGGCTCCTGGCGTTTCCTGGCATTTTATCTGTTGGCCGGTTTTGGATCAGATCTGATCTATGTACTGATCAATTCTCAATCTCAAGTCCCTGTTGTGGGAGCGAGCGGCGCTGTTTTTGGCGTAATGGGCGCGTATCTTATTTTGTTCCCACGTGGGCGAATTCGTACGCTCATATTTTGGTTCAGCTTTATCCCTTCCTGGCCTAAAATTCGTGCCTTTTGGGTGATCCTGTACTTTTTGGCTTTGCAGCTTGTTCCAGCCATGGATATATTATTAAACGGTGCTGGCGGACAATATAGTGTTGCTTATTGGGGGCATTTGGGCGGTTTTTTTGCCTCGCTGACTATTCTCCTTTTTTTACGCCCGGAGGCATTTGCGCGTTACTGGAGTGATACACAAGTTTGAAAAAATAGGCGCATCCCTTTTGTACAGAATGTGTTATAGCTTGGTGAACGCAAAGACAGCATCGCTGTCTTTTTTTATAGGAGAAAAATATGCGAAAGCGAGTTGTAATTACCGGCTTGGGCATGCTTAGCCCGCTCGGTCTAAATGTAGAAGATACTTGGCAAGCATTGCTTGCAGGAAAATCGGGTGTAGCGCCCATTACGCTTTTTGATGCCAGCGAAAATAAAACAAAATTTGCTGCTGAAGTAAAAGATTTTGACCCAGTCGCTCTTTTTGGACGCCGCGAATCCCGCCGAATGGATCGCTATGTTCAATTAGCAATGGGCGCTTCTTTGCAGGCTGTAGAAGATGCTGGTTTGGTTGTTACGGAAGAAAATAGAGATCGGATCGGTGTGCTCATCGGTACCGGGATCGGTGGGATCGGCACCTTGCTGGAACAAGCAGATGTGATGGCAAAACGCGGTCCATCGCGCGTGAGCCCCTTTTTGGTTCCGATGATGTTGGCGGATACCGGCCCCGGAATGGTTGCCATTAAACTTGGCGTTCGGGGCCCAAATATGTCGGTTGTTACGGCTTGTGCCACCGGCTCAAATGCTCTCGGCGAAGCGGCAGAAATCGTCCGTCGAGGCAGTGCAGATGTAATGATCGCTGGTGGCGGTGAAGCAAGTATCATTAAATTGGCGATGGCCGGAATGAACACCATTGGTGCGTTGTCTGATCGAAATGATGAGCCGGAAAGAGCGTCACGCCCCTTTGATAAAAACCGTAACGGCTTTGTGATGGGCGAAGGTGCAGGGGTACTCATTCTTGAATCATTGGAGCATGCACAGGCGCGCGGAGCAAATATTTTGGCAGAGCTGTCTGGTTATGGTACCAGCGATGATGCTTACCATATTTCTGCGCCAGCAGAAGGGGGCGAAGGTGCTGCTCTTTGCATGGAGCTCGCGCTTGAGAATGCGGGTTTAACGGTAGATGATATTGGCTATATCAACGCTCATGGAACGAGCACCGCGTTAAATGACAAGGGCGAAACGGCGGCGATCAAGACCGTTTTTGGCGAACGCGCTTATCAAATCCCGGTTTCTTCAACAAAGTCGATGACAGGTCATCTTCTTGGCGCATCTGGTGCATTGGAGGCACTTTTCTGCACGAAAGCTTTGCAAGAAGGTATTCTTCCGCCGACGATCAATTACGAAACGCCTGACCCCGAATGTGATTTGGATTATGTCCCCAACGAAGCGAGAAAAGTGGACGTTAAGCACGCACTTTCCAATTCTTTTGGCTTTGGCGGGCATAATGCTACGCTGATCATCAGCCGTTTCGAGGAGTAAAAATGCCTTACGCACATATTACGGGGTGGGGGATGGCTGTACCTGAGCAGGTGCGGACAAATGACGATCTGAGCAAGATGGTCGAAACCAATGATGAGTGGATCCGAGCGCGTACGGGCATTCGAGAACGGCGAATTGCTTCAGAAGGTGAAAGCTCCGCGACTTTAGGGGCTGATGCAGCGTTGCGCGCTTTAGAAGTGGCAAATTTACGTGCCGCTGATTTGGATTTGATCATTGTTGCCAGCTCTTCCCCTGAGCATATCTTTCCCGCGACGGCATCTTTGATCCAGGATCGGATTGGTGCGATCAATGCAGGAGCCTTTGACCTCATGGCAGCTTGTACAGGATTTATTTTTGCGGTTAATATGGCTGCGCAATCAATTCGAAGTGGTGCAAGCAAAAATGTGCTGGTTGTGGGTGCTGAAACGCTCTCTCGTTTTGTTGACTGGACAGATCGGAATACTTGCATCCTCTTTGGTGATGGTGCAGGAGCCTTTGTTTTGCAGGCAAATGAAGAGCGCGGTGGCGTTCTCGCAGAAGTCATGCATTCTGACGGTTCTGGTGGAGATCTGCTGAGCTTGCCTGCGGGAGGGAGTAAATTACCGACCAGTTTGGCAACTGTACAAAGCGATCTTCATTTCATCAAAATGGATGGGAAGAGTGTTTTCCGTTTTGCAACACGGGTTATGGCACGCGCAACAAGAGAAGCTTTAGAAAAGGTTGATTTAGAATCAGAAGATATTGACTTGGTGATTCCGCATCAGGCGAATATGCGCATCATCGAAGCTGCTGCGCGCGGATTGAAACTGCCAATGGATAAGTTTATGGTCAACCTTAGTAAATATGGGAATACATCAACAGCTTCTGTCCCGATCGCTGCTGTGGAAGCCGTTGAGAGTGGGCGTATCAACCCAGGCGATACCGTTGTTATGGTAGGTTTTGGCGGCGGGTTGACTTGGGGCGCACTTGTTGCTGAATGGACAGGACCTTTGCCCTCAGAGCGAAAGGTGCGTCATGGTTGGTTCTTGTTCTTGGCGCGAATACGTTCAGTTCTCTTGCGCGTCTTACGTATCGTGGAAGGTTTACTTTGGGGACGATACCGGCGTAAGAAAAAATAGCATCTGCGTTCTGGCCCTGGCAATTTAAGTGCCTGGTAATTCTATAGTAGAATAGACATACTTGAAAATATTTATTTAGGAGAAAGTTATGGTGAAACCTGGCATTTGGGAATTAGTCATCGTTTTGGTGATTGTTTTGCTCCTCTTCGGACCTGGTAGACTTAGTAAAATTGCTGGTGAGTTAGGTTCTGGTATCCGCAATTTTCGTGAAGGCATAAACGAAGGGAAAGAAGACGAAGCAGAGAAGGCTGACGAGACAACAGAAGAATAATAAAAAAAGAAGAAAGCGAAAACTCCTCGAAAAATCGGGGAGTTTTCGCTTTATAGCGTGCCTATTTAACATTTTTTGTGTTCTATCCTTAGTAAAGATTTTTCTAATA